>JANMUX010000038.1:0-42145 GCA_031392125.1 Acidobacteriota bacterium | reverse complement strand
CCGGCCGGCGGCGACGTGACCCGCATCGCCGTGGCGTCGCGTTCGTTCTCGCGTAACCCGGTGTTACGTGCCGAGTTGTCCGCTCAGTATGCCGACGTTACCTTCAGCGAATCGCCTTCGGTGCTCGAGGGCGACGCCCTGGTTACCCTGTTACGCGGCCACGACCGGGCCATCGTCGGACTCGAGCGCATCGACGAGAGCGTGCTGGCCCAAGTTCCCGAGTTGAGAGTCATCAGCAAATACGGCGTCGGCCTCGATTGCCTCGATCTGCCGGCGTTGTCGCGCCGCGGCGTCAGTCTGGCCTGGACCGGCGGCGTCAATCGGCGATCGGTCGCGGAGTTGACACTGGCGTTTGCGATCGCCCTGCTGCACCGGGTACCCGAATCTTCGGCCTTACTACGCGCCGGAACGTTCCGGCCGCTGGTCGGCCGCCAGCTGAGTGGACGCACCGTCGGCATCATAGGCTGTGGGTTCGTCGGCCAGGAGCTCGTCACGTTGCTGGCGCCATTGGGCTGCCGCGTGCTGGCGCACGACCTCCGCGACTACCCGGACTTCTACTCCGCGAAGGGGGTCGAGCCGGTCGGCCTCGATCACCTGCTGTCGGCGTCGTCTGTGGTCACGCTGCACGTGCCGCTTGATGATTCCACGCGTGGCATGATTGGCGCGCCGCAGTTGGCGCGCATGCCGCAGGGCGCCTGCTTGATTAACGCGGCTCGCGGCGGGCTGGTGGACGAGCAGGCGCTGATCGACGCGCTGAAGCGCGGTCACCTTGATGGCGCAGCCTGCGACGTGTTCCAGATGGAGCCAGACGCCAATCCCGCGCTGCTGGCCATGCCGACGTTCCTGGGCACGCCGCACATTGGCGGCAGCACCGTCGAAGCGCAACTGGCGATGGGCCGCGCGGCCATTGCCGGACTCGAGGACGCGCAACCGTTGGGACCCAACCATCCGGCTCTCGTGGGCCAGAAAGAATCGTGATGACTGAATCGGATAGTGGAGCGGCACGACGCGGCATCGTTCTCGCCGGGGGCTCCGGGACACGCCTGTATCCCGCCACCCGGGCGGTCTCGAAACAGCTGCTCCCGATCTACGACAAGCCCATGATCTACTACCCGCTCAGCACGCTGATGCTGGCGGGCGTGCGCGAGATCCTGGTGATCTCCACGCCTCGCGACACGCCAACGTTCGAGCAGCTGCTCGGTGACGGCAGCCAATGGGGCCTCCGCCTCCAGTACGCCGTGCAGCCCAACCCAGGAGGTCTGGCACAGGCCCTGATCATCGGACGCGAGTTCCTGGCGGGGGCGCCCTCGGTCCTTATCCTGGGCGACAACCTGTTCTATGGTCACGAGCTACCCGGCCGATTGGCGGCGGCCAACCGCCGCGATGGCGCGACAGTGTTCGCCTACCACGTGGGCGATCCCGAGCGTTACGGCGTGGTGGCGTTCGATGCCGCCGGTCGCGCTACCTCGATCGAAGAGAAACCGGCGCATCCCAAGTCGAACTTCGCGGTGACCGGGCTGTATTTCTACGACGGCCGCGCGTCGGAGTTTGCCGAAGGCCTGAAGCCATCGCCGCGGGGGGAGCTAGAGATCACCGATCTGAACCGCGTATACCTCGAGCAGGGCAACCTGTCTGTCGAGGTGATGGGCCGCGGCAATGCCTGGCTCGATACCGGCACTCACGCCTCGCTGCTCGAGGCGAGTCAGTTTATCGAGACCATCGAGCGGCGGCAGGGGCTGAAGATTGCGTGTCCCGAGGAGATTGCCTTCCGCCAGGGTTTCATCGACGCAGCGCAGCTGGCGCAGCTGGCGGCCGGGTTTGGTCCAGCCAGTGAATACGGACGCTACCTGCTTGCGCTCCACGATGAGGCCGGCCGGTAAGCCGGGACAATGTTTCGGGAACCCGGGCAAATGCGGATACGATCAAGGCACGGCCGTCGGGTTCGGCTCCGAGAGAGGACAGAGCGAAACACATGCGCGTTTTGATTACTGGTGGCGCGGGCTTCATTGGCTCGCATTTGGCGGAAGCGCTGCTGGAAGGCAAGCACGAGGTCTTCGTGCTCGACGACCTTTCCACCGGCTCGATCGACAACATCGCCCACCTCAAGGGCCGGCCCGATTTCCATTACACCATCGACACCGTGTTCAACGATTCGCTGGTGGCCGAGATGGTCGACCGCGCCGACGTGATTTTCCACCTGGCTGCTGCCGTCGGCGTCAAGCTGATCGTCGAGCGGCCGGTGCACACCATCGAGACCAACGTGCATGGCACCGAGGTCATCTTGCGGCACGCCGCCAAGAAAAAGAAACTGGTGTTCATTGCCTCGACGTCCGAGGTCTACGGCAAGAGCGTGCACGTGCCGTTTCGCGAGGATGCCGACCTGGTGATGGGCGCCACGACGCGGCACCGCTGGGCCTATGCCTGCAGCAAGGCGCTGGATGAATTCCTGGCGCTGGCCCACTGGAAAGAGACCAAGCAGCCGGTCATCGTCATGCGCTTCTTCAATACGGTAGGGCCGCGCCAGACCGGGCAGTACGGGATGGTGGTGCCGACGTTCGTCCGGCAGGCGCTGCAGAACGAGCCGATCACGGTGTTCGGCGACGGCACGCAGCAGCGCAGTTTCACCTATGTCGGCGACGTGGTCGGCGCGCTGCTCAAGTTGATGGTGACGCCAGAGGCGATCGGCCAGGTGTTCAACGTCGGCAACACCGAGGAAGTCAGCATCCGCGCCCTCGCCGAGCGCATCAAGGCGGCGACCGGCAGCAGCTCCGAGATCGTGACCATTCCGTACGACCAGGCGTATGAAGAGGGATTCGAGGACATGCCGCGACGGGTGCCCGATCTCACCAAGATCCACAAGGCGATCGGCTACCAGCCGAAGGTCCAGCTTGATGAAATCATCGAGCGGGTGGTCGCCGAAAAGCGCACCTACGCCGGAGTCAATCGCACGATCCGCTAGCGCTGTGTTCACGCGGTGAACACAGCGTCCGCCCGCGCGGGAGTTTTTGTTCATTCCATGAACGAGATGTGTATAATGACTCGTTCAGTTCATGAACGCGGCCCCTCGCCGGCGGTCCAGCCTGTGAGTGGGGATGCCAGCGGCCTGTTTCGCACTCGGGCTCGCTGTCGACGGTAATCCAACTAAGTCTTTGCAAAATAACGACATGCAGGATCGCCTGTTGCGCCAGCTGTTCGGCTTGTCCGGCCAGGTGGCAGTGGTCACCGGGGCCGTCGGGCGGCTCGGCCGCCAGTATGTCCGGACCCTGGCCGAGGCCGGTGCGCGGGTGGCAGCGGTCGACATTACCGGCGCTGGGGATCTGTTCAGCGGCCTCTCCGGCGGAGGCCAGCCGATCCACGTCGAGTCGGTCGATCTCACGAAGGCGTCCGACGTCGATGCCGCGTTCACGCGCATCAGCGCCGCGCTCGGCGCGGCGACGATCCTGGTGAATAACGCCGGCATGGGCTCGTCGCCTGCCTCAGCCGGCCTTGAGACCGGGCTGTTCGAGGATTACCCCGAAGCAGCGTGGGACACGATGATCGACTCCCACCTCAAGAGCACGCTGTTCGCCTCGCAGGCGTTTGTCCGCGGTTTCCGCGCCGCCGGGCACAGCGCCGGCAGCATCATCAACGTTTCGTCAACCTACGGCGTGGTCTCTCCCGACCAGGCCATCTACGAGTTCAAGCGCACCACCGGTGCGACCTTCTTCAAGCCCGTCGGCTACAGCGTGGCGAAATCAGGGGTGTTGAATTTCACCCGCTGGCTGGCGGAGTACGGCGCGCCGCTCGGCATTCGCGCGAACACCCTGGTCCCCGGCGGTGTGCGCGAAGCGGAGCATCACCCGGACTTCGTCCGCGAATACGAGCGTCGCACGCCGCTTGGCCGCATGGCTGGCGAGGGCGACTATAACGGCGCCGTGTTGTTTCTCGCCTCTCCCGCTTCCTCTTACATGACCGGCGCGACCGTCGTCGTCGACGGTGGCTGGACAGCACGGTAAGCGACTAACCAGGAACGAATAGCGAACACATGGGCGAAAAAGATTTTTCCGATCGAGCGCTGGTAGGTGAGGACTCGCTGTCGTACGTCTCGCGAGAGGTCTTTCGCGCTGTCCGCGCGGGCGTGAGCGATCCCCTCGCGCGGGCGCAACTGGTGGCCGACCTGTGCCGCATCAACACGCTCTTCATGATCATGCAAGCGGGCTCAGGGCACATTGGCTCGAGCTTCAGCTCGACCGACATCATCACGTGGTTGTGGACCGAGTCGCTGCACGACCCCAATGGCGACAGTGACGATGCCGATGTCTATTTCTCGTCGAAGGGCCATGATGCGCCGGCGCTGTACTCGTTGCTGATCGCCACAGAGAAGCTGGGCTTCGATCTGTTGCCGCAACTGCGCCGTCTGCACGGCCTGCCCGGCCATCCCGACGTCAGCACCCCCTTCATCGCCACCAACACGGGCTCGCTCGGCATGGGCATCTCAAAGGCCTACGGCATGGCGCGCGCCAATCGTTACACCGGCCGCGCCGGCCGTATCGTCGTGATGACCGGTGACGGCGAGTTGCAGGAAGGCCAGATCTGGGAGTCGCTGCAGCCGGTGGCCAACGAAGGGCTGGCCGAGATCACGGTGATCGTTGACCACAACAAGCTGCAGTCGGATTCCGCGGTGGCGGCGGTCAGCGACCTTGGGCCTCTCGAGGAGAAGTTCCGCGCGTTCGGCTGGGAAGTGCGGCGTGGCGATGGCCACGATTTCGCCGTGCTGCGTGACACGCTGGCGCACTTTGCGACCGTCACCGACAAGCCCAAGGTGTTCATCGCCGACACCATCAAGGGCAAGGGCGTGTCGTTCATGGAAGGCCTCGCGTGCGGCGACCAGACCTATCACTTCCACGCCGGTGCGCCGTCGCTGGCCGACTACGTCGCAGCGACCCGGGAGATGATCGCCCGCGTCAACAACACCCTCGAGGGCCTTGGATTGCCGCCGGCGGTGCTGACGTCTGCGCCGTTGCCGGTGCGGGTGTCGCCCACCAAGCCCGAGAAAATTGTCCTCGCCTACGGCGACGAGTTGCTCGAGATGGCGCGCCATCGCCCGGAGATCGTGGTGATGGACGCCGACCTGTTGTCGGATTGCGGCATCGAGGCTTTCAAGGCGGAGCTGCCCGAACGCTTCATCGAGTGCGGCATCGCCGAGATGCACATGGTCTCGGCGGCGGGAGGCATGGCCCTGCGCGGCATGTTGCCGGTGGTCCACTCGTTTGCCTGCTTCTTGTCGACGCGCGCCAACGAACAGATATACAACAACGCCACCGAGAAGAAAAAGATCATCTACACCGCGACACTGGCCGGCCTGGTGCCTGGCGGCCCCGGCCACTCTCACCAGTCGGTGCGCGACATCTCGGCGATCGGCGCGGTGCCCGGCCTGGTTGCGTTCGAGCCATGCAGTGAGCGGGAAGCCAGGCTGGCAATTCGTTGGGCCGTCGAGCAGAACCCCGACAGTACTTACCTGCGATTCGTGAACGTGCCGCTCGATCTGCCGTACGTGATGCCGGCTGACTACGCCTTGCAGGTCGGCCGCGGGGTCACGCTGAAAGCCGGCACCGACGTCGCCCTGATTGGCTATGGCCCGGTCCTGCTGACCAACGCCTGGCGCGCGGCAGAGGAACTGGCCGCCAAGGGCATCTCGGCCGCGGTCATCGATCTGCCGTGGCTCAATCGCATCGATGATCGGTGGGTGCGTGAGACGCTCGGCCAATTCAAGGAGATTGTCACGCTCGACAATCACTACCTGGAGTTCGGCCAGGGTGTCCTGGTGGGTGCGGCCCTGGCGCGGACTGGTGTTCGGGCCGGAGTCACTGCGATCGGGCTGACCGAGATTCCGGCGTGCGGTACCAACGTCGAAGTGCTCGCCCATCACGGCCTCGATGCCGCCGCGATCGCGCGCACGGTCTTGCAAGCCCAGGCTTCGCGCCTCAACCCCCTCGCCCAGTAACCGTGGCGTATCCCTCTTTTGTTCCACACTGGATAGCCGACGCGGAAACGCCGTCGATCGGCGGTGGGTCGTTTGACAAGCGCTGTCCTATCGACGACCGCGTCGTCGCCCAGGTGGCGCGCGGTGGTGCGGCCGAAGTTGCGCACGCCCTGTCGGCTGCCGCTGGCGCCGCTGACGCGTGGGCCGCCGTGCCGGCGCCGAAGCGCGGTGCCATTCTCGGCCGTGCGGCGCATCTGCTGCGGGAGCGTGAACAGGAATTCGGCGCGATCGTGCAGATGGAGACCGGCAAGCCCTGGAAGAATGCGGTCGCCGAGGTAGGCTCGTCCGCCGATCTCGCGATTTTCATGGAGGGCGAAGGCAGCCGCTTCTACGGCAAGACGATGCCGAGTCCGATTCTTCATCGCACAGTGCAAACGGTGCGATCGCCGATCGGCATTTGCGCCGCGATCATGCCGTTCAACAGCCCGCTGGCGGGCGTCGCCTGGAAGGCATTTCCGGCGCTGCTCTGCGGCAACGCGGTGGTTGTGAAATCGCACGAGCTCACGCCGTATACCGCGGTGGCGGTCGGCCGCCTGCTCAAAGATGCCGGCCTGCCGGTCGGTGTGTACGCGGCCGTGCAGGGCTACGGCCCCGACGCGGGTGCCCCCCTCGTGCAGGACGACCGCGTCGGCGTGGTCAGTTTCACCGGCTCGTCGGCGACCGGCAAGTTGATCCAGAAGATGGTGAGCGATCGCGCCGTGCTCGCCAAGGTCTGTCTCGAGCTCGGCGGCAAGAATCCATTCGTGGTGTGCGACGATGCGGACCTCGAGCTGGCGGCCGATCTCGCGGTGGCCTCGGCCTTTGTCGACGCGGGACAGCGGTGCGCGTCGGGCAGCCGGCTGATCGTGTTCGATCGCGTGTATGACGCCTTTCGCAAGCTGCTGCTCGAGCGCGTCGCCCGGGTGCGCGTTGGCTCGGGTGAGGAGGACGAATGTGGGCCGGTGATCACGCGCGCGAGCCTCGATCGCTTGATCGGACAGGTAGCCGGCGCGGTGTCGCGTGGCGCAACGGTGGTGGCCGGCGGCGAGGCCGTGACGGCGCTGGCGCCCGGTTATTACATGGCGCCGACCGTCATGGAAGGCGCGGCTGCCGATGACGTGGTGTCGCAGCACGAACTCTTCGGCCCGGTCACCTGTCTCTATCGAGTGCACGATTTTGACGAGGCCGTGCGTTTGGCGAATGGCACCAGCTACGGCCTGACCGGCGCCATCCACACCGCGAGCCATCACCGCGCCCAGGCATTTGTTGGCCGCTACCGCGGCGGCCTGGTGTCGGTCAACGGCGCCACCTTTGGCGCCGGACCGCACATGCCCTTCGGCGGTGTCAAGAACTCGGGCAACGGCTTTCGCGAGCCAGGCACCGAGTCGCTGGACGTCTACACCGAGCTGAAGACCGTGGTCATCAACCACAACCCGGAGCGCCTGTGACCGCCACCAAGCGCAAGATCTGTTTTCCGATCACCAACCGTGCGTACTACGGCCGCAGCCAGCTGCTGCTGCGCAAGCTGCAAGCCCACCCGGACATCGATCTCAAGCTGATGCTCGGCGGTTCGATCTTGCTCGACAAGTACAGCCGCCACATCGCCGACGACATCCAGGCCGGCGGCTTCGAGATTGCTTCGTCGTTGTTCAACGTGATCGAAGGTGGCAATCACGTTGCCATGGCCAAGACCGCGTGCCTGACCGCGTTGGAGTTCACCAACGAGTTTTACACCGCCGCTCCCGACGTCGTGGTGATTTGCGGCGACCGCTTCGAGCAGCTTGCCATCGCCATGGCCGCGGCGTATTTGAACATCACGATTGCCCATATCGAGGGCGGTGACGTCACCGGCAGCATCGACGAGAGCGTGCGTCACGCCATCACCAAGCTGGCGCACCTGCACTTCGTCACCAACGCCGATGCCCGGCGGCGAGTGCTGGCAATGGGCGAAGACCCTGCTTATGTCTTCAACACTGGCTCGCTCGATGTTGAACTGGCGGCCTCGGTCGACACCACGATCACGAGCGACGAGATCAACGGGTTTGGCGTCGGCTATCCGATCGATGTCGAGCGACCCTTTCTCATGGTGGTGCAGCATCCGGTGACCACCGAAGCCGACAATCGCCTGCATCTCGAGACGACCCTGCGAGCGGTGTCGGCGCTCGACGTTCCCGCAATCTGGTTCTGGCCCAACGCTGACGCCGGGACTGGCGAGATGGCCGACAGCCTTCGCCACATGCGCGAACGCCACCCCGAGCTCACCGCCAGGATGCGCTTCATCACCAATGTGCCTGCCGACCGGTTTGTCGCGCTGCTGGCCAATGCGGCTTGCCTGGTGGGCAATTCGTCGGCGGGTATCAAGGAGTGCTCGTACCTGGGCACGCCGGTGGTCAACATCGGGGGCCGCCAGCACGGACGGCTGTCGGCCGAGCACGTCACGCACGTCGGCTACGACTCGACCGACATTGCCTCCGCGGTTGCCGCCCAACTGGCGCACGGCCCCTACCCGGCCTCGAATCTTTACCACCAGCCCCACGCCAGCGACGCGGTTGTCCAGGTCATGGCGACTGCGCCGCTCTACACGCAGAAGCGGTTTTTCGAGGGAGACCAGGCCTAGGCTCGGTCCGTCAGCACGACCTTTTGAAAGTTCTCGGAATTATCACGGCCCGCGGCGGATCCAAGGGCGTTCCCGGCAAGAACCTGAAGTTGCTGGCCGGCAAGCCGTTGCTGGCGTACACGGTTGGCGCCGCTCGTGAGTGCCGCGTGCTGGATCGCGTGATCCTGTCGACCGAAGACGAGGCCATCGCGGCCGCCGGGCGCGCGCTCGGTTGCGACGTGCCGTTCCTTCGGCCCGCCGAGCTAGCGCGCGACGATACCCCGCACCTGCCCGTGATTCAGCACGCGGTGGCCTGGATGCGAGACCAGGTTCACTACCAGCCCGACGCGGTCGTCGTGCTGCAGCCAACGTCGCCACTGCGGACGGCGGCTGACATCGACGGTGCCGTCGCGCTGCTCGAATCGTCTGGCGCCGACTCGGTGGTAAGCGTCAGCGAAGTGCCTGGTCACAGCCACCCGTCCCGCACGCTGCGTCTTGATGCCGAGGGCTTCGCCGAGCTGTTCGCGACCGGCGAGCCGGTCCGCAAGCGCATCAATCGCCGTCAGGATCTGGCCGAGGCGTGGGTGATGAACGGCGCGATTTACGCGTGCCGAACCGGCCTGCTCTCCGGTCAGGAACCCACGCTCTATGGCGACCGTGTCGTTGCCTATCGCATGCCCTCCGATCGGTCGATCAGCATCGATGACCTGGACGACTGGGCGGCCGCCGAGCGCGCACTGGGCATCTGAGCACCACAGCACTTCAGCACTTCAGCACCTCAGCACCACAGCACCTAAGCACCTAAGCACCTTGAACCATGGACGTTGAAGCACATCGCGACCTAAGGATGCTCGAAGCCGTCCACCAGGATGGACGAGTCACGCAGCGCGGATTGGCCGGCAAGCTGGGAATCGCGCTCGGCCTCGCGAACGTCTACCTCAAGCGGATGGTCCACAAGGGCTTCATCAAGGTGGTCAACGTTCAGCCCAATCGCATCACCTACCTGGTGACGCCCCGGGGCATCGCCGAGAAGGCCCGCTTGACCTACGAGTTCATGGACTACTCGCTGCATCTCTACGGCGAGGTGCGACAGCACCTGCGCACGGCCTTGCAGGCGTGCGCCGAAGCCGGCAAGCGGGTGGCCATTTGCGGCAGCGGCGAGGCCGCCGAACTGGCCTATCTCTCGCTCAAGGAATCGGGTCTCGAACCGGTGGCGGTTTTCGATGGCGATCGGCAGCAGGAATTCCTCGGCATGCCAGTACTGCCGCTTGCCGATCACCCCAACGTCGAGTTCGACTTGATCATCGTGGCCACCCTTGACCGCTCGGGGCGCCAGCTCCAGGAATTGCTCGACGCCGGCGTGCCGCGCGAAAAGCTGTTCCCGCTGCGCCAGGAGCCAGCTCCCAAACGCAAGTCCGTGTCCGTCCGCACGCGAACCACCAACGGCAAGCACTAGCCTCCAGAGGTCCGTCTTACATGGCTATCAAGAACAAGAGAATCTGCATCACCGGCGGCGCCGGCTTCATCGGTTCGCACCTCGTGTCGCTGCTCGTCGACGACAACGAAATCGTCGTCTACGACAACCTGCACCGCAACGCGCTCCAGTTTGCTCACCTCTCCGAGCACAAGCACCTGCACTTCATCAAGGGTGACGTGCTCGATTACGAGGCGACGCGGCAGGCGATCGACGGATGCCAGGTCGTGATTCATTGCGCGGCCATTGCCGGCGTCTACACGGTCGACCGCAGCGCCGTCCGGACGATGGAGGTCAACCTGCTGGGCACCCACCAGGTCGTGAAAGCGGCATTGGCCACCGGCGTGGAGCGGTTCGTCGAGTTCTCGACCAGCGAGGTCTACGGCGCCTTCATCCACAAAGGCAAGGAAGACGACTTCACGCCAATCGGGCCGATTGGCGAAAGCCGCTGGGTGTATGCGGCCAGCAAGCTGGCCTCGGAGCACCTGTCGTACGCGCACTATCGCGAAGACGGGCTGCCGCTGTCGATTATCCGGCCGTTTAATGTCTACGGTCCCCGCCAAGTCGGTGACGGCGCGATTCGCGGAATCACGCTGCAGGCGCTGCACCACCTGCCGATTACCCTCTACAACGACGGCACGCAGATCCGCTCGTGGTGCTTTGTCTCGGATTTCGTCGATGGTGTACTGCGCTGCGCCGAGAACCCCGCCGCCATCGGGCAGGCGTTCAACATCGGCAACCCGCAGGGAACCGCGACCAACTTCGAACTGGCAAACCTGATCATCCGCCTGACCAACTCGAAGTCAGAAATCGTTTTCAAACCCCACCCCGGGCCGGAAGTGGACCTGCGCGTCCCTTCAATCGAGAAAGCGATGTCGCTGCTCGGCTTCAAGCCCAGCGTGTCGCTCGAGGCGGGCGTGGCGCAGGCGATCGCGTGGTATCGCGAGAACTACGACGCCGTCAGCGGCAAGAAGTAAGCCCCCAAGCCTCTAGGACCCTAAGACCTCAGGTTCTCCATGAAACTCCTCCTCACCGGCGCGTCGGGCTTCATCGGCCACAACGTGCTGCTGCGCGCGCCTCGTGAATGGGAGATCGTGGCGGTCTACCACCGCACCCAGGGGCTCGACGCGTTCGTCAAGGCACGCGGCCTGCCAAACGTCCGGGTCGAGCAGTGCGATCTGCTCGATCCCAGCGCCGTGTCGGCGCTGGCCAGCCGCATTGGCCGGCCCGATGCGATGCTGTATCTCGCCGCGAACGGCGACCCGGCGGCATCGGCGGAGCGCCCGCGATGGGATCTTGATTCGAATACCGCGGCCTTTGTCACCACGCTCGAACACTGCCCGTCGGATCACGTCGTCTACGTGTCGTCGGGTGCGGTGTATGACGGACTGAACGGTCCGGTGACGCCAGCAACGCCGGTGTCGCCGCGCTTGCCGTACGCGATCTCGAAGCTGGCCTCAGAGCAGTACGTGCGCTTCTTCGCTGAGCGGCGCCAGAGTATCGGCAGCTACGTTAACGTGCGATTCTTCGGCGCCTATGGCCCTTACGAGGCGCCACGCAAGATCACCACGAAATGGCTCTCGGCCATCCGCGACGGCCAGCGGGAGTTCGTGATCCGCGGCAACGGTCAGAACCTGATCGACTTCATGTATGTGGACGATGCGGTCGACGGGTTTCTGGCGCTGACCAAAGCCGCCGGCACGAAGGCCACGGTGGATTTCGCTTCTGGCGCGCCGGTGACTGTCGACGAGATCGTCGCAACCATGGCCAGGGTCGCCGGCGTGAATGTCTCGATCAGGCATGAAGGCAGCGTGCCTGAATACATCGAGTTCCGCTCGGCTGACACGACGATGCACGACACGTTCGGGTGCGTGCCGGGCGTCTCGTTCGAACGTGGATTGCAGCAGCTCCGGACCTTCCTGTCCGGCCAACAGTTGGACATGGGGAGAGGATGAGCGGACAGCAGCGGGTGGTGATACTGGGAGCAGGGCCGGCCGGCATCACGGCGGCGTGGCGGCTCACCGAGATGGGCTATTTTGTCACCGTCCTTGAACGCGACGACGCGGTCGGCGGCATGGCGCGGACGATCAAGGTCGGCCAGTATGCGGTGGACTTCGGCCCGCACACATTCCATATTCGCGAGACCGACGAAAGCCGCCGGGTGCTCGCGTCAATCGAGCGCTTCTTCGGCGACGACCCGTTGATCCTGACTCGCGGCACTCGCGTGCTGTTGCGCGGCAAGGAATATGTCTATCCGCTCGAAATGCTGCAGGTGCTGACGGGCGTCAGCCCGCTCCTGTCGGCCCGCATCGTCTTCGACTACCTGATGGCGACCGCGAAGTCGGCGTTCGCGCCGGCGAAGAAGGAAGACTCGTTCGAGGAGTGGGGCGTGCGCAACCTCGGGCGCACCCTGTACGACTTGTGCTTCGGCATCTACTCCGAGCGGGTGTGGGGACTGCCGACTTCGCAGATTTCGTCGAAGCAGGCGCAGCGCGTCGCCAAACTGAATCTGAAGAACATCATCCTGCGGACGCTAGGAATCAAGGCGGATCCGGCGACCTATTTCACCAAGTACATGTATCCGCGCCAGGGCATCAGCCTGCTGTACGAAGGCATGGCGGCCGAAGTCCGGGCCGCGGGCAACGTCATCAAACTGCAGGCGCCGGCGGTGCGTCTCGAGCGTGACCCGTCGACAGGCTCAGGGCAGCCCGGCGATCGGGTCAGCCGCGTCATTTACACCGAGGGCGGCGAGCAGAAGAGCATCGACTGCGACATCCTGCTCTCGACGTTGCCGCTGCCGGCGCTGGTGTCGATGATGGCTCCGGCGTTGCCGCCGGCGGTGGTCTCGCACGCGGCCAAACTGCGCTATCGCAGCCTCAAGTTGATTTATATCGTGCTGAAGCGCTCGCGAATGACCGATTACCACTGGGTCTACCTGCTGGACGAGCAGTTCCGCGTCAATCGGTTATCGGAGCAGAAGAACGTCAGCCCCGAGATGGTGCCGAACGACTCGACGGTGCTCTGCATCGAGTTGTCGCTGTGGAAAGAAGAAGCGCTGTGGCAGGCGAGCGACGAGGAAATTTATCAGCTCGCGCTACGCGACCTGATGAAGATGGGCTACGGCGTCACGGCCGAAGAAGTCCTCGAGTATCACGTCACCGACATCCCCACTGCCTACCCGGTCTACGAGCTGAACTTCGAGGAGCACCTCATTCCCGTGCTCGACGGCGTGCACGAGGTGTCGAACCTGCTCACGCTTGGCCGTCACGGGCTGTTCCTGAACAACAGCATGGACGACAACGTGCTGCTCGGGATGCAGATCGCTGACCACATCAACCGCCCCGAAGGCGCCGACAGTCGCGCCTGGAAGACCGAGATGCTGTCGTTCATGAACTTGCGGTTCCAGGGAAAGTGACCGCCGCCGTTCGCCGGCTGAGGCCAATGGCCGCCAGGGCGAGCACCATCGGCTTCACCGGCAACGATTGGCGCGCTTCGCACAGTAACGGCAAGTGCACGCCAGTGACGTAGATGATCGGCAGCGTCAGCATCACCGCCTCGAGCCAGCGCCCGCCGCGGGCCAGCACCGTGGCGCCCCAGGCCGCCACCAGCAGCAGCACCACTTGAATCAGCCATATCACCCGAATCGCCAGAGTCGGCATCGCATTGATGTCGCCATAGCGAATGGGAATCTCGGCCGCCCACAGTATAAAGACGCCCCGTACGACGTGGCGCCGGATGTGGCCCACGGGATCGACGCGCATATGGATCAACGCGTAACGCAGGTACTCGCCGTCGGCCGCGACGCGCGCGCGCACGCGCTCCATGGGATCGGTTGGGGTGTCCCAGATCAAGCGCACGTCGCGCCACTCGTTGACGTACTGCAGCATGGGGCCGCTCGGCAAGCCGGTCTCAATGGCCTTCGCCTCGATCCGGCGATTCAGTTCCTGACGATCGGGGGTCGTCTCGGCCAGGTTGGTCAGCTCCGCCTGGATGCGGCCCGGCCACTGACCTTGCCACGAGCCTTCCCAGAGTCCCCGGCCAATGCCGCCGGCCGGCGACAGGGTGAACCGCCCAAGATTGACGTAGTTGTAGGTGAACCAGGGCAACAGCGTCAGGCCCGCGGTCAGCGTGAGCACGCCCCAGCCCTTGAGCCGCGGAACCGTTCGCTGGCTTCGCACGAGAACCGGAACCGCCACGGCGAAGAAGAACGGCATCAACACGAAGGCCGGTCGGACGATCGTGGTGGCGCTGAGCAGCATTCCCGCGATCGCGAAGTCACGGAGCGCGCCACCCTGCGCAGCGCGGATCAGGATCACCATCGCCGCCGTGGCGACACAGGCGGTCCACAGCTCGGTGACCACAAGAGCGCCGAAATAGGGCATGGGCGAATAGAGCGCGGTCAGCAGCGCGGCCAGCACCGCGGCCTGGGGATTCCACACGCGCTTCACCAGGACGAACACCAGCAGGCAAATCGCCGCGAACACAAAGGCCTGGGCGACGGCGACCGCAGTGTTGTTGCCGATGCCGAACACCTTGTAGATCACGGCGACAAAGGCGGGGTAGCCCGGCGTCCGGATGACCTCCGGCGTGAAGGTCTCGGTGCCGGTGTAGCGTGTGAACTGGCCGGTGGTGGCGAGGCTTTCGCCAAGCCGCTGGTACCCGCGTTGGTCGCTCCAATTAACCATCGCGTGTCGATCGGGCGCCTGGTAGACGATGTACAGGGCCGCGTGGATGAGGGCGATCGCACAGATCGCGAGCAGGACTGGACGTTTCACGCTGGCGAGCATTCTAGCCGACGCCACTCACACGCCGGCATGCAGCGTGCGATACAGGGTGTCGATGTCGTTGGTCAGCCGGCTGATGTCATAGCGCTGCAGCACATGTGCGCGTGCGGCCGCACCCATCTCGCGGCGGGCCTCCGAATCGCCCAGCAGGCGTTCGATGGCCGTGGCGAGCGCACGCGGATCATCCAAGGGAACCTTGACCCCCATCGAGGTGCTGGCGATGACATCGCCCACGCCGCCGACATCGGTCGAAACACCGGGTACTCCGGTCGCCATCGCTTCAATCAGCGCCACCGGCGTGCCCTCGTTGCGCGAGGTCAGCGCGAACACGTCGGTGGCGGCGTAGATCGTGGGCAAGTCGCGGCGCCAACCCAGGAAGCGCACGTTCGCGGTGATGCCCAGCCTGGCCGCCTGGGCTTCGAGCTCCGCTCGCAGTTCACCGTCGCCGGCCAACAACACCACCAGGTTGCGGCGGCCGGCGGTCACCAGGTGAGCGGCATCGAGCAGCAGCGCGTAGTTCTTGATGGCCGTCAGCCGGCCGACTGTCGCCAGCACGGGCGCGTCTTCGGGGACCTGCAGTTCGGCGCGGGCTCGCTGGCGTGCTGCGGTGTCGACGGCCGCGAAGGCGGAGAGATCGAAGCCGAGCGGCACCACGTGATACTGGTCGGCTCGTCCAATTCGGTAGGTGCCGATCAGGTCGGCGCGAATGGCCGGCGAGATGGCAACGATGGCGTCGGTGAACCAGGCCATAACGCGCTCGAGGCCGATAAACACGCCGGTGGTGGCGCGGTTGAAATACCCCTCGAGTACATGCCCGTGATAGGTGTGCACGACTCGCGCGCGCGGAGCGGTGCCACGCGTGAGGTTGTAGGCGCACGCCGCCAGGCGTCCCAGCAGGCCGGCCTTGGCCATGTGCGTGTGGACCAGCGTGGGTTTGAACTCGCGCATGGCGCGGTACAACGCGCGCAGCGTTCGCAGATCGTCAAGCGGCGCGATCGCGCGCTGCAGCGTCGGCACGAATTGCAGGTTGCTACCGGGCGCCGCCAGGTAGCGCATGTCGCCTTCGCCGTCGCCGAGCCGGCCGTGAAGCAACGTGGTGATGGCGCCACGCGCCGCCAATCTGGACGTGAGGGCGAGCGCCTGGATCGAGGGGCCGCCGATGTTGAGGCGCGTGATGACGCGAAGAATGCGCATGCGGTCGGTCGTCGTTCACTCTACCACCCCGTCCTTGCACGAATGTGGATCGCGTGCTGACCGCCGCCTGGTCGCTGCTGGCCGCGACCGCGTTGCTGTGGCCGGGTCGCGCGCTGGGGACGTTCGATGGCGCGCCCTTGTCAGGGGCGGCCGAGGCCACCGTGATCGGCTTGGTGGTGCCGGCGCTGTGGTGGTTCGATCGACGATTCCTGGCTCGCTGGCAGGCCCGCGCCGCCATCGTCATGTTGCTGGCGCTCAAGCTCTCGGGTTTGCTGCTCGCGCCTCAAGGCTTGTGCGCACGCTTCTCGACCTCCGCGCCGTTCATTGGTGAGATTGCCACGATCGGCATCAACGAACCGCTCGGAGTGCTCCGCAGCTGGGATGTGCGAGCCGACTGGCGGGCCGAGGCGCCGGCATGCACCGCCATCGTCGATCGCGCTTACCGTGAATCGGCGCAGTTTCCAGCGTGGTGGGTGAACCTGGTGGATTTCATTCATCCCGGCCGCCCCGCCCTCGCGCTCGATCTTAGCGGCCAGATGCGCGTCGATGAGCCGGGCACGTTCGCGCTGGCAGCGGCCGACGACATGGCGATCACGGGGACCGTGAGCGGACACCCGGTGGCCGCTGCTTACGGCCAGTCACTCACCGTTCCACTTGAGGCCGGGGTGCATAGCATCGTGCTGCATGCGGCGATGCGCGGCGAGCGCTGGTCGCTGATGCCGTTGTGGAACGGCCGTGATGCATGGTCATCGGCAACGTTCACGACGACGGTGCCGGCTTGGTTCGACCGGGCGTCCGGCGCCATTGGCGCACTCACCAGCCTCGTGACATTGAGCCTGGCACTGGCGTGGGCGGGCTTCGCACTCAGGCCATTGCGCGCCGAGTTGCCGCTGCTGGTGTGGATTCTCGCGTCAGGCTGCCTGTTCGCGTGGATCGGCACAGAACCGCGGCTCGAACGGTTTTCGGGTCTGTTGCTGGTTGCGGCGCTGGCGGTGCCAATCAGCGTCGGCCGCCGCAATTTGCGCGGAGCGTTCTTGCTGATTGGCGTGCCGTGGCTCGCGTTCTTCGGCGCGCGCGCGTTTGACGACATCGGCCGGTTCACCGCCTACTCCGGCGACGATTGGCTCGCGTACCAAGTCGCGGGCTATCGCATTTTCATGCACGGTTACTGGCTGGAAGGCGGCAGCCTCGCCTTCGATTACCAGCCGCTCTACCGCTGGATCACCGGCGGCTTGCATTTGATCTTCGGCGACTCGAGCGTCGGTGAAATGTATCTCGACGCCGCGTGCCTGCTAGCGGGCGGCCTGCTGGCTTTCCAACTCGCAAAAGCCAGCGCCGGATATCGCGCGGCTCTCGGGGCAGGCGTTGTGACGTTGGCGATGTTTACGGTCGGCACCATCTGGTATTTCCCCGGTCGCGGGCTGTCTGAGATCGTCGCTGCCGGCTTCTCGTTTCTCGCCGCGTTCTTCCTGTTGCGGGCGCGGCTTGGCCGTCGATCATCGCTGCTGGCGGGAGCCGCGATGGCGGTGCTGATGTTCTACACCCGCCTGAATCACCTGATCTTTGCCGCGTCCCTGGTCGCCCTGCTGCTGCCGCTGCGCGTGTGGACGACGCCGCCCGCGGTGGCCGCGGCCCTGCGGCGGGTTCGCATTCGCCTCGCTGTGATGTACGGCGGCCTGCTTGGCGCTGGCGTGGCGCTGTTCATGCTGCGGACGTGGTGGTACACCGGGGTGTTCAGCCTGTTCTACGGGACGAGCCTAAAGAACAATGACACCGGCCTGCGCATCCATTCGCTGGCATCGCCCGACGTCTGGACGCGGATTAGCCACAGTCTCGCGTCGCTCGTGTGGATGAACGAGCCTCCCCAACCCGACATTCGCGCAGCCGCCGTCGTCGCCGGTGTCGCGGCTGCGCTGCTGGCCGTGCTGCAAACGCCCGTGCTGAAAGGGCTGCCGGTTGCGATCGTGCTGCTGATTGCCGGGACCATGGCGAGCGGGTTGTTTGTCCACACGCACAACTATCCCGGGCGCATGTCGATTACGCTGGCGCCGCCGGCCGCGGCCGCCGCTGTGATCGCGGTCGTGCTGATTGGCCGCGCGTGGCTGCGGCAGAGGACACCGGTCGCGCTGTGACTCGCGTAGTTGCCGGCGTTCTCTTCATTGCCGCATGCGTGCTGTATGCCTGGCGGCTCGACGCCATGCCCACCTATATCTCGCCTGATGAAGCCATCATTTCCGTCGATGCGCACGAACTGGCGACGACGGGACGGGATCTGAAGGGGACGAGCTTGCCGCTCTACTTTCACATCCAGATGCCCGGCGAGACGCGATTCGGCTGGTTTACGCCGGTGATTTTTTACCTGTCTGCGGCCTTCTACCAAGTGCTGCCGTTCGCAGAGTGGTCAGTGCGGTTGCCATCGGTATTCATCGGCCTGGTCAACCTGCTGCTGATCTACATGGTGGCGAAACGGTTGTTCGACAGTTCGTGGATCGGGATTGCCGCGGCCGGCATGCTGGCGTTGTCGCCGGCCCACTTCATTTTCAGCCGCTACGCGCTCGACTATCTTTATCCCGTTCCGTTCATTCTGCTGTGGCTGCTGTGCCTGCAGCGGGCCTTGGCCAGCCGGGCACCCCGTTGGTTGTTTCTCGCAGGTTTATGTCTTGGCCTTGGCTTCTACAGCTACGCCGCCGCCGTCCTGTTGGTGCCGGTGTTCCTGATCCTGTCGCTGGCGGTCTGGTTCGCGGAAACTGGGGACGCGAAATCCGGCGCATGGGCGGCCCTCGGATTCGGCTTGCCGCTGGTGGCATTTGTCATCTGGTTCGCTTCGCATCCCTCGGCATTTGGCGATACCGCGCAGCGCTATGCCTTGTATGACGCCAGCAACCTGAATGCGCTGCAGGGCTTGAAAGAGCTGCTCGGGTTTCCAAACGTCGAGCGCATGACGTCGCTCTACTGGAGCTTCTTCAATCCGGCGTTCCTGTTCCTGAGCGGCGACCAGAGCATGACGTTCTCGACCCGTGCCGCGGGTGTGTTTCCGCAAGTGCTGGTAGTGCTGATTCCGATTGGCGTGTTTCGCATTCTTTCGGCCGATCGCACCCCGTTCAACCTGCTGCTGCTCGCGGGCTTCCTGATCGCGCCGATGCCAGCGGTGCTAGTGCCCGAAGCGGGCGCCATTAACCGCGCCACGGCCATGCTGCCGTTCGGAGCCCTGCTGGCCGCCTTCGGCGTGAAGCAACTCGCAGCACTGCCGGCAATCCGGTTCGCGCGGCCTGCCGCGGGCGTGACCGGCGCGACGGCACTGGCGCTTGGTGTGGCCTACGCTGGTTGGACCCTCGCCACCGAAGGGCGGCTGAGCGGATCGGCTGCCGGCCTCGTGGGGCTCGGCGTTCTGCTGGTCGCATTCACCGTGATGGCGGCGCGCGTCCCGCATGGGCCGGTCGTGGCCATGGGACTGCTCTTGCTGGCAGTATTGCAGTTCGGTTCCTTTTCGCGCGACTACTTCGGCGACTACCGGGTGCGGCTGAACTCGTGGCTCGGTGGCAACCTTCGCGGCGCCCTCGAGGCCATCATCGAGCGCCGGCCCGAGGGGGACACGTCATTCGTGTACTTCGCCCACCTTCAGTCAACCAGCGGTCTCGCCGACATTCGCAACTACTGGATGAATGCGTATTGGCGCTTCTACCTGATCAAGCACCACCGCGAAGACCTGCTTGCACAGTCGGGACCGCTGGACGCCAAGAGTTTCGACACCGTCGCTCCAGGCAGCCTGGTGCTTGGCAATCGCGGCGATCGAATCATTGAAGGCTTGATCGAATCCCGGCAGTTGACGCCAATCGTGTCGGTGCCCGAGCTCGATCGCGATCCGTTCTTCGTGATTCTGGAGAAGACCGGCTCGTGACGCGCAAGCGCATCCTGTTTGCGCTCTCGGCAGTGGCCCTGGCTTCTTTCGCCGCCGGTGGCGCACTGCTCGCCGTGGACTTCTTTCTGCACGGCAGGTTCGAGAAGTCCGCCGGCTACAACATCTGGGGCTATCGCGGCCCGGCGGTTGGCGGGAAGCGGCCCGGCGAGTTTCGCATCGTCATGACCGGCGGCAGTTCTGCCTACGGTTACGGCGCGCAGTGGCACGAGGCGATTCCGGCCCTGCTCGAACAGAAACTGGCCTCGCGGCCCGACGCGGCGGCGGTGAGCGTGATCAACCTTGGCTACAACAACGAGGGCGCTTACTCGTTCAAGTTCACGCTGCAGGACTACCTGTGGCTCAACTACGACCTCGCGGTCTTGTACGAGGGCTACAACGACTTGCTGGGTGACACGTCGCCACCCAACACGCAGGTGTTCCGGCACGAGTCGCCGGTCTATCGATTGACGGGCTACCTGCCAATCTTCCCGATCGTTTTTCGAGAAAAGGCAGCCGCACTGCTGAACGCGGGCAATGCCGGCGCCGCCTACTCTCAGGATCAGAAAACCGTTTTTCGCCCAGGCCTCGCCGCGCGCGGGACCGCTGGCGCCCTCAACGCCGTCGCCGGTGTGAGCCAGGCTCTCGAGCAACAGATCAGCCGCGTCACCGACGAACCGTCGCGACGCGTAAGCGTGGCGCCCACTACTGGTTGCCAGTATCCGTGGCAGACCTACTGCCAATCAGTGTTCGATGCGGTGCAGTTGGCCGTCGCCAACGGCAAGCGCGTGCTGGTGGTCGGCCAGCCACGCTTTGCCCCCGGCAACGCCCGCCACGCTCGCCACCTGGCGCAGCAGCACGAGTTAGGCACGATGATGCAGCGGCACTTCGCCGGCCGTGACGATGTCAATTACCTCGACCTCGGCGCGGTGGTGGACCTGGGGAACCCAGCCGATTCGTTCGACGGCATGCATCTCACGCCCAAGGGCAACAGCACCGTGGCCGAAGCCCTGATTCCGGCCCTTACCGAGTTGATGAACCGAACCGGGCGGCCGTAGATTCCATGGCCAAGACACACCCTAATCCCGAACGCGCATTCGGCCTGTCTGTGGGCACGGTCCTGATCCTGATCGCGGCATTCGCGCTGTGGCGTGGGCGCGTGCTGACCGCCGAACTGCTAGCCGCGGTTGGCCTCTCGCTGGTCGTGCTCGGCTATTTCCAGCCGGCACTCCTTTATTGGCCGAGCAAGGCGTGGTGGCGCATGGCCCTGGCGCTCGGCTATGTCAACGCCCGGGTGATTCTGACGGTGGCCTTCGGCGTCCTGCTGGTGCCGGTCGGTTTGGCCTGGCGGATCATCGGTAAGGACCCGTTGGTGCGGCGCCGAGCCAACTGGCGAGGATGGACCGCCTATCCGCCTCGCTATCGGGATCGCAATCACTACTCGCGGATGTACTGAGGGAGCCATGGCGAAAAGTCGCGTACTGAAAGAGTTCTGGCAGTTCCTGGTGGCCGAGAAGAAATACTGGCTGCTGCCGATCGTCATCGTGTTCGTGCTGTTTGGGCTGCTGATCGCATTCTCGCAAACCAGCGCCGTGGCGCCCTTCATCTACACGCTGTTCTAGCCAGTTGCCCACACGCATCCTCGGAATCTCCGCCTACTACCACGACTCGGCCGCGTGCCTGGTCGAGGACGGCCGCATCGTGGCCGCGGCGCAGGAGGAGCGTTTCACGCGGAAGAAACACGACGCGGCGTTTCCGGCGCGCGCGGTCGCCTACTGCCTGGGCGAAGCGGGCATTTCTGCGAGCCAACTCGATCACGTGGGCTTCTACGAGAAGCCGCTGGTCAAGTTCGAGCGCCTGCTGGAAACCTACGTCGCGTCAGCACCGGCCGGCTTGCGCTCTTACCTGATGGCCATGCCGTTGTGGCTCAGCGAGAAGCTGTGGATGGCCGACGATATTCGCGATCATCTCGTCGGCTGCGAGGCCGAGGTGCTGTTCGGTGAGCACCACGAGTCGCACGCGGCCTCGGCGTTTTACCCGTCTCCGTTCGAGCAGGCGGCGGTGGTGACGATCGACGGGGTGGGGGAGTGGGCGACGTCTTCGATTGGCGCCGGCAAGGGCCACGACCTGGAAATCCTGCGCGAACAACGCTTCCCGCACTCGCTCGGCCTGTTGTATTCGGCCTTCACCTACTTCGCCGGCTTCAAGGTGAACTCGGGCGAATACAAGGTGATGGGCCTGGCGCCTTACGGCCAACCCTCATTCGTCAAGACCATCAAGGATCACCTGATCGAAATTGGCGACGATGGCAGCCTGTGGATGAACCAGGAGTACTTCACCTACGCGGCCGGTCTGACGATGACGGGGACGAAAATGGAGCAGGTGCTGGGCGGACCCGCCCGCACGCCCGAAAGCCACCTGACGCAGCGTGAGATGGACCTGGCGCGGTCGATTCAGGACATCACCGAAGAGGTGATGTTGAAGATGACCACCTTCGCACACAGGGAAACCGGGATGCGCGACCTGTGCCTTGCGGGTGGCGTCGCCTTGAACTGCGTCGGCAACGGCCGCATTCTGCGGGAAGGCCCATTCGACCAGGTGTTCGTGCAGCCGGCCGCCGGTGACGCCGGCGGCGCACTGGGTGTGGCCATGAGCATCTGGCATCGGCACCTCGACAAGCCTCGCGTCAGTGCAGAGGCTGCGGGCACTTGGGAACGGCCGACCAGCTTGGCGCCTGGCGTGCCTACCGTGCCTGGGGTGCCGAGGGGGGTGGTGCCCGTGCCGAGATACACCGATGGCATGAGCGGATCGTTTCTGGGACCGCGGTTCAGCGAAGCCGAGATTCAGGCCTTCATCGAAAGCCACGGTATTGTCGCCCGCAGGCTGGAGCCGACAGCGGTCGCCGATGAAGTTGCGGCGTTGCTCGCGGCCGAGAATGTGATTGGCCTGCTGCAGGGCCGGATGGAATTCGGTCCGCGCGCACTCGGCGGCCGCTCGATCATCGCTGACGCGCGTTCGGCCAGGATGCAATCGATCCTCAACCTGAAGATCAAGTTCCGCGAGTCGTTCCGGCCGTTCGCGCCGTCGGTGCTGCGGGAGCACGTGGCGGAGTGGTTCGAGCTCGACGGCGACAGCCCGTACATGTTGCTGGTCGCTGACGTCCTCGAATCCCGCCGTTTGCCGGTGCCGGCGGAAACCAGCGCGCTCTGGGGCATCGACCAGCTCAACGTGCCTCGTTCGACTGTGCCGTCAATCACGCACGTCGATTTTTCGGCGCGCATCCAAACGGTGCGGCCCGGCGTCAACGGCTTGTATCACGACATCATCGCGGCGTTTCACCAGCGGACCGGTTGCCCGGTGATCGTCAACACCTCTTTCAACGTGCGCGGCGAGCCGATTGTGTGCAGTCCGGACGACGCCTACCGTTGCTTCCAGCGCACCCACATGGACGTCCTGGTACTCGAAAACTTCATCATCGAACGGTTGGCCCAGGGACCGATGCCGGTAGATGAGTCGTGGAAATCTGAGTTCGCGCTTGACTGAGCTGTCCGACCGCCCTGAACGCATTTCGTGGGCTGCCTACTGGGAGCTGCTGATGAACCTCACGCGCCGCGAGGTCATGGGTCGCTACACGCAGTCCATTTTCGGCATCGGCTGGGCGATCGCGCAGCCGCTGGCGACCATGGCGGTGTTCACGTTGGTGTTCTCGCGCCTGGCGGCTATTCCGTCCGGCGGCGCGCCGTATCCAATTTTCGCTTACGCGGCGCTCGTGCCCTGGTTCTTCTTCTCCAACTCGGTCAATTCCGGCACGCTCAGCCTGATCACCTACCGCAACATCGTCACCAAGACTTATTTTCCGCGAGAGATCGTGCCGCTGGCCCAGGTCGGCTCACGCCTCGTAGATCTGGCCGCGTCGGCCGGGCTGTATGCGCTGCTGATGATCTACTACGGCATCGGTCTTGGCCCGTGGGCGCTGCTGCTGCCGCTGTTCATCGTCATGCTGGTGGCGTTCGCGGTCGGCGTCACACTGGTGACCTCGGCGGTCAACGTGTTCTACCGTGACGTCAATCCCGTGGTGCAAATTGGATTGCAGCTGTGGCTGTATTTGACGCCGGTGGCCTACCCGCTGTCGGCCGTCGACCAACGCTACCATCCCTTCTTCATGCTGAACCCCCTGACCGCGATCGTCGAAGGGCTGCGATCGATCCTGGTGTTCGGTCGCGCACCCGATTGGACGCTGGTGGCGGTATCGGGAGCGATAATCACGGTGCTGCTGACCGGATCGCTGGTGATGTTCAAGCGCATGGACAAGTACTTCGCTGATGTCATCTAACCTCGCCATTCATCTTGACGGCGTCACCAAGCGCTATCGCACCGGGCGCTCGCGCACGTTGGTGGATCTGATCGCGTCCGGGGTGGACGGCCTACGGGGCAAGACCACCGAAGTGCACAGCACGTCGCGCGGCAAGATGGATGGCACCATCCTGGCCCTTCGAGACGTCAGCTTCGAGGTGCCGAAGGGCGCGGGTCTTGGCGTGATTGGCCGTAACGGCGCCGGCAAGACCACGCTGCTCAAGCTGATCTCACGCGTGACCTGGCCGACCAGCGGGCGAGTGCGCGTCGCCGGTCATGCCGTATCGCTGATTGAACTGGGCGCCGGCTTTCACCCCGAACTGACCGGGCGCGAGAACGTGTATCTCGGCGGCGGGCTGTTCGGCCTGACCCGGCGTGAAATCGACAAGCACTTCGACGCCATCGTGCAGTTCGCCGACGTCGAGCGCCTGATCGACACCCCGATGAAGCGCTATTCGTCTGGTCTCTATGCCCGCCTCGGTTTTGCGGTCGCCATTCACAGCCGGCCCGACATCGTGCTGGTGGACGAAGTGTTGTCAGTCGGCGATGCCGCGTTTCGCCGCCGCGCCCTCGAGGCGCTCCGCCAGCTGATCAACGACGGCAAGACAGTGCTGTTCATCTCGCACGACATGTGGAACGTGCGGCGGCTGTGCAGCGACATCCTGTGGATGGAGAACGGCGCCGTCCGTGCCTACGGACCGGCCGGCGAGATCGCCGAGAAGTACATGAACGAGGTGAACATCGAAGCCCTCGCGAACCAGGCGACCGCCTTGCAGAGTCACCGCAGCGGCACCGGCGAAGTGCGATACCTTGCGGTTGACCTTCACACCGACAGCGGCGCGCAGACGGGTTTGCTGTCGGCCGGCGAGACCTTGATTGTCCGCGCCACCTATCGCGCCCACCAGCGCGTCGCCGCACCGGTGTTCCAAGTCGCGATCGTCGACGTCGATAGTGGCCTGGTAATCACCACCGCAACCTCCAAGGCGGGCGACGTGCCGGCGATGGTGGAGGGCGACGGCCAGATTAGCTGCCGGTTCGAGCACTTGCCGCTGCGGCCCAGGCAGTACGTGTTGCGCCTGTCGATCACCGATCAACATCAGCTGGGATCGTACGACGTGGTTACCGCCGGTCCGCGATTTGCGGTGACCGGGTCGGGCGGCGGGGTCGAGAATCTCGCCGACGAAGAAGACGGCCTGGTGTCACTGCCGTTCGCCTTCCACCATGACTGACGCGCCGATCACCGTGCTGGTATCGGTGCCGCATGGCGGCGCCGCCGGCAACATCCTGCGCACGGGTGTGGTGTCGCGCGTGCTCGCAGCGCATCCGTCGGTCCGCGTGGTGCTGGTGTCGCCGTTGGTAAAGGACGCCGGCTTCACGAAAGAGTTCACCCACCCGCGGATTGTTCTCGAAGACCTGCCGCCGCATCGGCCGGCGGGTCTCGAGGCGCGCCTGCTGGCGCTGGTCCAGGCCGCTTATCTTGATTCGGGCGTTACCGAGTCGGTCAAGATTCGCCGCGCTGAGGCGACCGCTAAGGGCGCAGTTCGCTGGGTCAAGGCCAAGAAGCTGATCGCATCGATGGTGGCGCCGTCGCTGGTCAATCCGGCGACGCGCTACGACCTGAGCGATCGATGGGTATCGCACCCGTGGGCCGAAGCGCTGTTCAACCGCTACCAGCCGGCGATGCTGGTGGTCTCCAATCCCGGATTGATCCAGTCAGAGGTGCCGCTGCTACGCGTGGCGGCCAGGCAGCGGATTCGCTCCGTCGCCGTTGACCCGAGCTGGGACAACTTCACCAACAAGCTGATTCCCGTGCGGCGAGTCTCGCGACTGATCGTCTGGAACGATCTGATGAAGGAGCAGGCCATCGCGCTTCATGGCTACGCGGCCGACGAGATTCGCCTGGCCGGCACACCGCAATGGGATTCCTATTTCGAGCCTGGCGTGGTCGTGCCGCGCGAGACCTTCATGCGGCAGATAGGCGCCGACCCGGCCAGAAAACTCATTACCTTGACGACCAGTCCCGCGGAGCTCTATCCGCACTGCGACCGCGTGATTTCGATCCTGGTGGACGCGATGGCCGCCCGCCGATGGGCGCATGGGGCCCAGGTGCTGGTGCGAGTGCACCCGCGGGACGATCGCGCACGCTACGAAGCCTTCGACGGGCTCCCCGGCGTGATCGTCGAGAAGCCATTCCGCGAAACCGTACGGGCAGGCGACGGCATGGCGGTGGACGTCACGGCCGACAGCCAGCGTCACCTCGCCAACACCATGGCCCACAGTGACGTCGTCGTCCAGGTTGCATCGACGATTGCGATTGAAGCCTCGATCTTCGACACGCCGGTGGTGAACATTTCGTTTGATGGCGAGATGCCATCGCCGTTCGTGCGGTCTGCGCGGCGCTATACACAGTTCACACACTTCGTGAACATTCTCAAGCGAGGCGCCGTGAGCGATGCGCCCACACCGGAAGACATGGTGGCGCAGATTGGACGCTATCTCGACGACCCGGCGCTCGATCGTGCAGGTCGCCGCCAGGTGGTGCTGGACCAGTGCCAGTTCCTCGACGGCCGTGCTGCCGAACGCGTCGCCAACTTTGTATCGGAATCGCTCAGTGAAGTCGCCGGATTGCCGGTTGCTGCAACACCATGTGCGGAATCGCTGGTTTCGTCTCACTAACGGGTAAGCCGGCCGATCGTGGCCGCCTGGCCGCGATGGTGGGCACCCTGCGCCACCGCGGTCCGGATGACCACGGACTGTTCACCGACGGTGTTGCCGCGGTCGGTGCGGCACGCCTCAGCATCATCGACGTCGCCGGTGGCCACCAGCCGATCTCCATCGATGGCGGCACCATTACCGTTGCGCAGAACGGCGAGATCTACAACTACGTCGAGCTCCGCGAGGAGTTGCGCCAGGCCGGGCGGCACACCGCCACGGCGTGCGACACCGAAGTCATTGGCCACCTCTATGCCAGCCAAGGTATCGCCGGCTTCAAGCGGATGCGGGGCATGTTTGCCGTGGCCATCTGGGATGCGCCGCGCCAACGCCTGGTGCTGGCGCGCGACCGCGTCGGCAAGAAGCCGTTGTATTACTACCGTCACCAGGGCGAGTGGCTGTTCGGATCCGAGATTAAGGCAATCCTCGCCGCGCTTGATTCGGCGCCGGCGGTGAATGCCGGCGCCCTGCTCGACTTCTTTACGTTCGGCTACGTCGCCGGCGGCCAGGCGATCTTCGAAGGCATGCATCGGCTTGAACCGGGCACCGCGGCGATCATCGACGCGCGGACCGGCGAGGTGCGTCACGAACGCTACTGGAGCTGGCCCGAAGGTCGAGAGCCTGACCGTCGCCCCGAAGGCGAGGTGATCGAGGCGCTGCGCGCGGAACTCGACACCGCCGTGCGCATTCGCTTGCGGTCGGACGTTCCGCTCGGCGCATTCCTCAGCGGCGGAATGGACTCGGCCGCCGTGCTCGCGTTGATGGCGCGTCACACCACGCGCCCGGTACAGACATTCACAATCGGGTTTGGCGATCCGGCCTACGACGAACTGAGCGAAGCGCGCAGCACGGCCGCCGCGTTCGGCGCCGATCACCATGAGCAGGTCGTCACGCCGGACGCCGTGAAAGTTGCCGAGGCGTTGGCGTTTCACTACGACGAACCGTTTGCCGATGCGTCGGCCATTCCCACGTATTACGTCTCGGAGCTGGCCCGGAAGCATGTCACGGTGTGCCTGTCTGGCGACGGTGGCGATGAGCTGTTTGCCGGATACACGCCTTATGCCGATGCCCTGAAACGGGTGGGTTCGGCCGGTGAACGTCGATTGCGGCAGCTGATTCTTGCCGGCGCCCGCCTCGTGCCGGTGCATGCGCGCGGCAAAGGCCGCCTCAGCACGATGGGCCTCGGTGCCGAGGGCTGGTTCGTGTGGCGTCGCACCGTGTTTCCTGATTACCTGCTCGAAGCCGTCGTTGCTCCCGATGTTGTTCACGCCGGCCTGTTGCCCGAGCGCGCCGCGGTCGAACAGATCCGCGCCGCCGCGGGCACGTTGCTGTCGAGGCTGCAGCACTGGGATCAAGAGCATTACCTCGTCGACGACATCATGGTGAAGGTCGATCGAGCGACGATGGCGCACTCGCTGGAGGCGCGCTGCCCCTTGCTGGATCACCACGTGATCGAGCTGGCTGGAGCGCAGGCGTCGTCACGACACGGCGACGCGCAGATCACGAAGCGGCTGTTCCGCAAGGTGATTGAACCGTGGGTGCCTGCGGCCGTGCTGACCCGGCCCAAGCGTGGCTTTGGCGTGCCGCTGCGCCGCTGGTTTCAGGAAGGCATGATTCGCTGGGCGCGCGAGATTCTCGCCGACCCGCGCACACGGCAGCGCGGCTGGACGCAGTCGGCGGAGGTCTCGGCCATGCTGCTGCAGCACGAGCAGGGCACCCGCGATCACGCCAAGCGCATTTGGGCCCTGGTCTGCCTGGAGTTGTGGGCGCGCCAGCACGTGGATCGCGTGCAGACGGACACCCGCGCATGCGCATAACCATGCTGGTCCGCTGCCTGGCCATGATGCGTGGCGGTGGCGAGACCCGGCACCTGGCTTGGATGCGCGAACTGGCTGCGCTAGGCGTCGAGGTCGACGTGATAACCGGGCAGCCGTGGCTGCTCGGCGGCCCACGCCACCCGGTTACCGGCCTGCCAGCCACCGTGATTCGCTCCCCGTATATGCGCGACGCGGTGTATCGCTGGCAGCACACGCGCGGTTTCGGCCGCCTCACCATGAACGCGCTGCACTGGGATGAAGAGTGGTTTTGCCGGGCGGCCTGGCGGCGAATCGCGTCACGGGCCGTGCGGCCGGACATCGTGCATGCCCACGCGCTCTACCAGGCCGCGAGCGTGCGGTCCGTGAATATTCCGGTGGTGATCAATTTTCCGGGCCGGCCGCATGACCGCTACCTGCCCGCCATTCGGCAGGCGGACGCGCTGGTGGCCGACGGCTGGGCCGCCGAGCACCTGCCCGAGATTATCGGCAAGCCGGTGCATGCGGTAGCGAAGGGTGTCGATGCAGAGCTGTTCCGCCCGGTGGGGCCGGACCTGCGCGCGAAGCTGGCACTGGGCAACCGCCGCGTGATGTTGTCGGTTGGCCGCTTCGTGCCCCTCAAGAACATGGCGCTGCTGATCGAGGCCCTCGCGCTGATGATGCCAGCCGAGCCAAGCCTGCACCTGCTGCTGGTTGGCGAGGGCCCGGAGTTGCAGGCCTTGCAGCAGCAGGCCGGTCGCCTCGGGGTAACCCAGGCCGTCACGTTCGCCGGTTACGTTGCGCAGGCAGACATGGCTCCGTACTACCGCACGGCCGACCTCTTCGCGCTGGCGTCAGACTTCGACAACTCTCCCAACGTCGTGCTTGAAGCCATGGCGTGCGGCCTGCCCGTTGTCGCGACCGATGTTGGCGGCGTGGCCGAATACGTTGCGCGAGGCCGGGGTGGTGATCTCGTGCCGCGAGGAAACGCCGCGGCTATGGCCGCAGCGCTCGGCGACTGGCTGTCGAGCGCGGACCGCCGGCGTGACGCTGGCGCCTTTAATCGGCAGCGCGTGGTCGACGATTTTTCGTGGCGGGCAAGCGCGGCCCGGCTCCTCGAGGTCTATCGCGAGGTCTTGCAGGACCGGCGGCAGATGAAGGCGACCGCATGAAGGTGGCGCTGCGAGACGACGACACCTGTTACTTCACGTCGCCCGAAACGCTCGAGCGCGTGTATCACGACGTGTGGGACCGGCTGCCGGTGTGCCTGGCCACCGTGCCGTTCGCGGTTGGCTACGAGCGCAAGGGTATTCCCCAGGAGCACTGGCGATCGGGTGAGGCATTTCCGCTCGAGAAGAACGCGGCGATCGTGCCGTTCCTCAAGGATCAGATCGGCCGCGGACGAGTGACCATCGCCCTGCACGGCTACACGCACCAGGACTATCCAGACGGCTACGAGTTTCAGGCCGCGCCCGATCCCGAGCGCCGTGTTCGCGAGGGGCTTCAATATTTGACGAGCACGCTGAACACGCCAATCTCGCTGTTTGTGCCGCCCCACAACGCCATTTCCAAGCGCGGCATGCAGGCGGTGGCGGCGCAAGGCCTGAACCTGCTCGGCTCCTTCCTGTCGTTCCGGCCGTCCATGCGCGCCTGGGATGCCCGCACCCTCAGCAACTGGTGGCGCATCCGCGCCTACCGGAACGCGACCGGCAGAACCAGGCGCGATGCACTGGTCTACCCACATGTGCTGCGCTACGCCAGGCATGCGGAGTTTGGCTGTCACAGCCTGATTCCGGGCACGACCGTCGAGCAGCTGGTGGCGGGCTTCGACGAGGCGCGCGCCGCCGGCGGCGACTTCTGCGTAGCCACTCACTACTGGGAAGTCGATCAGGCGATCAAAGACGTGCTGCTTCGCTTCCTCGACCACGTCGAGCGGGTGCCCGGCGTGAAGCTGGTGACCGCGGAGTCGCTGTTTGGATGACCGCCATGTCTGACCAGACGCCGTGGGCCGCGAAGGCGGCCGCGCTGTACGACGCCGGCTACGCCGATCGCTACCGCAGCCACGACGATGGGCTGGCCGAAAGCGGACCGTATCTGGGCTTTGTGGCGTGGCTGCAGCGCGTGTGCGATCGCTTCGCAACGCCAGCCGAGGCGCTTGAACTCGGCTGCGGAACCGGACGTTATTTCAGCGCGCTGCGCAACGTCCGGCATCTGGTCGGCCTCGATGCGTCGCCGGCGATGCTGGCGCGCGCTGCGCACCCCTTCCGCGAAGAGGCAATCACCGTGGAGCGCGTGACGCTGGTGCAGGGCGACGCGCTTGGCCACGAGTTTCCCGCCGGCAGCTTTGATTTGATCTACTCGATCGGCGTACTGGCCGAACATGTGCCGCTGCGAGCCGCGCTGGTTGGCCGCGTGCATACCTGGCTGCGGCGGGGTGGCCGCTTTGCGTTCTCGACGGTGCACCCGGCGTCGCCCTCCATCCCGCAGACCACCGCGCGCCGGCTGGGATCGGCGGTGATGCCGTGGGCGCCGGGCCCGCTCCACACTTACCTGCGCGGCCGTTACGTGGCGGATGGACTCTACGCCGACGAGGGTTACCTGCGCTCGCTACTATCCGATGGGTTCGAAATCGAATCGATGGAACGCTTCGTGTCCGAGGCGCACCTGCATTGCCTGTGCGTCGCGCGCAAGGTGACCGCGTGAGCGAAACCACCCGCTCGCTCGTGATTGGCGGCCTCGGCTTCATCGGGGCCAACCTGACCGAGCGCCTGCTGGCCACCGGCCACGAGGTCACCGTGGTCACGCCCGACCGAACGAGGCACGCGGCGCGCGCGGCGGCGTTTGCCGCCCGCGGCGCGCACGTGCTGGAAGGCGACCTGCGCGATCGCGACGCCATGGCGCGGGCAGTGTCGGGCCAGCACCTGGTCTTCAACCTGGCCGGTGAATCGGGCGCGGTCCGCAGCATGGAGGATCCCTGGACGGACCTCGACGTCAACTGCAAGGGCAACCTGTCGTTGCTCGAGGCGCTGCGCACCGAGAACCGCGAGGCCCGCCTCGTGTTCGTCGGCTCACGCCTGCAGTACGGCAAACAGGCCGAGCAGCCAGTGGGCGAAGACCAGACGCCCGAGCCGCTCTGTCTCCACGCCATCCACAAACTGACCGTCGAACGCTACCTGCGGTTGTACTCCACCCTCTACGGCGTGCAGTACACCATTGCGCGCGTGACCAATCCTTATGGACCCGGACAACCGGAGGGACGAACCGCCTACGGCGTGGTCAACCGCCTGATCCACCTCGCGCTCGCCAATCGGCCGCTGACCGTCTACGGGGACGGCGCGCAGCGCCGCGACTACATCTACATCGACGACCTGGCGTCAGCGCTCGTGGCGCTGGCCGAATCGCCCGCCAGTGTCGGTCGCGCCTACAACGTCGGGTCGGGTACGGGCACGCGCTTGATCGACATGGCGCGAACGATTATCGAGATCGCCGGCGGTGGACACGTCGAGCACGTCCAGTGGCCGCCGCTGGCGAGCCAGATCGAAACCGGCGACTTCATTGCCGACATCGCCCGCATCGAGCACGACCTGGGCTGGCGGCCAACCACCACCCTTCGTGACGGGCTTGAACGCACGGTCGCGCTGCATCGCGCGCAGGTTGAGTCGTGAGCAGCGGGCGCACGCGCGTGCTTTTCCTGTCGCATGCCTTCATGGTCGGCGGCGCCGAAGAGATGGTGCTCAATCTGGTTCGCCACCTGCCCGCGCGCTTCGAGCCGGTCGTCGCCTGCATCCACAAAGCCGGGCCAATTGGCGAAGAGATCGCGCGCACCGGCGTGGCGTTCACGGTCCTCGGCCTGACGCCCGGGCTGTTGCGGCCCTTCGATGTGCTGCGGCTGCGCGACTTTCTTCTCGAGTGTGAACCGGCGATCGTGCACACCTTCCTGCTGACGGGCAGCCTTTACGGGCGCTTTGCCGCCATGATGGCCAACGTGCCCGTGATCATCGGCACGGAAGTGAACATCTATGAGCACAAGCGGTCGGCCCACGCGCTGCTGGAGCGGTGGCTGATGCGGCGAACCGATGCCGTGGTGGCGTCGGCCGCCTCGGTCCGCGAGTTCTACGTCGACCAGGTAAATGCCGATCCCTCCAAGGTCGAGGTGATCTATAACGCCGTCGACTGGTCGCAGCTGGAGACGACGACCAGCCGCCAGGAGTTCAGGGCAACGGTCGGCGTGCCGCAAGATGTGCCGGTGGCGGGCATCATCGCGAGGCTGACGAAGCAGAAAGCGCATCACGTCCTGCTAGACGCGATTGCCCAGGACGCGAGGCTCTCGGCGTTGCACCTGATCGTAGTGGGCGATGGTGAGCTGCGATCCCAGCTGGAAAGTCGTGCCGTGACGTTGGGAATCAACGATCGGGTGCACTTTCTGGGTGCCCGGCGAGATCTCGGCAACATCCTGGCGGCGGTTGACATGTTTGCGATGCCCTCGTTCTGGGAAGGCCTGCCGCTGGCCATGGTGCTGGCGATGGGCGCCGGCCTGCCGGTGGTCGCGTCGCGGGTCGCGGGCATTCCGGAAGTTGTCAGCGACGGCGTGAGCGGTTTGCTGGTCACACCAGGCGACGCCGTGGAGTTGGGCGACGCGCTCGCTCGTTTGGTGCATGGCGTAACCTTGCGGGCCGCGCTCGGCCAGGCTGCCTGCGCCTTTGTGCGTCCCCGCTTCGGTGTCGATGGTTACGTCAGATCAGTCGGCGCTCTCTATGACCGGCTGCTCGCCGAAAAAGGTCTGGCGCCTGCCCCGAGCGGAGTCGAGGCGTGAAACTCGGCATCGTTTATCACATGCCGTTCTGGCGCGCCGCTGACGGCAGCCTGCGCGAAGTCGAAGGATCGTTTGCTCGCTACGTCGATTCGCTGGCGCCCTACTTCGACGAGATTGCGCTATGCGTGCCGGTGTTGACGGAAGCGCGCGGTGAAGGCACGCCGATTCGCGCGGCCAACGTCAGGCTGGCGCCGTTGCCCAACTTCGAAGGCCCGGTGCACTTCTATCCGCAGTTGCTCATCATGGTGCCGCGGATCTGGCGCTTCGTTCGCAGCGTCGACGTACTGCACTGCCGGATCCCCAGTCCGGCGGCGATCTTCGCCTTCGTGATCGGCCGTTTGCTGGCGCGCCCCTCGTTCGTCCTCATCGTCGGCGACCTGCAGGCGTTGCTGCCGACGATGCCGTATCGCGGCCTCAAGAAGGTGCTGTGGCGAACCTATACCGCGGTCGAGGAGTGGGCGGTGCAGTGGATGTCGGACCGCTCGGTGGCGTTTGCCAACGGCGAGGCGCTTGCGGTGAAGCACTCGACCGCCGCGAAGACTGTGATCGTCACCACGACCACGACCATTAGTGCCGCCGATATTTCGTCGAGAACTGACATCAACGCGACGGATACGCTGCGAGTGCTGTGTGTCAGCCGCATCGACCCTCGCAAGGGTCTCCGCGTGCTGCCAGAAGTCGCGCGGTTGCTGGGCGACCAGGGCATCGCGGTCTCGCTCGACATTGTCGGCCCCGCTGTCGGCCGGCCGGGCGAAGAAGAACGGGCGGCAATTGGCACTGACGCGCAGCGGCTTGGCGTTGGCACCCGAGTCCGCTGCCTTGGCCCGGTCCCACTCGAGCAGTTACTGCCCCTGTATCGCGGGTACGACGTGTTTGTGTTGCCGACCTTGCCTGGTGAGGGCATTCCGCGCGTCCTGCTGGAAGCCATGACCGCGGGCGTGCCCGTGGTGACCACCCGGGTGGCCGGCATTCCGAGCCTGATCACTCACGAGGTCAACGGCTTGTTGGTCGATGCGCCGACGGCAGCGGCGGTGGCGGGTGCCATCTCCCGCGTGGTACACGACGCGGGCTTGCGACGCCGGTTGATTGCCAATGGCTACGAGACCGCGCGCGGATTCACGCTCGAGGCGCAGGCGGCGCGCTTGCTCGCCGAAGTATCTGCGCGCTTGCCGGTCACGCTCAAGCAGCCGTCGACGGTGACCGCCACGTGAGCAGCCGCCGCAAGATCTGCTTCGTGCTGCCGTCACTGGCGGGCGGCGGCGCCGAGCGGGCGGCGGTGCACATCCTCAATGCGCTTGACGACCAGCATTGGGATCGCTCGATGTACCTGTTCGACCGCGTCGGACCGTACCTGGGCGAGGTCTCTGCGGCCGTGTCAGTGTCGGCCGGAGACAGCCGTTCCCGCCTGGGGCGGTGGCAGGCGTTGCGGCGTTTCATTCACGCCACCCGGCCCGAGATTGTCGTGTCATTCCTCAGTTACTTTTCGGTGCTGACTGCCGTGCGGGCCGCGGGCGTCGGTGCGCGCGTGGTGTTTAATCAGCAGACGCCGATGACCGCCTTTCTCGCGGATGGCGACTACCCATGGCGGGGCCGCTGGCATCGCCGGGTGTTCTCACTGGTCACGCGGGCGGGATACGCGGCTGCGGATCTGGTCGTCACCACCTCCCGGGGCGTGGCGGAAGATCTGCACGCCGCCTTCGGCGTGAGTCCAGCGCACGTGCGAGTGGTGCCCAATCCGGTCGACCTCGACCGCGTGGCCGTTGCCGCCGCAGAGCCCCTCGATGCAGTGTTCCAGGTGCAATGGGCGTCGCCGGTGGTTGTTGCGGCCGGGCGACTGGCCGAGGCCAAGAACTATCCGCTCTTGGTCGATGCGATGGCCGTGCTGCGCAAAACGATTCCTGCCCGGCTTTTCATCCTAGGGCAGGGTGAATTGGAAAGCGCGATTCGCGTCCGGATTGCGGAGCGCGGCCTTGGCGATGCCGTCGTCCTCTGTGGCTTTCAGCCCAACCCGTGGAAGTTCATCGCGAAGGCCGACGTGTTTGCGTTGACCTCTCACTACGAGGGGTTCGGTAACGTGCTGGTCGAAGCGATGGCCTGTGGCGTACCGGTGGTCGCGACCGCGTCGGCCGGCACCAGGGACATCGTTCGCGACGAGCAAGACGGCTTGCTCGTGAACCAGCACACCGCGGAAGCCGTTGCCGCCGCGCTCGCGCGCCTGCTTGGCGACCGGCAGTTTCGCGATCGATTGGGCGCGACAGCGCGCGACCATGCCGGCCGGTTTGCCTTGCCGGTGGTCGCTGCCGACTACGACGTACTGTTCCGGGGATTGCTGGCGTGATCGAAGCCGTCGCGCGCGTGCCCTGGCGCACCGCGGTGGCGGCGGGTGTCGCGATTGGCTTCGTCTACACCCTGTCGCCCTTGACCCTCATGGTTGCGGCTGCGCTGGTGCCCTCGTGGCGATGGGCCAGCGCCGGCCTTTCGCCACAAGAGCGGCGTTGGGTGCTCGGTCTCTTCGCGATTGCCGTCGTGTTGCGAGCGGCGGCGATCGGCGGCTTGTTTCTGACCGCTGACCCCGCGATTCCATACGCAAACTTCTTCGGTGACGAAGAGTTCTTCAAGCGCAAGACGACCTGGCTGCGCAACGTCAGCATGGGCATCCCGATCTCCAAAGCCGACTTCATTTACGCGTTCGATCGCACCGGCGACAGCAGCTACCTGGATGTGCTGTCCTACCTGCAAGCGCTGGTCGGCCTGGCGCCTTACGGCATCCATGTCTTGAATGCGGGCGCCTACCTGGCGGCGGTGCTGGTGTTGTTCCGCGTGGTGCGGAAATCGTTTGGCGGCCTGGCTGCAGTGTTTGGGGCGGCCCTGCTGCTGTTCTTGCCGAGCCTGTTCATCTGGTCGATCTCGGCGCTCAAGGAGCCGCTGTACTTTCTGGTCGTGGCGCTCAACCTCGGCGCCGCAATCACCGTGGTCCGCGGCGGCACCTGGCAGTGGCGCGTGGCGTCTTTGGTGACGCTGATTGCCGGCGGGTTTGTTCTCCAGACGCTTCGCGAAGGCGGACTCGTGCTGGCGTTTGTCGGCGCTGGTGGCGGGTTGGCGCTGGCGTTTGCCGTGTCGCGCCCGCGCGTGTTGCTGGCCGCGGGCGTGGTGCTGCCGCTGCTGTTGCTGCTGGCACTGTCGCGTCCGGCCATTCAGGATCGCGCGTGGGCAGGCGTCCACCAGGTGGCCCTGAAGCACTGGGGCTACATCAACACGCCCGGACAGACCTACCGGCTGATGGAACCGCCGTTCTATGCCGACCGCCAGCAGATTCAGGCGATGACCGTGGCCGACGTTGGCCGCTATGGCCTGCGGGCGATTTGGAGTTACCTCACCGTGCCACTGCCGTGGCACATCGAATCGAGATCGGCGCTGGCTTTCCTGCCGGAACAGATCATGTGGTACACGCTGCTGCTGTTGATGCCGATCGGCGTCGCGGTCGGACTGAGGCGCGACGCGTTGCTGACCTGTGTGCTGCTGGTCCACGGGCTGGTGGCGGCCCTGATCGTGGCCGTGTCTGGCGGCAACGTCGGCACGCTGGTGCGCCATCGCGGCCTGGCGCTGCCGTACCTGGTCTGGCTGAGCGGTCTTGGCGCGGTCTACATCGCGCACATCCTGTGGTCGTATGCGCCGTCGCGCGGCGGCGCCGTTCTCGTTCATCCTCCTGATCCCAATGGCGGCCTTCCATGCCTGTAGTGGACGATCACGGTCGAATTTTCGGGCGCTACAACCTGCTCGACCTTGCGCTGGCAATTGTTCTCCTCGGTTTGATCCCGCTGGGCTATGGCGCCTACGCGCTCTTCAGGGTGCCGGTGCCCCGGCTCACTGCCGTCGAGCCTGCGGTCATGCAGCTCGATCGCAATATGAGGGTGATCGTGCATGGCGAGAACCTTCGGCCGTACATGCGCATCTCGTTCGATGAAAATCAGACCCGTAGTTTCCTGTTTCAGGATCCGACCAAGGCCGAAATAACCTTCGCGGATATTCCGCCAGGCCAGTACGACGTCGTGCTCTACGACTTTGCGCAAGAGCGGTCGCGCCTGCCGAAGGCGATCACGATTGCGCCGCCGGCCCTCCCGCTGACCAGTGTCCACGTGGCAGGGTTTCTCACGGGAGTGAAGACGGCACAGGTGGCGGCATACCGGGTTGGTTACGACTTTCCGACGGCGGCCAAGATTCTTGCCGTGGCGCCGCCAGCCGACGATATCGCGCGAATCGTCACTGGCGATCACTCGGTAGAGATTCCGGTCGAAAAGACCGTGCGGATACCCGCCCTGCTGCAAGTGTTCTGCAGCGTCGAGCAAAACAGCGCCGGCCTCGGCGAATGCCGCTCGACCACCGGCCCGGCGGTCGGCCCTGGGGTCTACCTCACGCTGCCTGGTAACGAAGGCCGCCAGCCGTTTCTCATCACCGATGTGCAGCCCCCGGTGGCACCGACGCTGATCGAAATCTCGGTTCGCGTCGCGCCTGGGGAGGACGCCGCATCACTGGCAAAAGCCGGTGACCTCGATCTCGGCGTGTCGCAGAATCCTTTCGCCGCGGGCGCAACGATGCTGGCGCCGCCGTCGGCGGCCAGGCTGATGTTCACGATTCGCGTGCCGGCATTTCCCTCGCTGCTCGGCTGGCAGTACGGCGGCCAGGTACTCCGCGTCGGCGGTGGTCTCCAGTTCTATTCCCCGCGCTACGTCATGAGCGGCACGGTCGCAGCGGTTCCACCGCTTCCGACCCCGGCAGCACCCAAACCGTGACCATCGTCAAATTTCTCGGGCTGAACTTGCGGGCCGCCGAGGCGCGGCTGCAGCGGGTGACGGCGCCGATCGCCGCGGACCCGCCCGGGTTATGGGACGCACTGGATCACAGCGTTCCGGGCCGCGTGATCGGCGCGGTCGATCGTGTACTGACCAGGGCTACGCCCGAATCACGTGCCCGCAAGGCCTGGCGGTTGGCAGCACTCCCCTGGGCTTCACTTGATTCGGTTCGGCGCATGCGCGCAATCGGCTGCGTGGCGATGTCGGCCGCTGTCACGCACGTCGCGCTTGCGGCAACCACCTCGCCGGTTGGCGGCTGGTGGTTGATTATTCCAGGGATGGTGATGGCATTCGGCTTCGCGGCAATCAGCCTGTCATGGCTGGGGCCCGCGTCGAAGAGGCACGAGTGACAGACCGCCGGATCCGCGTGCTCGCCTTGTCGCCCATTCCCGAGGAAGGCGCGGGCTGCCGCTTTCGCATTGCGCACTACATTCCATATCTCGAGGAGCAGGGCTTCGACGTCACGCTCAAGACGCTGTTTACGACCGAGTTCTTCCGTTTTGTCTACAAGCCTGGACACCTGGCTCGCAAGTCGGCGGTGTTCGCGGGGCTCGCCCTGAAGCACCTGTGGGCGCTGCACCGCGTGCCGCAGTACGACGTCCTTTTCATCTATCGCGAGCTCCTGCCGGTGGGCCCCGCGCTGGTTGAGTGGCTGCTGTCGATGCCCGGCTGTCCGCCCATCGTGTTCGACTTCGATGATGCGATCTTCCTGCCGAGCGTCAGTGAGGCCAACCGGCTGATCGCCGCCCTGAAGACGCCTGGCAAGGTTGCCACCATCGTGCGCCGCAGCACGCAGGTGGTGGTCGGCAACGACTACCTTGCTGCCTACGCAAGGCAATTCAATCCGGCCGTCACCGTGATTCCGACCAGCGTCGACACCACCAAGTTCAAGCCCGAGCCCGGGTCCCGCACTCCCGCCGCCGGCATGCCGGTGGTCGGCTGGATCGGCAGCCCGACGACGGCGAGGTATATCCAGGGCCTGCAGCCGGTGCTGCAACGGGTGGCCGCGCAGCATCCATTCGTGCTGAATGTGAGCGGCACCGGCGAGCCGGTCGCCATGACCGGGGTCCGCGTCGAGAACCCTGCGTGGAAGTTGAGCGGCGAGATTGACCTGTTCCGCAACTGCGACATCGGTGTCTATCCGCTGTTCGACGACGCCTGGGCCAAGGGCAAGTGCGGGTTCAAGGCCATTGAGTTCATGGCCTGCGGTGTGCCGGTCGTCGCCTCGGCGGTCGGCGTCAACCGCGAGATTATCGAGGACGGCGTGAACGGCTTTCTCGCGACCACGGATAATGAGTGGGTTGAAAAGCTGGGACGGCTGATCGCCGACCCGGAACTGCGGGCACGCTTTGCCGTCGCGGGGCGGCGCACCATCGAACAACGCTATTCACTGCACGTCAACGCGCCCCGGCTGGCGGACGTGCTGAAGCGGGCCGCCGGCCTCGGCGCTGCAGGGGGAGAGGCGTGAAGAATTTCGCGATTACCGGTGTGGCGGGCTACATTGCGCCGCGGCACCTCAAGGCGATCCAGGACACCGGCAGCCGGCTGGTGGCCGCTACCGACCCCCACGACGCGGTCGGCATTCTCGACCGGTTTGCTTTCGACGTCCGCTTCTTCAACGAGATCGAGCGCTTCGACCGGCACCTCGAGAAGCTGCGCCGCGGTCCCGAAGAGCAGCGCGTGGACTATGTGAGCATTTGCGCGCCCAATCACCTGCACGACGCGCATATCCGCCTGGCCTTGCGAATCGGGGCGAACGCGATCTGCGAGAAGCCCCTGGTCATCAACCCGTGGAACCTGGATGCGCTGCAGGAGATCGAGCGCGAGACCGGACGCAGCGTCAAGACCATCCTGCAACTGCGCGTGCACCCGCAGTTGGTCGCCCTTCGCGACCGGCTGCTGGCCGACACCTCGAAGCGCCACCAGGTGTGCTTGACCTACATCACCGCGCGCGGCTCATGGTACGACGTGTCCTGGAAAGGCCACGTCGAACGCTCCGGCGGCATCGTGACCAACATCGGCATTCACTTTTTCGACCTGGTGATCTGGCTGTTCGGCAGCGTGCGTTCGTCGACGGTGCACCTGCGCGAGAGCCACGAAGCAGCGGGTGTGCTCGAGCTCGAGCGCGCCGACGTGCAGTGGTTCCTGTCAACCGACAGCCGGCACCTGCCGTTCACGCCCGAGCCGGGCAAGCGAACGACCTTTCGCTCGATCACGGTTGACGGCCAGGAGATCGAGTTCAGTGAAGGGTTCACCGACCTGCACACGCGCGTCTACGAGCAAATTCTCGCCGGCGGCGGCTTCGGCATCGAGGAAGCGCGGCCGTCGATCGAGTTGACTGCCAGCATCCGACAGGGCGAAGTGGTGAGCGGTCCGAACTCACATCCGAAGGTGGTGATGCGTGGCTGACGTGTTCGTGCACGAGTCCTCGTACGTCGACGAGGGTTGCGAGATTGGCGTGGGTTCGAAGATCTGGCACTTCTCGCATGTGATGTCCGGAGCCCGCATCGGCCGGCGGTGCAACATTGGCCAGAATGTCGTCATCTCACCGCAAGTCGTCATCGGCGACAACGTCAAGATTCAGAATAACGTGTCGATTTACACCGGGGTCGTCCTGGAAGACGACGTGTTCTGCGGGCCGTCGATGGTGTTTACCAACGTGGTCAACCCGCGCAGCCACGTCTCGCGCAAGGACGAGTACAAGACCACGCTGGTGAAGAAGGGCGCATCGCTCGGCGCCAACTCCACCATCGTGTGCGGCCACACGGTGGGGCGCTTCGCGTTCGTCGGCGCCGGTGCCGTGGTGACGAAGGACGTTCCCGACTACGCCCTGGTCGTCGGCAATCCCGCTCGCATTACCGGCTGGATGTGCAGTTGCGGCGTCAAGCTGGCGGCGGGCGCGACGCCGCCATCACAGGCGACGTGCCAGGCCTGTGGCACCGGCTATACCGTCGCGAGTGGCCAGCTGATTCCCGCATGAACCCCGTGTCCAACAGCAGCGTCTTGTCCGGCGTTCGCACCTGCATGCAGGCGGCTCTCAAGCTGAGTGATGCCGACACCGCCGCCATCAACCTCGAGACCACTGCGGTGCAGTTACCCGGGTGGACGTCGATGGCTCACCTCGAACTCGTACTGGCCCTCGAACATCAGTTCGGCCTGATGTTCGAGGCCGAAGAGATCGCCGAGCTGGCATCGGTCAGCGCGATCGTCAACGCGCTCGATCGGGAAAGAACCTCCTGACATGGAAGGCGTAACGCTGCTCGTGGTGCCGCAGGTCAACGTCAACGACGACACCGTGTTACTGGCGCGGTGGTTGGTCGCCGATGGCGCGACCGTGTCGCCTGGCGACGCGGTGTGCGACCTCGAAACGACGAAGGCCGCGTCCGAAGTGACCACAGCGACCGCGGGCGTGCTGGTGCAGGTGGCAGCGGCAGGCGCCCAGGTTGCCGTCGGCGCGCTGCTCGGTGCGATCGGTCCAACCCGTGAATCCGCCTCTGCCTATCTCGCGTCGCTGGCGACGCCGGTGCGACCCACCGATGGTTCCGGCGCCACGACCAAGGCGGCCGCGCTAGCGTTGAAACATGGCGTGTCGCTGGACGCGGTGCGAGCGAGTGGCGTCCACGGCACGATCAAGGAATTGGATGTTCAGCGGTTCGTTGCCGCTGCACTGCCGGCAGGGC
>JANMUX010000456.1:0-10686 GCA_031392125.1 Acidobacteriota bacterium | reverse complement strand
ATCACCAATATCTCGTACGCCGACACATACTCAGTTGCGGTCAAGGTTGCGGAGGCCTTCGTCGAACTGAAGGTCAAGTAGAAGGCCGCTCGAAGCTGTATCTCGATCGGGTGGCGCGGCGTCGAATCAGCATGGCCGCTCTTCAACGCCGGATCTCCCGGACCGTCACTCCTCCACCGCTCGCCCCCGGCTTCATCGGCGCCGGGCACCTGGCGTCACCGCTCCTGCCGCAAGACGACTTTGCCTCGACCGATCCGTTCATCATGTTGATGGACGACCATCTCGACATCGGCGACCGGCCGGTTGGCGGGCCGCACCCGCACGCCGGATTCGAGACGGTGACACTGCTGCTCGACGGGACGATCTTCGATCCCGATGAAGGCGGTGAGCTTCACGCCGGTGAAGTGCAGTGGATGACCGCTGGGCGCGGGATCATCCATGGCGAGAACATGGCGACGAGGGGAAAGGTGCGTCTGCTGCAGTTGTGGTTGACCCTGCCCAGGAGCCAGCGTTGGACCGAGCCGGGGTTCCAGGACATTCACGATCGCCAGGTGCCAGTGCGCCGCGAGAACGGCGCTACGGTGCGGGTTTACAGCGGCTCGTCTGGCGAGCAGCGCTCACTCACCCGCAACCAGGTGCCGGTGACGCTGGTCGAGATCGCGCTCGAGGCCAATGCGTCTTTCGAACAGGACTTGCCGGCGTCGTATAACGGCTTTGCCTTCGTGATCGATGGCTCGGCCCAGGTCGGCGACAACGCCGCTCCGCTCGCCACCGGCCAGGTGGGCTGGCTCGATCGGCCCGAGGGAGATGGCCTCAGCATGTTGCGCATGGTGGCGGGTCCTGGGGGCGCACGCTTGGTGCTCTATGCCGGACAGCCGCAAGGCGACCGGATCGTCTCGCACGGGCCGTTCATCGGAGATTCGCAGGATGACATCGTGCGGCTGTTCAGCGAGTACCGGGCTGGGCAGTTTGTGCGATTAAGGCAACTTGCCCACGAGCAATCATCGGGTTCGTGACTTACCTAGCGCGTAGCGCAGTACGCCGCTGGTGAGGTCGCCCGCAGCGGGCTTCTTCCCTCTCAGGATGACCAAGTCACCAGCTCGGGCCAGCACTACCGCCTGTTCGCGGACGGTCGTCAGCAGTCGCCGCCAGGACTGGCCATCGACGATGCGGGCGGGCTCGCTGGGACAAATTGTCGCGCCCTCACGCCGGCTTCGCAGCAGCGTTCGAATGGCCGCCCGAATGCGCGGCTTGAGTTCGGTGAGTGACGCATCGAGCCACCATGCCCTGCCTCGTTCGCCAAGGGCGACCTTCGCGTCGTGGACACGGCGACGAGCCGCGCGGCGTGCCGCGTCATTCGCGGCCGTGCCGACCGCTCGACGAGCGGCCATCAGTTCGTTGACGAGCTGCTGGCGAAGCGACGCTGGAATCTTCGGGTCGCTCCGTCGCCACTTACGGCCTTTGATCTCCAGGAACGCGTCGGGAGGTGGCGGCGTGACGTTGTGGGCTCGAGTCAAGTCGGCGGCGATCCTTCCGGACGGTCCGTTGAACGATTTGATCGCAGCGTTGGGTAGACGCGGTCGACACGCTTCGAAGGATGATCAGGTCTGCGCCGGATCGTCGCCGCGAAACCAAGCGTCCAGCAACCGCGCCACCTCTGGATCGGTTCGATACTCGTCGAGGGCAACACCGGTGGTGACGCGAAAGCTGAACGGCGGGGTGACGTCGGCCACGCAGGCCGTCAGCGCGCGGCGCACACCATCCAGATCGCCCAAGCCAACATAAATCCCCAGCCGTGCAAACGCCGGTACGTATTCACCACGCGCGGCGCGATCGTCGAGCTCGTCGATCAGCCGCCGCGCCTCATCGTGCCGACCAGCGCGACCCAGGCCAAATCCGAGCATGCCAATGAAAATCGGTGCGCGTGACACGGAAGTCGCTCGCTCCAGGTCGGCAATGCCCTCGGAACAGCGGCCTTGGCCGACCAAGGCGAGACCGTGCGTCCAGAAGGCCAGCAGGTAGTCGCTCTGCAGTTCGAGGCCGCGTGCCGAAAGCCGTTCGGCTTCGTCGAAGTCACCAAGGATGTAGTAGCCCGAGGATGCAAGTGCCTGGCTGAACGGGGACAGCGGGTCGAGAGCCGTGGTCGCCTCCATTCGGCGACGCATCTGCACGGCATCACCCTCGATAGCATGGAACAACCCGGAGTAGAGCTGAATGAGAGGCGAACGCGGGTTGAGTTCGGCTGCCTTTCTGAAGTGGGGGCCGGCGTCCCGCCACCGTCGTTCGAAGTAGAACGTGTAAAACCCCTTCGAGAAATTCGCTTCGGCAAGATCGGGGGCGAGCGCCATCGCCTGCGTGACACCCGCCTCGGCCAACCCCCTATTCTCGGACGCAGGCGTCCAGCCGTAGACCCGCAAGATTCCGTAACAGTCAGCCAGCCCGCAATACGCCAGCGCATAACGCGGGTCGAGCGCGATCGCCTGTTGAAAAGACTGAATCGCGATACGCAAGGTAGCCGGCGAGCGTTGATGCCAGTAGTGCCGTCCCTTGAGATAAAGCTCATACGCTTGGAGGTTGGCGGTCGAGCGAAGCACGACAGGGGCCTTCTCGCCTAGCAGCGTCGGCATCAGCGCGCTAACGATCGCGGCGACGATCTCGTCCTGAATCTCGAAGACGTCGGTCATCTCCCGGTCGTAGCGCTCGGTCCAGAGTTGATAACCGGTGCTCACGTCGACGAGCTGCGCCGTGACGCGCAACTTTGTCCCGGAGCGCCGGACGCTGCCTTCCAGGACGTTCGCAACGTTCAGCTGGGCACCGATATCGCGAATGTCCCGATCGCTGCCGCGAAAGCGGAACGCCGACGTCCTCGACGCGACATGCAAGCGCGCCGAACTACTCAGCGCGTTGGTCAGATCCTCCGATAGTCCGTCGCTGAAATATTGATTGTCGGTATCGGCACTACGATTCACAAATGGCAGAACCGCGAGCGACAATCTCGGCGCCGCAGATCGCTCTAAGACTCCGCCTTCATCGAGCGCCTTGACCAGGAACGCGGCCGAATCATAGCGGTCGGCTGGCGTGCGCGACAGAGCTCGCTGCAAGGCCCGTGCGATGGGACGCGGAACACCGTCGCGTAGGGCCGTTACATCGGCCGGGTCCTGCGCCAGCCTCTTGGTGATCACTGCCTGCAAGTTGGGCCCCGTGAAGGGCTGCTCCCCGACCAGCATCTCGTACAGCACGCAACCGAGCGAGTAGATATCGCTGCGGCCGTCGACAACCTCGCCCGATATCTGCTCAGGACTCATGTACGCCGGCGTCCCAATGACTCCAGTTTCAGTTAGGTTGTCTGTCTCAAGCGCTCCGATGACTTTGCCGATCCCAAAATCCGCGACGAGCACATGCCCATCCTGAATCATGATGTTCTCGGGCTTGATGTCTCGATGCACCACGTCGTGGCGGTGGGCGAAATCGAGCGCGCGCGCCACTTCGCTCGCGAAACGGATCGCTTCGTCAATCGGCAGCCGCGGCGTCTCACGCAGGCGCTCGCGCAGGGACTGCCCTTCAACGATCGGCATGACGTAATAGAGGGCGCCATCGGCGTCGCCGGAGTCGTACAGCGGAAGGATGTGCGGATGCGTGAGCTTGGCAGCGAGCTGGATCTCGCGCAAGAACCGCGACCGGCCGACCGACTCCGCAAGGTCGGACCGCATCACCTTGATCGCGACGTCACGGTCGTGTTTGAGATCCCTCGCGGAATAGACCGTCGCCATCCCGCCGCGACCAAGCTCGCGCCCGACGATATAGCGGCCGGACAGCGAACGGCTCAGGGCAGCTGGGGCGTCGTGCATGAACTCGCCATCTTACTGTCTTCGCGGGGATTCGCCTGAACGGTATGTCTGCCCTCGCACTCAGTCTGGTCGTGTGGTCCGCCCTCATTCATGGCTGAAATGACCCTAGTGTGAAGGTGACCGAGGCCATGTTTGCCGAGTCATTCGAGTATCTCGAAGCCATTTGATCACCGCATTGGGTTGGATTATCGTGTTCGCGCAACTGATCTCGAGGTCGGTTTCACCCCAAAAGGAGTCGAATGTCATGAGCACCGTTCAAGAAGGGTCGGCGGTCGCGGCACTTCCCCTCATTGCCGCTCAGTTCAAGCCGGCGATCCCAATTCGGGCTCGCTACGACAATTGGATCGGCGGAAGGTCTGCAGCCCCAATGCGGGGCCAATACTTTACGAATCCCTCGCCGGTCACAGGCCAGCCGCTCTGCGAAGTAGCCCGGTCAACGCACGAGGATGTCGACAAGGCACTGGACGCTGCTCATGCTGCTGCTCCAGCTTGGAACACATCGTCGCCGGCCGACCGCGCCGTCATGCTCAACAAGATCGCGGATCGGCTTCAAGAGAATCTGGCGACGTTCGCGTTCATCGAGACGATGGACAATGGGAAGCCGATCAGGGAGTCCACCTACGCGGACCTGCCGTTGGCGGTCGATCACTTGCGCTATTTCGCCGGCGTGATTCGCGCACAGGAAGGCGGGATCTCCGAGATCGACTACGACACCGTGGCTTACCACTTCCAGGAACCGCTCGGCGTGGTCGCGCAGATCATCCCGTGGAACTTTCCGCTGCTGATGGCGATTTGGAAACTGGCCCCAGCGCTGGCAGCCGGCAACTGCGTGGTGTTGAAGCCCGCCGAACAGACGCCAGTTGCCATCATGGCCTTTATGGAAATGATTGCGGACCTGGTGCCACCTGGCGTGGTGAACGTGGTGCAGGGCTTCGGTGTCGAGGCCGGTAAACCGCTCGCGCAAAGCCCCCGCATCGCCAAGGTCGCGTTCACAGGTGAAACTACGACCGGGCGTCTGATCATGCAGTACGCCTCAGAGAACCTGATTCCGGTGACACTGGAACTCGGTGGTAAGTCGCCGAACATTTTTTTCGCGGACGTACTCGATGCGGATGACGACTTCTTCGACAAGGCGATCGAGGGATTCGTGATGTTCGCACTGAATCAAGGTGAAGTCTGCACGTGCCCATCGCGTGCGCTCATCCAGGAGTCTATCTACGATCGGTTCATGGAGCGAGCCGTGGCTCGCACCAAAGCGATCGTCGAAGGCAATCCGCTGGAGATGACAACGATGATTGGTGCGCAGGCATCGAACGACCAGCTCGAAAAGATTCTGAGCTACATCGACATTGGCAAGCAGGAAGGCGCGAAGGTGCTGACGGGCGGCGAGCGCCGTGTTCACCCGGGCGAACTCGAACAAGGCTACTACGTCACGCCGACCATCTTCGAGGGACATAATCGTATGAGGATCTTTCAGGAGGAGATCTTCGGACCGGTCGTGTCAGTGACGACGTTCAAGGATCAGGCGGATGCACTGGCGATTGCGAACGATACCCTTTACGGGCTTGGCGCCGGCGTGTGGAGTCGAGATGCGAATATCTGCTACCGCATGGGCCGTGGCATCAAGGCCGGGCGCGTCTGGGTGAACTGCTATCACGCCTATCCAGCGCACGCGGCGTTTGGCGGCTACAAGCAGTCCGGCATCGGTCGCGAGAATCACAAGATGATGCTCTCTCACTATCAGCTCACGAAGAACATGCTGGTCAGTTACTCAACGAAGAAGCTTGGCTTTTTCTGACAAGAGCATACGCTGTGGATGTGCCGCGCGTCATCATCACGCCTGAGGCGGAAGCCGTGGTTCGCGATCTCGCACGCGAGCACGGACCGCTCATGTTTCATCAATCCGGCGGATGCTGCGATGGAAGTTCGCCGATGTGCTATTCGCGCGGCGACTTTCGCGTGGGCCAACGGGATGTGCTGCTCGGCGAAGTAGCCGGGCAGCCGTTCTACATCGGCAGTCAGCAGTTCGAGTTGTGGCAGCACACGCAGCTCGTCATCGACGTGGTGAAGGGTCGGGGAAGCGGGTTTTCGGTCGAGGCGCCAAGAGGCGTCCGCTTCCTCACGCGTTCTCGCGTATTTGACGAGGCGGAGCAGGCGTGGCTCGAAGCATGTCCGCCCCGGAGAGGAGTGGATGCGTTCTAGCGCCGTTCTTTGACGTCGACGTCGACGACGCTGGGATGCGCAGCGCGCTGATCGCCCGGCCCTCGGCCTCGAATCGCCGCTGGCCCTAGGGCGTCGCGACCAGGCCGGCCGCAGCACCTTCAACGCATAGGGGCGACCCGTGTGGGGATGCTCCACTCGAAAGACGACGCCATACCGCCGGGGCCGAGTCGCTCGCGCAAGCGATACTTGAGATTGACGATGTCGTCGGGCGAGGCACGATTAAGTGGTCCAGCACGTCGTGGTCCATGTAAAAGCGGAATGATAACGTAGGGTTACGCTTCAAGCGGAGGGCCTCTCGGACCAGATTCAAGCGCGTGCCCTAAAAGTTATCGAGGAGACGCCCGTGCGTATCGGACAGTTGGCCCAGCGAATCGGGGTGTCGCCCGACACCATTCGTTACTACGAAAAGATCGGGCTGCTGCCTCCCGCCCAGCGTACAGAGAGCGGCTACCGCGAGTATCCCAACGGCGCAGACAATCGGATGCGCGTCATCCGCAACGCCGTCCAACTGGGCTTCCCGCTCAAGGAGATTGCGAAGGTGCTGCGAGTCCGTGATGCGGGCGGCGCGCCGTGCCATCAGGTGCGTGATTATGCCAAGGAACTAATCAGTCAGATCGACCAGAAGATCGGCGAACTCAGGACCGAGAAGCAGGCGATGCTTGCCATGATCAGGGAGTGGGACGACCGGCTGGTGCAAGTCGGCCCCAACGAACGCGCTCTCTTGCTGGAGCGCGCTACCATCGCGGCGCGCGGTGCGCGGCCGAAGCACGCGCACCTTCGGCGGTCGCGCTAACGCTGCTGCTACTACTGTTGCTGCGGGGTCAACGGATCGCCGGTCTTATGCTCGACGATCTGGTAGCGAAGGAAATCGTGGATCGCCTTCAGTGCGTCCGCATCCGCGGTTTCGATGACCACGCCGGAGCCGCCAGCACGTTCTTCATAGCGGTAGGAAATCCCTGCCTTCTTCGCCGCCATCACCTCGGAGCCCGGCGGCAGTTCTCCGTGCGTCGCCACTGGCTTGTCGAACAGCCCCTTCCCGAACGACTGGGCAATCTCGCGGAAGTGTGAACGGATCTGCGCGACGCTCTCCGCATCGCTAAGGTCCCTGCTAGTCACGACGATAGCGCCGCCGGTGCGTTTCAGGAGAAAGTGATGAACGGTCTTGTCCTGGTCGAATCCCATCGCCAGCCCGCCACGATGTTTGAGGTCCTCATTTTCTTTCATCTGGCGAAGATGCTCTTCGTGAGACATTCCCGCAGGCATGGCGCTGTGCTGGACGGCTGGTAGCACGCTGGCCAGAAGCGTCACGAGGACGAGGGTCGGATAGACGGTTTTCATATGAGTATCCTAAACCCTGGAGCCGACTCCAAGGTCAAGCCGTGTGGAATACACCGTTTACTCCGTTCGTAACGCGGTCGTCGGTTCGATGTTGAGCGCACGGCGCGTCGGCACCACGCACCCCAGCATGCAGACGCCCAGCATGAACATTCCGTAGCCCATGATCATCGCCATTCCCTTAAGGGTGAGCTCGTTCTCCGAACCCGGGAGCTCGGTGTTTTGCATCAGCGTGGCAGCGGTGAAAATGATCGCGATGCCGATGACGATGCCGGCCGCTACCTGCAACATGGGACGGCGGAAGGTGGCGACGACGACACGCAGGCGGCTGGCGCCGAGGGCCACGCGGACGCCAATCTCGCGCGTTCGCCGGGCGACGGTAAACGACAAGACGGCGTAAATCCCGGCCAGCGACAACACGAGGGCGATGCCGGACAACACCACCGTGATGCGCAGCCACAACGTCATCACCCAAAGAACGTCGTTGTTGGCCTCGTTGGCGCGCTGCACGTTGACGAGGCGCAAGGACGGATCGATGGCCGTGGCAGCGTCGCGCACCTGCGGCACGAGCGTCATCGGATCGCCGCCGCGCACGTGCACCATCATGTGAATTTGATCGAATAGGTCCGGCGTGGCTGGAATGTAGAAGCCCGCGGCGCGCCCTGCCTGCGTCGGCGCTCCGGTGCCGAGATCGCGGACCACGCCGATCACTTCGTACCAGTCACCCCGAGCGGAATCGTCCGGGTTCCCAGGCCCCCAGCGACGGATGGAGGGACCGGGGTAGCGAAACCGCACCTGCTGACCGACCGCATTGCGGCCTTGCAGGACCTGCTCGACGAAGCTCTGATCGACGATCGCCACGCGCGTACCGGCGACGGCGTCTGCGGTGGTGAACCCGCGGCCGGCCAGCACCGGCGCGTCCAGTGCCTCGAAGTACGACGGATCGACCGCCGCGACGGTGGCCTCGCGCAAGGGAGGCTCCGCGCCGCTCGCTGGCGCCGCTGCACCACTGTCTCCATTCGCTGAAGCCAGGTTGGACAGGTCGAGGTCGTAGCCCATCTCGATGATCTTCTGCGGGTGATTCGTGGTTGGTAAGTCCTCGGTGAACGTCACGCCATCCACGCCGGGCTGCGCGGCCACCCGCCGGCGAAGCTCCGCGAGCGTGGCGGCCAGCCGCGCGTTGCGCTCGAACGCGGCATCGTTCGAGCCGCCATCGACGGGGTAATCCCGTTCGATCTGCACGGCGAGGAACTGCTCGGTGGCGAAGCCGGGATCGAAGTCCTGGATGCCACGGACTAGCGACTGTTCCACGTAGACGACCGCAGGAAACATCACCGTGGCTGCGACCTGCGCCACGATCACCACCGTCCACACGCCGCCGAACTGCAGGCCGCCACCACCGGCTGTGGTCTGCTTGAGCCGATGGCCCATGCCACGCGTAATTTTCATCGCCGGCATGATGCCGGCGACGGCGGCGCTCGCCAGCGTCAGCCCGATCGCGACCGCGAACGTGCGCGGTGAAAGGCTGAGATCGAACCAGAAGGGCAGGCGGCCCATGTTGGTCTCGAGAAACACCGTGCCCCAGGTGCGAAGGGTAAAGGCGGCAGCAGTGACACCGACGATCGCCGCGACAACGCCAAGGACCAGCGCCTCGGCAAACATCTGCGCCACGATGCGTCCACGGCTCGCACCGAGCGCTGTGCGGACGACGAGATCGGCCTCACGCGATGCCGCGCGCGCGAACAGAAGCAGGCCGACGTTGCCGCAGATCAGCATCACCAGCACGGCCATGAACGAGTAGATCGCGTACATGATCGGCTGGTCACCAGGTTCACCAGGTGCGGCCATCATCGCGTAAGGCCTCAGACGGGGCTCGAGATGCTGATGCGTGGCCGGGAACTCCGTGGCGGCGCGGCGGCCGGCCGTCGTCAATTCCGCTTGCGCTGTTTGGAGCGTCTCGCCGGGGGCGAGCAGGCCAAAGACGGTAATGGCGGGGCCGGACCGCGGCTGTTGAACGAGAAGAGCGGTCTTGAGCGGCAGCCACACATCGTGAGCGACCGGGAACTCAAAACCCTCACGCATGACCCCGACTACTGTGACGTGCTCGCTGCCGAGCTGAATGTCGCGACCGAGCGCGTTTGGATCGCTGCCAAACCGCGTGCGCCACACGTCGTAGCCGATCACCGCCACGGCGGGCGCGGCGGGTCGTTCGTCGGCCTCTACCAATACCCGCCCCATCAGGGGCTGGCCGTCGGCGACGCGGAACCCCGAGACGCTCATCTCCGCCACATTGACGGGCCGCGGATCGCCGGCCGAGACAATCAGGTTCCGGCTCGAGTCACGCCATGCGCCGATGTCTGTGAGCGATCGCACGGACTGCCGCCACCGGAGGAAGTCGTGAAGGTTCTTCTCCTCTTGAGCGTTGGCCGCCACGTCCATGTTTCGAACTTCGACCAGGCGCGCGCCCTGTGGCAGCGGCAGGGTGGGATGGACGAACAGGCCGACGACCTGGAAGATGACGATGCCAACCCAGATCGCGAAGGCCATCGCTAGTCCGCCCACGATCGTGAGGCCCGGATACTTCACGAGCATCCGAGTGCCGATTTTCAGGTCAAACACGAGGGCCTCGAGGCCGGGCAGTCCGCGGCGATCACGGTGGGCCTGCCTGGCGCCGGCGACGCCGCCGATCCGGGCGAGCGCATGCCGGCGGGCTTCGTCAGGGGACATGCCGGAGCGGATGTTGTCGTCCGTATGCAAATCGATGTGGCTTTGCAGCTCGTCGGCAAACTCCCGCTCGCCCGCGCCGGGCCGAACGAAGCCGGCGACTCTCGACCACCACGCGCGCAGCGCTCGCACACCGTAGCCTTGGCGAAGGCGTGTTCCCATGTCAGCGCTTTCCCTACTCGTTGGTCGCCGCCAGGAATCGCGTCATGATCGCGGACGTCTCGGCCCACTGCCGCGTGTCGCGCTCAATCTGCTTCCGGCCGGCCTTGGTGAGCTTGTAGAACTTGGCCTTGCGGTTGTTGTCGGACACGCCCCACTCGGAGCTGATCAGCCCTTCCTGCTCAAGCTTGAGCAGAGCCGGATAGAGCGTGCCGTAGTTGATCGACAGCTTCCCTTCGCTTGTCTGCTCGATGCGGCGGGCAATACCGTAGCCGTGCTGGTCGCCCATGGTCAGCAGGGTGCGCAGCACCATCAAAGACAGGGTGCCCTGCCAGACGGAGTTCTTTTCCAGTTGAGTCATACCGATGGCCCTGCAGAAGCACGACACGGTTCGTCC
>JANMUX010000399.1:0-1738 GCA_031392125.1 Acidobacteriota bacterium | reverse complement strand
GAGGCGGACTTGGGCGAGGCGGACTTGGGTGATCGGGACGTCTTCTTCGGAATCACGGTCTTCTTTCCTTACGGGTTGCGGGTTGTCGGCGCGATGGCACCGCTATCTATGAATAACATGAACTGGTAACAGCGTCATTACGCCTGACGCGGACCACGACCTTGCGCGCGTTGCAAAAAGCATGCGGCCGCATTGATTCCGCTGGAGGATCGCCGTATCGTGGGGCCACCATGATCCCTCCAGCCCTCTCCACTTCACGTGGTCGCCGGTCGCCATCGTTGGTTCTGCTCGCCTGCGTGTTTGGCGCCGGTGCCGGCATTGTCGCCGCGGGGGCACAGGTTCCGCCCGCTTCAACGGTCTTCCCCACCTCCCTGCACGACTTCCGGCTGGACGTGGTGACAACGCTGCAGCATCCCCACGCCATGGCGTTCACGCCCGAGGGAGACATCCTGATCACCGAGCGCCCAGGCCGGCTGCGGATCGTGCGGCAGGGCACCCTGCTGCCGACTCCGGTGGCGGGGCTGCCTCCCATCCTCTTCCTGGGCAACGGCGCAACCGCGCAAGACGGCCGCGAGCAGGCGGGGTTGCGCGACGTCGTGCTGCATCCGGACTTCGCCTCGAACCGGCTGGTCTATCTGAGCTACGTGAAACCCGGTGCGAATGGCTTCGGCAATCTCGCCGTGGCGCGCGGACGGTTCGAGGGCGATCGCCTCTCGAACGTTCAGGAGCTCTTCCAGGCGTCCGCACCGGGCAACGGCACGAGCCGCAGCTCGATGTGGGGCGGGCGCATCGCCTTCGACAAGCAGAACTACCTCTTCGTTACGCTCGGCGATCGGCAGTGGCCGGCCGTGCCCGATCTCAACCGGCATCCCGCGCAGGACCTGTTGACACACAACGGCAAGACCGTGCGACTCCACGACGACGGCCGCGTGCCGAAAGACAACCCGTTCGTGGGCAGGCCGCACGCCCTGCCCGAGATCTGGACGCTCGGTCATCGCAACGCGCAGGGTATGGCGTTCCACCCTGCCTCCGGTGATCTCTGGCAGAACGAGCACGGTCCGCAGGGCGGCGACGAACTGAATCTGATCGTCCCTGGCCAAAACTACGGTTGGCCCGCCATTGGCTACGGCGTCAACTACACCTCCGGCTTGGCCATTCACGAGGGCACGCACAAGGACGGCATCGCGCAGCCGGCCTACGTGTGGGTGCCGTCGATTGGCGTGTCGGGGATGATGTTCTACACCGGCGATCGCTTCAGCGGTTGGAAGGGCGACATGCTCGTTGGCGGCATGAGCGGACAGCGGCTGGTGCGCCTGACCCTCAAGGACCGGCGAGTCGTCGCCCACGAAACCCTGCTCCAAGGCGTAGGCCGCATCCGCGACGTGCAACAGGGCCCCGACGGCGCTATCTACGTGATGATTGACGCCGACGTACGCGGCGTAGACGGCGACCGGACGCCGGTATACCGTCTGGTGCCCGTGGAGCGCGCGTCGAGGACGGTCAGGCGATAGAACCGCGTTCTTAGCAGTCAGGCCGCAGCTCCGCGTTAGAAAGTATGACTGGAGAACGCCCCATGGCGCGATTGACCCTTGTCCTTGTTCTACTTTGCTCCGGCTCGGCTGCGGCACAAACCGTGACCGGGACCTTGCAAGGCACAGTGAAAGATGGCAGTGGCGGCGTCATGCCGGGCACAGTGGTTCTGGCCCGCAACCTGGAGACCGGGCAGAGTCGCGAAACC
>JANMUX010000325.1:0-2263 GCA_031392125.1 Acidobacteriota bacterium | reverse complement strand
CACAGGTCGTTACCCTCGCGGGTGCGTTCGCCGACGCCCGCGAACACCGACACGCCGCCGTGCTTCATCGCGATGTTGTTGATCAACTCCATGATGATCACGGTCTTGCCGACGCCGGCGCCGCCGAACAGGCCGATCTTGCCGCCCTGCAGGTACGGCTCGAGCAAGTCGATGACCTTGATGCCGGTCTCGAACATCTTCAGTTCGGTCGACTGCTGTTCCAGTGTTGGAGCAGGACGATGAATTGGCCAGTGCTCCTTCGACATCACCGGTCGATCCGGGAAGTCAACCGGCTCGCCCAGCACGTTCAACACGCGGCCAAGCGTTTCGGGACCGACCGGCACCGAGATTGGCGCGCCCGTGTCGATCACGCTCATGCCGCGCTGCAAGCCGTCGGTCGGCTTCATCGCGACCGTGCGCACGCGGCCTTCGCCCAGGTGCTGCTCCACTTCCGCGACGATGTCCACCTTCTCGCCACCAGTGGACCCATCGTCCACGATGCGAACGGCGTTGTAGATGGCCGGCAGGTGCCCGCCCTCGTACTCGACGTCAATGACGGGTCCGATGACCTGGATGACCTTGCCGACTTTTAGATCTGCTGCTGTAGCCATATGTGTTCTGCCGGCGGCACCAAAGTGCCACCCTCCTGGCATGAGCCCTAGGTTGCTTGGGCTCCCGAAACCACTTCGATAATCTCTCGCGTAATCGCGGCTTGACGAACTTTGTTCATGTAGAGCGTCAGGCGGTCGACCATCTCTTTCGCATTGCGCGTTGCGCTGTCCATCGACTGCATTCGGGCGGCATGCTCGGCGGCCGAAGACTCGAGCAGCGCACGATTGACCTGCACAGCGACGTGCATCGGCAGCAGCGTATTCAGCAGCTGCTCGGGACCCGGTTCGAACAGGTAATCGGCAGCGGTCGTCGCTGAAGCTCCGTCGGCGGCGCCCGCCGCTTCGTTCAGGCGGGGAATCGGCAGGAGCTTTTCGATCACGACGCGTTGCGAGATCACCGACTTGAACTCGTTGTAAACCAGGTAAACCGAACTTACGTCGGGTCCGAGGAATTCCTTGATGGCGGTGGACGCAATCGCCTGCGCGTGCGACCACTTCACGTTCTGGAACAACCCGACCTCTTCGTAAAGCACGTCAAATCCGCGCCGGAGGAAAAAGTCGCGAGCCTTGCGCCCGACCAGCGCCATGGCGACGTCGCGGCCATCGGGCGACTTTGGCTGGTCGATCGTGAACTGCAGCGCCGCCTTGGCGACGTTGGTGTTGAAGCTGCCGCACAAGCCGCGGTCCGCGGTAATCACGATGATCAGCGTGCGCGCGGCCAGCGGATCGTCGTTCAGCAGCGGATGCGAGGCGTTGTCGGTGCGCGTGGCCAGGTTGTTGAAAACCCGAAGCATCTCTTGAGCGTACGGACGGCTCTTGAGAATGCGCTCCTGCGCGCGGCGCAGCTTCGAGGAAGAAACCATTTTCATGGCCTTCGTGATCTGCTGCGTCGACTTGACCGCGCGAACGCGCCGACGAATGTCGAGAAGTGACGGCATCGGTTAGGCCTTCGCGAGGCTGCCCTTGGTCGCTTCGAAGTGCGTGCCGAATTCCTTCAGCGCCGCATTCAAGTCGTTTTTGAGCGCATCGTCCAGCTGCTTCTTCTCGCGGATGGCCTGCAGCAGGCCGTTGTGGCGGGTCTGCATGAACTTGACGAGTTCGTCCTGCGCGGCACCGACATCGGCAACCGCAATGCTGTCGAGGAAGCCATTGACGCCGGCGTAGAGAATTGTCACCTGCTGCTCAACGGCGAGCGGCGCGTACTGCTTCTGTTTCAGCACTTCGACAAGCCGGGCGCCACGATTCAACTGGTTCTGCGTAGCCTTGTCGAGGTCGCTGCTGCCGAACTGCGCAAAGGCCGACAGCTCGCGATATTGCGCGAGGTCGAGGCGCAGGGTGCCGGCGACCTGGCGCATGGCCTTGATCTGGGCCGAGCCACCGACGCGCGACACCGAGTTACCGACGTTGATGGCCGGACGCACGCCCTGGTTGAACAAGTCGGCTTCCAGGAAGATCTGTCCGTCGGTGATCGAGATGACGTTCGTCGGAATATAAGCCGAGATGTCACCGGCCTGCGTCTCGATGATGGGGATCGCGGTCAGACTCCCGCCGCCTTTCTTGGTCGAAAGCTTGGAGGCTCGCTCGAGCAGGCGGCTGTGGAGGTAGAAGACGTCGCCCGGATACGCCTCGCGGCCCGGGGGCCTGCGGAGAAT
>JANMUX010000314.1:0-2831 GCA_031392125.1 Acidobacteriota bacterium | reverse complement strand
GGTGATGGCATGCTTGACCTTGTCCGACGCTTCGACGGTGCGTGGTGCATTGAGCATCGCCTGCGCGTGCATCAGCACATCGCGAACCTGTTCGGGGAACACCGGCTTCAACAGATAGTCGTGGATGCCGCTGGCGACGAGATCGCGGTACAGGCGCACGTCGTTGACGGTGCCCGCGGCGATCACGATCGTCCCCGGCTCGCACACTTCGGCAAGCGCGTTGATATCGTTCAGCGGATCGGCGGATTCGCTCAAGTCTACGAACAGGATGTTGGGACTGGCCGAGATCGACAGCGACTGAACCGCATTGCGCAGTCCGCCCTTGTTGACCTTCTCGGGGTTCCATCCATGCTCGACCGCGACCGGCCGCAGCATGTCGGCGGTGGCGTCGTCGCAGACGAACGCAGTGAACGGATCGCGCAGCCCTGCGCGTGCCTGGAAAGGAGCGTTCATTACTTGTCGTCCTTCTTGGTGCTGATTTCCAACAGGCCGGAGGCCCCGGTCGGCGGCGCGTTGCGATAGACTGACACGGGCTTGGTCGCGGTGCGCGCATCCGAAGTTGCGCTCGTTTCGCGACCGCGCAGCAGATCCTCGGGGTTGGCGACCATCGCGGCGAGGTTGCCGTTTACCGCGCAGCCATAGTTCGACATCAGCGCATTGGCGTAATTGGGCGCTGACGGAACGCTCCAATTGGGACAATTGGGGACATTCGCCACGGTGCGGCTGACGACCACCCGAACCATGTCGGGAGCCGGAGCTCCAGCGGTAACGGGAGCGCCGGGCATGACCGCTAGTCCGTAACGGCCGGCGACGTCGGCGATCTGTTCGCGTGCGGCTCCGCTCGCTCCGTCGACATAAATGTCGTCGCCGTAGCGGACATCGAGCCCCTGGAACCAGCCGTCCAGCCGCGCCGCTTCACTGGACGCGAGGACACCGCCGGGCGCGCCGACATCGAACACATAATCGGCGCGGCTGACGACGGGCACGTTGACCGAAGCCATTCCGGCCGCGGGCGCATCGGGCCCCCGGGCCATGCTGTTGGTGCAAGCGGCCAGCGTCGAGCCGAGAGCAATGAGAACGAGTTTCGAACGCATCGTCGCATCCTTCCTGAAAAACCGGCCGGTCATTGCTTGAACCCGGGTGCTGCGGTGGAGGCTGTCGCCGCGGGCGTGGGCGCAGCGATCGCCGCTGACGCGCCCGGGAATTTCGCCGCATCGGGGGTCGGCACCACACCGACTCCGCTGTACGACTGGCCCATGAAGACCCGCTGCACATCGTTCGGCGTGCGGAAGCCGTCTGTTGGCGTTGCCAGCTGACCGGATACCGGCCGCACCAGATACGGGGTGACGATGATCACCAGCTCGGTCTCGTTGCGGCGGAACGCGGTCGAACGGAACAATGCGCCGAGCACCGGGATGTCGCCAAGGAACGGCGCCTTGCTGACGTCATTGGTGCTGTGACTGCGCAGCAGTCCGCCGATCATGAAACTCTGGCCTGAACCGAGCTCGACGGTGGTTTCGGCGCGACGCGTTGTGAGCGCCGGAACCAGGAAGTTGTTGAGGCGCACCGCGCCCTCATTGGACAATTCGCTGACCTCGGGACGGACACGCATCGAAATGCGGCCGTCGGCCAGGACCACGGGCGTGAAGGCGAGGCCGACACCATATTGCTTATATTCGATGGTCACCGCGCCGAGCGACTGGGACACCGGGATGGGGAACTCGCCGCCCGCCAGAAAGCTTGCGGTTTCGCCCGACAGCGCGGTCAGATTGGGCTCGGCGAGCGTGGTCACGACGCCGTCCTTCTGAAGCAGATCGAGCGTGCCCAGCAGGTCGGTGCCGAGAATCCGCCCGAACAGGCCGAGCGTGGTGCCGCCGATGATGTTGTTGAAGGTCACCGCCGTGCCCCCGACCGGAAGTCCGCTGGGATCGTTGGCGTTGACGATCGGCTTGATCGTCCCGGGATTGCCCTGGCCGATGCCGAACAAGGTGTTGCCGGTGGTGGTGTCGCGGTTGAGGAGATTGATTCCAACCTCCTTCACGGCGTTGCGATTCATCTCCGCGATGCGCACCTTGAGCATCACCTGCAGTGGCGTCGCCGTGCGGATGCGGTTGACGATGCCGACGCCGGCGCCGACGTAGTTCTCGATCAGGCGCTGGGCGACTTCGACGTCGTCGGGCGAGCCGACCGAACCGGTCAGCAGCACCAGATTGTTCATCGGCGTCGCCTGGATGCGCGCATCCGGCATGGCCAGCTGCAGCATCTCGTTCATCGACCCGACATTGTTGGCGACGCGGACGTTGGCGGCGTAGACCACCCGGCCCGACTTCGACGTCGCATAGATGGTGGTTTCGCCCATCGTCTTGCCGAAGACGTAGAGTTGGGTCGACGAGCGCACCTGCACGTCGGCGACCGCATCCTTGGCGACGAACACGTCGCTCATCGGCTCCGACAGGCGGATCAGGGTTCCCGTGCCAGCACTCAGGTTGAGCGTCTCCGAGGGCTGGGCCGACCGGCTCTGCGCGGCCACCGGAGTGGCGGCGCCGACCGTGCCAAGCGCAACCGCCAGAGCGGCGAGGGCGGTGCCGAGACGAGCCCGGCGCGTGATGTTCCCACTATTCATGTTAGCGTGCTCCCACCGGAACGACGGTGACTTGATTGCCGCGCGACACGCGCACCACCGGACCGGTGGGTTGCGCTTCTTGGCCGAGCGCCGAGGCGAGGCCCTTGCCAAGGCCGTTCATGGCGTTGGCGAACTGGGCGGCCTTGTCGACCGGCTTGGACGGAACCGTGCGGCGCTGGAAGCGCGACACGACGCCACCCGTGGTGAA
>JANMUX010000199.1:0-2839 GCA_031392125.1 Acidobacteriota bacterium | reverse complement strand
TCCGTGAAGAACCGGCGCAGGCGCTCCGGTGACACGTCGTCCACCAGGTGCTTGCCGTAAAGGCCGCGCCGGGCCCTTTCGAGCGAGGCTTCGTTCAGGTCGGTGGCAAACACCTGGAGCTTGCGCGGCCGGGGAAATTTTTGCGCGGCTTCGATGAACGACATCGCGATCGAATAGGCTTCCTGGCCGGTGGAACAGCCAAGCACCCAGACCCGAACCGGGTCCATGCCGCGCTGCTGAAGAAGGGCGGGCCAGACCTTGCGCTGTAGGACATCGAAGGCGTCGGGGTTGCGGAAGAAACTGGTGACGTTGATCAGCGTGTCGCTGTAAAGGGCGTCGAGCTCCTTGGCATTGCCGTGCAGAAAGTCCGCATATTGCTCGAGCGTCTGGTGCCCGCTGAGCACTACGCGCCGGGTAATGCGCCGCTCGATGGTGCTGGACTTGTACAGCGAGAAGTCCACGTCGCAGTGATTGCGCAGCAGCCGGAGGATCTTGTTGAAGACGTCGTCTGGCGCGGGGCTGTCGGCCGGGCGAGGTGGGAGAGGGCCCGCCCCGGCGTTGACCCGGGGGTGCTTGGCAATGCGCGCCAGTTCCTGCGCAATCTGCGCTGGCGACAGGACGAAATCGACACAGCCGGCGGCCACGGCGCTGCGCGGCATCGAGTCGTGTCGAGCTGAGCTGTCCTGCGCGAACGTAATGCCGCCCTCGGCCTTGATCGCCTCGAGGCCGAGCGTGCCGTCTGTTGCTGAGCCCGAGAGCACGACGCCGATGGCGCGGTCGTGCTGATCGGCGGCCAACGCTTCGAAGAAGACATCGATCGAGCGAGGGGGAGAAGCGCCGGCCTTTCGGGGGCCGACCGTCAGCACGCCCTTGTAGATGCCGAGGTGGGTGTTCGGTGGAATTACGTAGACGTGATTCGGTTTGACCCGCAGGTTGTCGGTGACTGCACTAACCGGCAGTGACGTTTTGCGCTGGAGCAGGTCGGGTAACGCACTTTCGTGGGTCGGGTCGAGATGCTGCACGAGCACGAAGGCCATGCCGGTGTCGACAGCAAGGTGTTCAAGCAGGGCCGAGAAAGCCTCGAGTCCGCCAGCCGAGGCGCCAACGCCCACGATGGGAAATGCGCGGGGGATACGAGGAGGGGGCGGAGGTGCAGGAGGTGTCCTGGTGACCGCTACGCGCGCCGCGCCGCGCGGCCGGACAGCCTTCTTCTTCGCCATCAGGGCTAGGATTCTAGCGCCAAGGCAAGACGTTCACATAAAAAAGGACCGAAGGGGCATTTGCGATGCACGCCCCTCCGGCCCTACCCCAGAACGGTCCGTTTCGACGGTGAGTTAAGGGTTCGGGACAACCGTCAGCTGGTTGTCGACGCGATAGCCCGGCGCCTCGACGGCCGCGATGCGGGCCGCCTCGTCGCGCTGCGTCGCGGTCTTGACCGAACCCTTGAGCACCACGGTCTTGGTTTCGTGGAACGTGTCCACGTTGATGTGGCTGGCGTCAACGGTGCGGTCGGCCATCAGGGCCGACTTCACGTCAACGGTTTCGACGGCGGCGGCAACGGCGCCACCCGCGGTGGCGGTGGCTTCTCTCGTCGTGGCCGAGGCGTCCCGCGTGGCTTCCTTGGTGTCAGCCTTGGCTTCGGCAGCGGCCGCTGCGGCCTTATCCGCATTGCGCTCCGCGTCTTTCTCAACGCCGGCGGCGGTGTTCGAGCAAGCCGCGAGGGAGACGCCACTGATCAATGCGATTGCGAGATATCCGTTCTTAAAGCTCATCGGTCCTCCTGGCGGGCTTATGTGCCCGACGGGGAGCGATACTTCAAGTTCGATGCCAGCTATAATCCGCCCGATCGGGCCCGGCTCACCCACTTAGTGGAACCGACGTGGGCAACCATGGTCGTGGACCCTCCAATGACAACGCTAGCCCTGCCGTTACACAGGTATTTGTGCCGGAGGGCAGCTCGCTACACAATCTGTGTAGTCGAGGTGGCAAAAGGCAGACTTCTGGCAGGAACATCGTTTGCTTAAACGGACGAGTTTCCACAAAGGACTAATGCATGCACGTGGCTCGGAAGACTACGGGAAGCAAGATACGCGCGTCCGGCGCAGGCACCGACTCCCTCGACCCGAAGCGCCTGTTGAGCGTCTTGTCGGATTACCAGCGGGGTGATTTCGGCGTTCGCATGCCCGAGGATCGCACCGGGCTGGCGGGGAAAATCTGTGATGCGCTGAATGCCACCATCGAGCGTAACGAACGCCTCGTGAAGGAACTGGAGCGCCTCAGCACGGTGGTCGGCAAGGCCGGCAACGTCAAACAGCGCGCGCAGATGCCCTATGCCGAGGGCGGGTGGAGCACCGCTATCGAGTCGGTAAACGCCCTGGTGTCCGACCTTGTTCAACCCACCACGGAAGTGGCGCGCGTCATCGGCGCGGTCGCCAAGGGCGACCTCACCCAGTCGATGTCGCTCGAGATCGACGACCGGCCGCTGACCGGCGAGTTCCTGCGCACCGCCAAGGTGGTCAACACGATGGTTGACCAGTTGAGCACCTTCGCGTCCGAGGTGACGCGCGTGGCGCGAGAGGTCGGCACCGAAGGCAAGCTCGGTGGCCAGGCGCAGGTGAAGGGCGTCGCGGGCACCTGGAAAGACCTCACCGACAACGTGAACTCGATGGCCAACAACCTGACCAGCCAGGTGCGCAACATCGCCGCCGTCACCACCGCCGTCGCGACCGGGGATTTGTCCAAGAAAATCACCGTCGATGTGAAAGGAGAAATCCTTGAATTGAAGGACACCATCAACACCATGGTGGACCAACTCCGATCCTTCGCCTCCGAGGTGACG
>JANMUX010000178.1:0-1576 GCA_031392125.1 Acidobacteriota bacterium | reverse complement strand
GCCGGACGCCGCTGCCGCGCTAGAAACGCTGGTGCCGGTCGATGTGATCGACCTCGCCGTCGGCAAACAGCGCTACGCGTTGTTCACCAATGCCGCGGGCGGCATCCTCGACGATCTGATGATTGCGCGGCGGCCCGACGATCTGTTCGTCATTGTCAATGCAGCGTGCAAGGACGCCGACACCAGGCACCTGATGACGCACATCGGTCACCGCTGCCAGGTGATCCCGCTGCCTGATCGCGCGCTGCTGGCGCTGCAGGGTCAGCATGCGGTGCAGGCGCTGCAACGACTGGCGCCCGGCGTCGAGAAACTGACCTTCATGACGGGCGGCTCGTTCACGCTCGTCGGCGCCGATTGTTTCGTCACGCGTTCCGGCTACACCGGCGAAGACGGCTTCGAGATTTCGGTGCCGGCCGACGCGGCGGTGAAGCTGGCGAAGGAATTGCTCGCGCAGCCCGAAGTCAAACCCGCCGGCCTCGGCGCCCGCGACACGCTGCGCCTGGAAGCCGGTCTGTGCCTGTACGGGCACGACATCAACGAGACGACGACGCCGGTCGAAGCGGGCCTGACCTGGTCGATGCAGAAAGTGCGCCGCCCCGGTGGCGCGCGCGCCGGCCACTACCCCGGCGCCGACAAGATCGCGGGCCAACTCACGAGCGGCGTGCAGATCAATCGCGTGGGCCTGCTCGGCCTGGAGCGCATTCCGGTGCGCGAAGGTGCTGTGATCGTCGATGCACAAGGACACAAGCTCGGCCATGTGACCAGCGGCACTTTGGCGCCGACGGTGAATCAACCGATCGCGATGGCGTACCTCGCGGCCAACCATGCGATTGCGAATCACGAGGTCTATGCGCAAGTGCGCGGCAAGAACCAGCCGATGCGCGTGACGTCGATGCCGTTTGTTCCCCCAGGTTATTTCAGAGGCTGACCGCAGGCCACCATTTACCCCCACCCCTGCCCTCCCCCTTTCAAGGGGAGGGAGTAACTCGGAGATCCGACCCATGACGACCATGTTCACCCCCGACCACGAGTGGATCAACATCGAAGACCACGAAGCCGCTGTCGTCGGCATCACGTTGCATGCGCAGGACGCGCTCGGCGACGTGGTGTTCGTCGATCTGCCGGAGGTCGGCAAGACCTACAAGCGCGGCGAGGTCGTCGGCGTCGTCGAATCCGTCAAAGCCGCTGCCGATCTCTACATGCCGGCCGAAGGTGAAGTCGTCGAAGTCAACGAAGCGCTGCGCGCCGACCCGGCCCTGGCCAACACCGACCCGATGGGCAACGGCTGGTTCTTCAAGGTCCATGTGACACGCATGGAGCACTTCGACGAACTGATGGACCCGCCGGCCTACGACAAGCTGCTGACGACGCTCTAATCACATCGCCAACAACCGTTCGGGCTGAGCCTGTCGAAGCCCTGCCTTCCCGATCATCCTGAGCTTGTCGAAGGACAAGCTCAAGGCGAACGGATCTGAACACCCACACTGAACGCCATGCTGAAGTCCGCCACCTCGCCCTTGTCCGAACTGGAAAACACCAACGAGTTCCGCGCTCGCCACATCGGCCCGTGGGCGGG
>JANMUX010000092.1:0-1987 GCA_031392125.1 Acidobacteriota bacterium | reverse complement strand
ATTCTCGACAACGGTAAACCTGCCGACGTCTCGCTGTTTTCCAACGATTCGCAACCCTTCAGCGCCGTGGTCATGCTCGACACCAGCGCGAGCATGACTGCCAACCTGAAGCTGCTCAACCGCGCCGCAGAGCAGTTCCTGCTGCGGCTGTTGCCGGTCGATCGCGCGCAGGTTGGCGCCTTCAACGACAAGATCCAGTTGAGCGGCACGTTTACCAACGACCGGGACGAACTAATCGGCGCGTTGAACGATCTTTACTTCGGCAACCCGACGCGCCTGAACGACGGCATCGCCGCCGGCCTCGACGCGCTCAAGGGCATCGACGGCCGCCGCGTGGTGCTGGTGTTTACCGACGGTGAAGACACGGCGAGCCGGACCGGCTTCAAGTCGGTGCTGGAACAGGCGCGCGACCAGGAAGTCATGGTTTATGCGATTGGCCTCGAGTCGGAATATTTCAACGGCCAGAGGGTGGTAAAAACCAGGCCGTCACGCGACTTGCGAAAGATTGCCGATGAAACCGGCGGTGGCTATTTCGAGCTGCTGAAGACCGTTGACCTGGCGCCGACATTCTCGCGGGTTGCACAGGAACTGCGCAGCCAGTACTTGATTGGCTTCGCGCCGGTGGCGCTCGACAACAAGATTCACAAGCTCGAAGTGAAAGTGAACCGGCCGGGCATGATCGTGCGGGCGCGCAAGAGCTATCTCGCGGCGCCCGACACCAAGTCTTAGCGGGGTGACCCTCTTTAGAAGAGGGAGAAGAGGCTGATCACGAGGATCGAGCCGGCGAGCAGCGCGGGAACGACGACGTGGACGGTCCCTGAGAAATTCCAATCGATTATTCTGAACATATTGCCACCTTGGCCGCCGTGGCGGCCTTACTACCTGACCCGTTTGCGAGGGGCCACTAGGTAGGACGGCGGGGCTACTTCAGAAGTTCCAGCACCTTCGACCAGTCCGTCTTGCCAAGAATGTCGGCAATCAGGACCTCGTTTCCACGCAACCTGAGGGTCAGGGTGCGGACCACGGCCGCGCCCTCGGCGGCGACGGCTGACGCCTTCACCTCAAATGCGTGCTCGGCGCGCTGGCGAATCTCGGGGGCGGCCAGTCCGCCAAAAAAGACGATGGCTTCCGCGGGCGAGTATTTCTCTTCGCTGCGCTGGCCGGTCCTGGTGCGAAAGACATTAGATGGGACCGAGATGGTCGCCACGGCGCCCGCAACGGCGCTCTGCCGCGACGGTGCCGGCGCCACAGACGACTCGATCGCGAAGGCATAGGCCGGCTGGTTGAACTCGACGTCGATGGTGACGTGGGCCTCGGCGTCGATGCGCGCGCCGGCCACTCCTTCATCGGACAAGCCCACGCCGTCAACGTCCTGCGAACGTCCGGTTCGCTTCGCTTCAGCGATCGCCCGTTCGTATTGCAACTCGGCCCGCCGCTGCGCGGCATCGATCGCCGCGCCAATCTGCGCCATGGCCCGGACCGCCCGCGCCTGGTTGATCTCGTTGAGCGGGTTGGCCATCACTTCGATGCTGCGCTCGCCTGGCCCCAACGGACGTACCATCCATGCCGGCACGGGCGAGCCAGTGGCGGGCACCGAGCCGGTTTCATCGGTGTCGGGAAACGGCAGCGCCGGCGCCAACGCCGCGCGGACGACGGTCATCACACGGTCGACGTCAGCGGGGACTTGAGCGGCCGCGACCGGCCGCGCGCTCGTGGCGTTCGTGGCATCCGTCGCACGGGTCGCGCTCGTCGCGCTGGTCACGCTCAACGCACTCATCGCACCAGTCGCGCTCAACGCACCCATCACGAGCACCACAGCACCCCAGCACGTCCGCACCTCAGCACTCCAGCACTTCCGCACCTCAGCACTCCTCACTTGGTGTCATTCCAAAACGCCGCGAGCAGGTTGCCGGCAACTTGCTGGCGATACTCCCCAGTCGATCGCACATCGTCGATCGGCGCGATCTCCCGGCGTAGCGCCGATTGC
>JANMUX010000042.1:0-24955 GCA_031392125.1 Acidobacteriota bacterium | reverse complement strand
CGCGCACGAGGTGTATGGCCACGCCATTCCGTATTTGTTGAGCGGCCACATGTCAGCCAGGTGTGCCGACCCCGGGCCCGGTCAGCGCCCGACCGACGCTTGCGCGATCCAGCGCGAGAACGAAGTGCGCTCACAGCTCGGACTTGGTCGACGGGTGGACTCCGGACTCAACGGCCTGGCGCTGGCGCGCCGTCACGACAACTAACCAATGATCCCAGCGGTCGACCAATGACCGCAAACAGAAATCGGGAGGCAATCCCAGCAGGAATGCCCCCCGACCACTAGGTCTATCCCCAACGAGGAGTGTCCTCCCGTCAGGGGCTTAGCGACCCGCTACTTGACGATCGCACCGCACGCGATGCGGTCGCCGGCGGCGCCGCCCGGGTCGGTCTTCATGTCATCGGCCGCGGCGTGAATCATCAGCGCCGTGCCGCCGTTGCCATAAATCGAATTCGCACCATCGGCGACGGTGACGTTCTTGTTGGTGATAGTGGTCTTAGCGGTGCCGTTGGCGGCGACCGTGAAGTTCATCATGTCGCCGGCGTGTGGGCCATCGGGGCTCTGCATGCCGTGCTTCTTGGTAGCTGGATTGAAGTGTGGCCCTGCGCTGGTGAAGGCTGGCCCTTCACACTTCGGGACCTGGTGGATGTGAATTGCGTGCTCGCCGGGGGTGAGACCCTTCACGTCGAGGTCGATTGAAATACCGCCGTCCTTGGCGGCCGAGATCATCGCCATGCCCACCGAGGCGCCCTTGGCGTCCTTCAGGTCAACGTGCTTCATGCCTTGGGCGGCCATTCCGGCGGTGCCGACGAAACAGGCCAACGCGCTTGCTGCAATTAAACGATTCATGTCGCTCCTCTAGCTGATCCGGGCCATTCTCGCCGCAATTGGCGGCCAACAACGCCTTTGATAGTCGCACATTTCAGCCACGTAAACCTATTGCCGCCCCACCTCTGGCGGGGATCGTTTACGACGACGTAACACGCCTGTCATGTGTGATTCATACCCCATCGGTAGCCTGATCAGGTTGCCGCCACCCCGATCGCCGGGCCAGGTGGCGTCGCCTTTCCAGTGAATCTGCCGAGGAGTGTATGAGCCTTCGAACTTTTAGTGTCGCGGTCCTGTCGGGCTGGCTGTTGATCAGCGCCGTTGTGCCGGTCGCGGCCGGGCAGGCCGCGCAGTCGAGCACGGTGCGAAAAGTTCGCGTGACCGGCGTGGTCCGCGACGATTCCAACAACATCTCGTTGCCGGGTATTCCGGTTGAAGTGACCGGCGGCGAAACCGTCTATACCGACGTCGATGGCCGGTATGTCCTGGACCTCGCACCCGGCAGCCATGACATCAAGGTCGCGATGGATGGCTACGAGACGCGGACTGTCAAGGTGGACGTGGCCGCCGGGTCGCGCGTGGTTGACGCCAACATCGGGCTGCAGATGAGTCGCTTTGCGGAGACCGTCGTGGTCCAAGGCGATGCGCCGGTGGATTCGGCGACTTCGTCGGCCGAATCGCAGATCGCCGAGCGCAAGAACGCCGCGGTCATCACCGACAACCTCGGCTCGCAGGAGATGAAGAAGAACGCCGACTCCGACGCCGCGGCCGCGATGTCGCGAGTCACCGGGCTGTCGGTGGTCGACAACCAGTATGTGTTCGTGCGCGGACTCGGCGAGCGTTACAGCAACACGACGCTATCAGGGTCGACGCTGCCGACGACCGAGCCGGACAAGAAGGTCGTCCCGCTGGACCTGTTCCCGGCGGGCCTGCTCGACAGCGTGCAGGTCATCAAGTCGTATTCGCCCGATCGTTCCGCGGAGTTCGCTGGTGGCCTGGTGCAGATCGTGCCGCTCAAGTTCCCGAATCGGCCGGTCGTCGACTTCTCGTATGGCCTCAGCGTTCAGTCCAATGCGACCGGCAAGTCGGTGCCCTTCAGCGGCCTCGGCAACCGCGATTGGCTTGGCTTCGATGACGGCGCGCGCGCGCTGCCGGCGGGCATTCCGAATAACAAAATCGTGCGGCGCGGTATCTACACCCCCGAGGTCGGCTACGGCCCGGACGAGATTACGTCGTTCGGCAAGCTCCTTGGCAATGAGTGGCGCCCGGAAGTGGCCGACGGCGCGCCCGGGCAGAACTGGGGCATGGTCTTCGGCAATCGCTTCGGCAAGTTTGGTGTCGTCGCCAGCGCCATGCACTCCTACAAGGAAACCTACACCGACGAGCAGCGCGCGTTCTACCGCGTGGGCGACAGCGCCACCGAACTCGAGGCGGTCAGCGACTACCGCATCAAGACCGGCACCCAGAAGGCCCAAATTGGCGGCGTCGCCAACCTGGCCTATCAGTTCAGCACCAACCACCGACTGTCGTTCGAGAATTTCTACAGCCACTCGGGCAAGGATGAGGGCCGCACTTTCGAAGGTCCGAACACCGAGAACATCTTCTACTACTACAACAACCGGTTGCAGTTCGTTGAAGAGGGCCTGCTCTCGAACGCGCTCAGCGGCGAGCACTTCTTTCGTAACCTGGCCAACAGCCGCATCGACTGGCGCGTGAACTACGCCAACGCCAACCGCGACGAACCGGATCTGCGCGAGACCTTGTACCAGCAGCCGTTCCTGGCGGGGACCACGAATCCCAATCCCGCCATCGCGCCGGTGCTGGCTGACGAATCGCAGAGCGGCTTCCGACTGTTCAACAACCTCGACGACAAGACCACCGACGTGGCGGTCAACTGGAGCATGTTCCAGGCCTCGGGCAGCCGGCCGACGCAGTACAAGTTCGGCGTCAACTACGTCGACCGGCAGCGCGATTTCGAGTCGCGCCGCTTCCGCTTCATCCCGATCGTCCTGACCAAGGATGGCGCGCCGAGCATCAGCCAGGCGCTGCAGCCTGAACAGCTCTACGCAAACGCCAACATCGGCACGGCGTTCCGTTTCAACGAGGAAACGCGGCCCGTCGACGCTTACGCCGGCGACCAGCAGACGTCCTCGGCCTACGGGATGGTGGACATCGCGCTCAGCGGCCGCACCCGCATCAACGGTGGCGTGCGCGTCGAACGGTTCGAGCAGACGGTCAATACGTTCGACCCGTTCGGCTTGTTCGTCCGCACCATCTCGGCCACCAACGAGAACACCGACGTGTTCCCGGCGGTCAACCTGGTGCAGTCATTCGGCGGCAACCAGAACGTCCGGCTGAGCTACAGCTCGACCGTGAACCGTCCCGAGTTCCGTGAGCTCGCGGCATTTGAGTTCACCGACATCGTCGGCAGCCGCGCCACCCGCGGGAATCCTGACCTGCAGCGCGCCACCATCCAGAACGTCGATGCGCGCTGGGAATTGTTCCCAGGCGGCCGCAGCATTCTGGCGACCAGCGTGTTCTACAAGCGCTTTGACAAGCCGATCGAGCGCGTGGTCATCGCGGGCGCACAGCCGATCACGACCTTCCAGAACTCCGACAAGGCGAGCAACATCGGTGTCGAAGTGGAAGCGGCCTACGAGTTGGGTGCGGGTTTCTTCTTCAACGCGAACTACACGTTCGTCGACTCGAAGATCACCCTGCTGCAGGAACAGCGCACGGTGCAGACATCGCTCGAGCGGCCGCTGGCGGGACAGTCGAAGAACCTCTTCAACCTGACTGCCGAATACGCGCTGAAGGGTTTCTCGGCGCGTGTCCTGCTGAACTACTTCGGCGACCGGATCTCGGACGTGGGTTCCAACCAGGCGCCCGACATTCTCGAACAGGGCCGCGAGACCGTTGACTTCGTCGTGCAGCAGCGTTTCGGGCCCCGGTTCAACCTGCGCCTGAGTGCGGAGAATCTGACAGACGCCGACTACCAGTTCACTCAGGGCGCCGAAAGCCAGCGCTTGTTCAAGTTGGGCCGGGTGTTCGGGTTCTCGGTCGGCGTCAACGTCTTTTAGCGCAGCGATTACATAGGAGCGGATGAGGACATCATGAATTACGTTTCACGCACTATGGCCGCGAGCCTCGTGGCCGCCGCGTTGACGATCGGCCAGTTGGCGGTCGTGCGAGCCGACCAGGCGCCGCCAGTCACGGTCCCCGGGATCGACAAGCCGGTGGTCGTCGTGACCGGAAGCGTCACCGGCACCGAGAACTGGACGAGCAACAACTATTACGTGCTGCGCGGCGCGGTGTTCGTCCAGGCGGGCGCGACACTGAACATCGCCGCAGGCACCCGGATCATCGGCGAGTCAGGCAGCGTCGGCACGCTGATCGTCCTCCGCGACGGCCGCATCAACGCGATTGGCACGCGCACCGCGCCGATCGTGTTCACCAGCGATCAACCAGTGGGCAGCCGCGCTCGTGGAGACTGGGGTGGGCTGATCATCAACGGCCGCGCGCCAATCAACATCGAGGGTGGCGAGGGCCAGGGCGAGGCCGACACCGGCATCTACGGTGGTAACAACCCGAACGACAGCAGTGGCACCATGCGCTACGTGCGCGTCGAGTTCGCCGGCGTCGAGTTCAGCCCCGACAACGAGCTGAACGGCATCGCATTCCAGGGCGTCGGCCGCGGCGGCTTCTACGAGTTTATCCAGGTGCACATGAACCGTGACGATGCACTGGAATGGTTCGGCGGCACGGCCGACATAAAGTACGCGGTGGCGTCCAATGCCGCCGACGACAGCTTCGACTGGACGTTCGGCTGGAGCGGCCGCGCGCAGTTCATTGCCATCACGCAGCGCGGTGACGACGCCGACAACGGTATCGAAGCCGACAACAACGAGTTCAACAACAACTTGTTGCCCCGCTCGAATCCGCAGATCTACAACATCACGCTGTGCGGCGACCCGGATACCGCCGAGGGTGGCGAGGGCCCCCGGGCCGCCAACCTGCGCCGGGGCACGGCCTTTACCATTCGTAATTTCCTGCTAACGGGCTTCAAGGCGACCGGGTTCCAGATCAGCGACGCAGCGACGAGCGCGCAGGTCGACAATGGCACGTCGCAGATGGGTGCCGGCGTAGCCTGGGGTGTCCGCAACGCGACCACCGGAGTCGCTGGCGCCAACATGCACGCGAGCGTAACCACCTACATCACCAGCGGCCGCTTTGCCAGCATCCGCACGGGCGTGACCGATTCCGAAGCCGGCATTTCAGCGGCCAACTGCTCCAACCACGAGAACCCGAACTTCCAGCCGACCGGCGTCGCGACGCTGGCGGGCGGACAGCTGGCTCCGATCCAGCCGCCAAACGACGGGTTCTTCGAAGCGGTGTCCTACATCGGTGCGGTGCCCCCGGCGCCTGCCGATAACTGGATGAGCGGCTGGACGTCGTTCCCGCAGCGCTAGTCCGCAGGTTACGATAGCCCCGTGAAGGTTCTGAAGGGGCTGGGGGTAGCGGTCATCGCAGTGGCGATGGCTACCTGCACCCAGCCCACCTCTCCCTCCAGGAAGACACCCCTCTCCAGCACCTTCGACACGCCGGAAGCGCTGGCGCAGGCCGTGCTCACCGGCCTGGCGAATCGCGACGCCACTGGCCTACGAGCGCTCGCGCTGTCAGAACAGGAATTCAAGGAACACGTGTGGCCTGAACTCGACACGAGTCGGCCTGAGCGCAATGTCCCTTTTGACTACGCCTGGGGCCAAATGAAGCAGCGCAGCGACGGCTCGCTCGACGGCACTTTCTCGCGCTATGCGGGAAAGCCATTGCAGTTTGTCCGCACCCGTTACGCCGGCGAGACCACCCACTACCAATCGTTCGCGGTCATGCGCGAAAGTGAGGTCGTCGCCACCGACGAGACCGGACGGGAACTGGTGCTGCAGCTGTTCGGATCAGCCATGCTCAAGGACGGCCGCTACAAACTGTTTTCCTACGTCGTCGATTAGTTCGCACTGCTCGTTCTAGCGAGCTCGGTGGTGGCAAGGGGCGAGCAGGTCTCCCACCGCCTGGGCCGCCGCGGGCCTGCCGAGCAAATAGCCTTGCGCGAAGTCGCAGCCTTCGCGTTTCAAGAATTCCCACTGCGCCTCGGTCTCGACTCCCTCGCCGACAATCGTCATGCCGAGGGCGTGTCCCATTGCAATGATGGCCCTGGCGATGACGCCGTGCTCATCGCCGCCGGCTTGCTCGAGAAAGCTCTTGTCGATCTTCATCGCGTCAATCGGCAGCCGTTCCAGGCGGCTCAGCGCCGAGTAGCCAGTACCGAAATCATCGAGCGTGAGGGTAATGCCGCGCGAACGCAGCGCGTCGAGCGACGACACCGCCGCCGGCGAGGCCCGCATCGCCGCCCGTTCGGTCAACTCGAAGTCGAGTCGCCGCGGATCGAACTGGCATTCGTCGAGCAGCCGATCGGCCATCGCGACAAGCCCGCCTTCGACGACCTGGACGGCAGAGATGTTGACGGCAAGCCGAAGATCGGTGCGGCCAATCGTCGCGTCCCAATCGCGCATCTGCTGCAGCGCGCGGCGCAGGACGAATTCGGTCAGCGGCACGATCAGGCCCGATTCTTCCGCGAGGTCGACGATGTCGGCGGCCTGTACCGCGTGGCCTTCGTGGGTCCACCGCACCAGCGCCTCGACGCTGCCTACGCGGCCGGTCGCGATGTGCACCACCGGCTGGTAATGCACCTCGAGCCGTCCCGATTCGAGCGCCTGGCGCAGCGCCCCAAGCCCGGGGGTCGCCGAGCGCCATTCCTGCATGTCGGCGTGATAGCGCTGCCAGCTGTTGCGCACTTCCTTGGCGTGATACTGCGCGGTGTCGGCTGCGCGCAGCAGCGCGTCCTTGGTCTGGCCGTGTTGCGGATAGACCGCCACGCCAATGCTGCACGACACGACGACTTCGCGTCCGTCAATCGACAGCGGCGCGCCGCAACTGCCGAGCAGTACCCGGGCGACGGCGTCGGCGTCATCCGTGTGCTGGACGTCGGGAATGACGACCGCGAACTCGTCGCCGCTCAGGCGGGCAACCAGATCCGACGTGCGCACCGCGCCGCGCAGGCGCTGGCTGACACCGCACAGCACGAGATCGCCAAACCGATGGCCGTGCGTGTCGTTGATCTCCTTGAATCGATCGAGATCGATGAACAGGACCGCGACCGATTGCCCCGGTCCAGCCGCCGACAACGCGGCCGCCAGCCGCTGTTCGAACAGGGCGCGGTTAGGCAGGCCGGTGAGCATGTCGTGCAGCGCCATCCGCTGCAGCTCGGCGTGACGCCGCTCGGTCAGCGCACGAATCAGGTCGAGACCGGTGCCGAGGCCCGCATAGAGGCTGTTGCGGGTGACGATGAAGCCGTCGAACACGTAGCGGCTCTGTTCCGCGAGCAGCCGGCTGCCCAACTCGTCGATATTCGTTGCCTCGTCGAGGATCAGCGGATCGGCCTCCATTAACAAGCTGACCGGCTTTTTCAGGATCAGCTCGCGGCCGAATCGGCTGGCGAGGCGTTCGAGAAACTTGAAGCGGTTGATCAGCCCGATCGGCCGTGCTTGTTCGTCGACGATCGCCACCGCAAACAGGCTGGCATCGCCCTCGAACGCATCCCGCGCACGCTCGCACGAGGCATCGGCGGGGAGGGGGCTGGCATGGGGTGCGAGGTCGCCGGCGCGCGTCGGTGGGCCGGCCTGGCCGACGTCGTCACTCACTATGTGTGGGGGCGCGGGGAGGCGCAGAGAACTCACGTCGACAGTATCGTCCGCAGGCCGCGGCCCGATAGCGTGGTGGCTGAATTGACCTCGGCCGCAGTGACATTTCGTTTACACGAGCGTGTCACGCTGTCCGAATGTCACTGAGCCTCGAGGCGATTACCGAAATCAGCCGAACCGTTGCGCTGGAACACGGTCGAGCTATCCAGATTGCCGGCGTGTCGGCCACCGAGGGCGGCAGCGACCGTTCCGAAATCCTGGTGACCCTCAACGGCTGTCATGAGGGTCCCTGCCGGCTGCTGCTGAATGTTGACCGCGCCGATGGCCACGAGTTCGAGACCTCACTGCGCGCCCAACTCATCGAGGCCCTCAAGAAACACGCAAGCTAGCTGTCCTTCCTGCCTTCAAGCGGCAGGCTGATGGTGAAGAGCGCGCCGCCCGCGGCCTGGTTTTCCACCACCACTTCGCCTCCGAGCACCTGCACAAGGTGCTTCACGATCGACAAGCCAAGGCCAGTGCCGCCCGGGCGCGCGCGCGATTTATCGACCCGATAAAATCGCTCGAAGACCCGGCCGAGATCGTCGGGCGCAATGCCGTGACCGGTGTCGCCCACACTCAGCTGGAACCGGCCGCCCACCACCGAGGCAACCACGTCGATCGCGCCGCCGGCCGGTGTGTAGTTGACGGCGTTTTCCACCAGGTTTCTGACGACGTCGTGAAGCTTGGCGGCGTCGGTATTCAGGGTTGCCGCTTCCGGCGTCACCGTGACCGCCAGCGTCTGCTGCTTCTCGGTGGCCGTGGTCTCGAAATCGCTGACGATGCCGCGGACGAGAGCAGCGACATCGCAGGGCGACAGCTCGACGGTTTCTTGTCCTGCATCAAGCCGCGCCAGGCGCAGCAGGTCTTTCACCAGTCGCTCCATGCGCGTCGCATGACGATGGATGATCTCGAGGAACCGCTCGTGCGCATCCTCATCGTCGGGATCGTCGAGCAGGGCCTCGGCATAGCCCTTTATCGCGGTCAGCGGCGTGCGCAGCTCGTGCGAGACGTTGGCAACGAAGTCGCGGCGAATCAGGTCGGCCTTCCGTAGTTCGGTAATGTCGTGCATCACGAGCACGGCGCCGCGCCCGGCCGCCACCACCGGCGCCACCTGGGCGACCAGGGTTCGCGTGGTGTCGCGTGTTACCGACAACTCGAGCGCGCTGGTCTCGCCGCTGGCGAGCGCGCGGCCGAGGTGTTCGACAATACCGGGATGACGGATGGCCTCGACGTAAGAGTGATTGATCGCGCCCTTCTCGAGCTTCAGGATGCGGCGCGCCGCGTCGTTCACCAGCTGCAGCCGGCCCTGTTCATCGACGACCAGCACGCCTTCGATCATGCTCGAGAGAATGGCTTCCATCCGCGCGCGGTCGCGAGCCAGGCTGTCGACCCGTCGTCCCAGCTCCTGCACCGCCTGGTCCATGCTGCGCGCGACGCCGCCCAGGTCGTCGTCTCCGTAGTCGGGCGCAGGTCGGCTCAGGTCGCCGAGCGCATAGCGGCGTGAGACCGCGAGGATGGCGTCGACGCGCTGCGAGCGCGCCCGCGCCCGCGCCGCGCGGAAAAAGGTGAGCGCCGCGACGGCGAGCACAATGCCGGCGGCGAGGCCGAGCACGAACAGTGTCGTCGAGGTCAGGGCCATCAGGCCGGCGCCGGGTCCAGCAGCTTGTAGCCGAACTGCTTGACGGTCACAATCGTGTCAGCCAGCATCGGCACTTTCTCGCGCAGCCGCCGGACGTGCACATCGACCGTGCGCGTGCCGCCGGTGTAGGAATAGCCCCACACGTCCGACAGCAGCAAGTCGCGCGACAGCACCCGCCCGCGGTGCAGCATCAAGTACTGCAGCAGCAGAAACTCCTTGGCGGTGAGCTTGACTTCGTTGCCGTCGATCTTGACGACGTGACGATCGACGTCGACTGACAACCCGCCGTAAGTCAAGCGGCTGTTGGCCGGCGCGGCGCGATGGGCGCGGCGCAGCAGAGCGCGCACGCGGGCCACGACCTCGTTTGGACTGAACGGCTTGGTGATGTAATCGTCGGCGCCGAGTTCGAGGCCGACGATGCGATCCGATTCTTCGGCTTTCGCGGTGAGCATGATGATCGGGATGGCCGCGGTGTTGGCGTCGGCGCGAATCGCGCGGCACACCTGTAAGCCATCGAGACCGGGCAGCATCAGGTCGAGCACCACCAGGTCGGGCGCCTCGCGCTTGATTTGCGGCATCACGTCGCGGCCTGACGTGACGACCGTCGCCATGAAGCCGGCCTTGCGCAGGTAGTGTTCCAGGAGGCCGCCAATGTCCGGATCGTCCTCGGCGACCAGGATGCGTGTGGGAGGGCGCGCGGACATGTTTCCGGGGATCTTAGCAGTTGCGGTATCGTTTACGGCATTAACGGCATCGCAGTGGACAGCCTTATGACGCGAGTTTTACTCTTGGTCGCCGGTGTCGTCAGCGTGATCAGCGGCCCCGTGGCCCACGCCCAGTTGAATCCCAAGGTCGAGACGAGCCAGGCTTCGCCCGCGGGCGCCGTCCGTGCCGACACCATGCACCTCACGGTGGTGAGCGCGATCAGCGACGCCGAAGCCACGCCCGGCAAGCGCCTGTCGATTTCTTTCAACGTGACGCCCAAGAAATTGATGCATGTCTACGCCCCCGGCAAGCACGACTACCAGGTGATTGGCGTGAAGATCGACCCCCAGCCGTGGCTGCGAGTGCTGCCGGCGAAGTATCCGCCGTCGGAGATTTATCACTTCAAGGAACTCGACGAGAAGGTCGAGACCTACGGCAAGCCCTTCACGCTGGTGCAGGAAGTCGCCATCCTGGCGACACCTGAATCCCAAAAGGCACTGGCGGCGTCGCCAACCGTCAAGATTTCCGGACGGCTCGAGTATCAGGCCTGCGACGACAAGGTTTGCTACGCGCCGACGCGAGTGCCGATCAGCTTCACCCTCAACGTCAAGTAGCGCGGCTGGGTATAATCCCGCCAGCGTGAACTTGCGCCCCAGCTCGACCGCACTGCTGCTGCCGACCCTGGTGCTGCTCGCCGGTGTGGTAACGGCCGGCCAAGCGGGCACCCAGCCCACGCCCACGCTCGCCGACGTGTTGCAGCGGGTAGGGGAGCGCGTCGAGCAGTATTTCGCGCGCGCCCAGAGCATCGTCTGCATCGAGATCGTCGGCCTGCTGCCCGTCGATGCCGTGGTCATGGGCCGGAGCCGCACCGTGGAGTCGGAACTGCGGCTGTCGTGGGAACCGACGGACGAGAACCCGGTTCCAATCGAAGCGCGCACGCTGCGCCAGGTGTTGAAGGTCAATGGCCATGCGCCGCGCAAGAACGATCAGGACAACTGCACGTCGCCCGAGCAGACCACCTCCGAGGTGCAGCCGCTGTCGTTGCTGTTGCCGCAACAGCGCCACGAATACACGTTCAAGCTGGCGGGGCTCGCGCGCATCGACAATCGCGCCGCCATCCTGCTCGACTACCGAATGGTAGATAAGCCATCGGTGACCTCGGCGCTCGTGAATGGCAACGAAGAGTGCGTCAGCTTCTCGCTGGACGGCGGCATGCGGGGGCGCGTTTGGATCGATGCCGACACCTTCGACGTGTTGCGTATGGATCAGGGCCTGATCGGTCTGGTCGACATCCCGCTGCCCCGCAAGGCCGCAAGCCGCGTCCGATGGGGTTCCTGGACGATGGAGCGCTGGGACACCTCAATTCGGTTCAAGCCGGTGACGTTCCAGGATCCGCCTGAAACGCTGGTCCTGCCGGCGACCGCGACGTCATTCCGCATCACGCGCGGAGCGGGCACTCCGCGCCTGCGGACCAGCACGCAGTACTCGGCCTATCGCCGATTCATGACCGGCGCCCGCGTCCTCCCACCCCAGTAATTCGCCTGATTAGCCTTGACAGCCCTGCTGTTCCCGGGTATTTTGACTAATCAAAACTTATGTTTTTATTAATGGCGGTAAATATTTTGGTGGCCCAACGACAGTTGGCAGCTTGCATCACCATCCTCCTGTTATTCCCTCACTTGGTGGCGGCGCAAGGCACGACGACCATCAAGGGCTTGGTTCACGACCAGCAGAATGCGGCCATCCCCGGTGCCCTGGTGACCGTTCGGCACGCCGCGAGCGGTCTCGAGCGGCACGTGAGCACTGAAATCACCGGCGTATTCGAGATCGAGAACCTGCCCCTTGGCACGCATCACCTCACGGTCTCGATGCCCGGATTCACGACCTTCCAACAGCGTCTCGAAGCCCCCGACGGCAGAGCGGTTCACGTTGACGCCTTGGTGACGGTTGCGCCATTCACCGACACCGTGCAGGTCGTGCCCGACCAACCGGCAATTGACACCACTTCGGCGGGGACCCGGCATGCCGTCAGCGTGACGAGAATCGATCGGATGCCGGTGGCGGTCTCAAGCCGCGGCATCGAGGCGGTGCTGGTCGCGTTCCCCGGCTTCGCGCAGAACGCAAACGGCGCCATTCACCCGCGCGGTGCGCACAACCAGATGACCTTCCTCATCGATGGGTTGCCCATCAGCGACCAGCTGACGGGCGCCTTCGCGAATTCCCTCGATGTGGCAGTGATCCAGACCGCGGAACTGCTGACCGGCAATATTCCGGCTGAGTTTGGCAGCAAGGTTTCCGGCGTCGCCGTGTTGAACAGCCGGAGCGGCCGCGGCACCGGCCGCGGATTCACCGGAACAGTTTCACTCGCCGGCGGCAGCTTCGGCACCGCGCAGGGGTCGGTGCAACTGGGTGGCGAGCGCGGTCGCTACGGCTACTTTGGCTCCATGACGACAATGACCACCGATCGCTTCCTCGATCAGGTATCGCTCGACAACCTGCACAACGAAGGGCGTTTCGTTCGTTCATTCGGCCGCGCCGATGTTGCCCTCAACGATCGCACACATCTGCGCGGTCACGTCATGGCTGGCGGTTCCCGGTTCGAGCTGGCCAACTTGCGCTCACAGCACGCCGCCGGACAGGACCAACGGCAGGAACTTGACGACCTCTCCGTGTGGACGACGCTGGTCCGGACGTTGGACTCGAGTTCGTCACTTGAGGCGACCGCCGGCTACCGCACCACGTCGGCGTCGCTGCTGCCGAGCGCCGGCGACACCCCCGTCACCGCGTCGCAGGAGCGGCGGCTATCGACGATGACGATCAGTGCCCGCTACAATCGCGGCGCCGGACGCTATCGTCTCCGCGCGGGCGCCGATCTGCAACGCTTCCCGGTGACTGAAGAGTTCGCAATGGGCCTGACCTCGACTTCGTTCAACGCGCCGGGTTCGCCCGGCTACAACGACGCGTTGCTTCCGTACGACCTGACGCGTGGCGGCTCTACATTCTCGTTTGCCGCCGCCCAGGTCGGTTCGCAGGCGAGCGCGTTCGCCCAGTCGACCATGAGCTTCGCGCGCCTCACGCTGAACCTTGGCGTGCGGCACGACGAGTATCGATTCCTCGTCAACGGCCGCCAGCTGCAGCCGAGGCTCGGCGCTTCGTACGCCGCTTTCGACGACCGCCTGGTGTTGCGCGCGTCGTATAACCGCAATTACCAGACGCCGCCCAACGAAAACCTGCTGCTCTCGAACTCCGCGGCCGCGAGCCGACTCGCGCCCGCCAGCGTTCGTGACGCGTTCGGCAGCGCGTACCGCCCGATTCAGCCTGAGCGCCAGGACGTCTATGAGGCCGGCGCGCAGTTCTCGATCGGGCAGGCCGTCACCGTCGACAGCGCCGTCTATCGCAAGAACTCGCGCGACCAGCAGGACAACAACAACTTTTTTGATACCGGGATCATCTTTCCGACCACGCTGAGCCGAATCGAAGTGACCGGGGCCGAGGTTCGGCTAACGACGCTGCCGCGGCGCGGCATCTCGGGGTCGCTGAGCGCCACCACCGGCCGCGCGATTTCATCGCCGCCGTTCACCGGAGGTCTCTTCCTCGGCCAGGAGGCCGTCGACTTATTGTCGGCCGGCCCCTTCGCCATCGACCACGATCAGCGGCTCGCCATCCAGGGGCTCGTCACGATCGATCCGGCCGGCTTCTGGTGGACCAGCGGCTCGGTTCGCTACGACAGCGGACTGGTTGCGAATCCATCTGACCCCACCGAAGTCGCTGCCGATCCCGATTTTCGCGACCTGCTCCCCTATGTCGATCTGGCAGGCGGCGTGCCGCGTGTCCGCCCGCGCACCATTATCGACGCCGCGGCTGGCATCGATCTCAAGGATGCCCGCGGCCGACGGACGTGGAGCGCGCAGGTGCAACTGACGAACCTGTCGAACCGTACCGCGCTCTATAACTTTCAGTCGGTATTCGTCGGCACACGCGTGGTCGCGCCGCGCACCGTGTCGGTTCGCGTCGCGAGAAATTTCTAGCGGCGGGGCGAACATCACCGGCGTGCTGGACGGCATGAAACCAGACTAGAATTCAGCCTGTCTGGAGGATTTCATGAGCCGTCGTCCCGCCCAGTCCGTCGGCGCCGTCATTGTGTTTGTACTCGGCTGCGCAATCGTTCCGGCCGTGCCAGTGAGCGGGCAAGCGCCCGCGGCGAAGGGGGCGCCAGCCGCCACCGCGAAGACCAAGCCGTGGGTGGTGCCGCGCACCGCCGATGGCAAGCCCGATCTGCAAGGCAACTGGACCAACGAAACGCAGACGCCACTGGAGCGCATGGGCGGCGGGCAGAGTACGACGCTGACCGACGCGCAGGCGACCGCCATCGAGCAGCGCGCCCAATTGGTCGAGGAAACCCGCGACAAGCCCAGCGACCCGAACCGAGCGGCGCCGCCGAAGGGCGGCGGTAGCGGTGGATTCTCGGTGGCTGGCGAACGCTCATTTATCGAACTGATTTCCGAAGCCGCGGGCGGTGCGGTGGGCGGCTACAACGGCTTCTGGCTCGATCCGGGCCTCAGCGTCATCCGCATCGACGGCGTCGCCCGTAGTTCGATCATCATCGATCCGCCCAACGGCCGCCTGCCGGGGTTGACCGATGCCGGCAAGAAGCGCCTCGCCGAGATTGCGGCGCGGGGCAAGAAGTTTGGCGAGTTCGATCATCCCGAGATGCGGCCCCTCGCTGATCGCTGCATGCTGTCGTTCGGCTCGAACGCCGGTCCGCCCATGCTGCCGAACTACTTCTACAACAACAACTACACGATCGTGCAGACCAGGGATCACGTGATGATCCTGACGGAGATGAACCACGACGCGCGCATCATCCGCATTGGCGCAAAGGAGCACGGGCCGGCGAACCTTCGCCCGTGGTTTGGCGATTCGATCGGCCGATGGGAAGGCGACACCCTGGTGGTCGAGACCACCAACATCCATCCGATGCAGCTGGACCAGACCAGCATCCTGTGGGCATATCGCGGCGCGTCAGAGAACCTGAAGGTGACCGAGCGATTCACGCGCACGGGCCCCGACACGATCAAGTACCGGTTCACGATGGAGGATCCCGCGACCTTCACCGCGCCCTTCACAGGCGAACTCCCGTTCAATCGCATTGACGAAATGGTCTACGAGTACGCCTGTCACGAAGGGAACCACGCGATGACCAACATCCTGTCGGGCGAGCGGTCGAAAGAGAAGAAGCCACAGCAGTGACCGACGATTCGGGAACTGAACCAGAGCTCGAGCCCGAGCCGGAGCCCGTGGGATCGGAGGCCGCCAAGCGGCGGTCGCCGATCGAAGAGCTAAGGGCCATGCCGCGGCCGCAGAAACTGATTCTGGCTGCGAAGGCCGATCGCGCGACGCGGGTCCTGTTGATCCGGGATGTCGATCCGCAGGTGCTGTTCTACGTCTGCAAGAACCCGCGGATCACGCTTGATGAAATTCTCGAGATCACCAGGCTTGGCACCATGAATGCGCAGGTCGCCGACCTGATTGCCACCTCCGCGCAGTGGATGCAGAACGAACAGGTGAAACTCAACCTGGTCCAGAACCCCAAGACGCCGACGCCGATTGCGCTGCGACTGATCGCCGGGCTCAATATCCGGCATCTGCAAGCGATGGCCAAGAGCTGGAATATCAGGCCGCAGATCAAGCAGGCGGCCTTGAAGATCGTCATCGAGCGCGGCGGCCGCTGAGCGGGCAGGCCTCGGCGATCATCCGAGAGAGCGCGTCATCAACCTGTCTTACTGTGGCACCTTCGGCGCCGCCAGCACGGGCACCGTGGAGTCGGTATTCTGGGCAGACCGAAGCAGCCAGTCATTTCCCGTCTTCACCACTACCCACGAGAAGATGCCTTTTCGCGGCGGCCATGGCTTGAGGTCGAAGTCGAGATCGCCGCGAGTTTCCCAGTCGATGTGAACCAGCGCCACGCCCGGCAAGAGGAACTGCACTTTCGCCGCTTTGGTGGTCCAGACGCTGTTCTTGAAGCGCACGAGATGACGGTCGGCGTGCTGCTTGACGACTTCGGCCCGGCCTTTCCAATGCTGCCCGGCCACGTTGACGAAATCCACATCGTCGGCGCTGATCGCACCGAGGATGTTCATGTCATGGGTGTTCCACGCCTGCTCAAAGCGCGTGACGACGGCGCGGATCGCCTTGTCATCAGCGGGGGATTGGGCCCAGGCCGGCGCGGCCAATCCGACGAAGACGATGCCGAGAAGGACGCGGTGCTTGATACACATCACACCAGACTTTAGCCCAACGTATCGCGAACGAAGGCCCGCGAGCGCTGGTTACTTCGCGCGATCCCGGTCTGGCAGAAAGTCCCGGCCTCGAGCCACCTCCGCAATGTTCTTGGCCCCGCCAACGAAGGGGATCGCGTCCAAGCCGGTGTGGAGGGCTCCGCCCACCCAACCTTTACGTCGGATGGCGGCACCGAGGGTCGCCAGGGCGATGAAGGCGCCAATGTAGGGAATGGACCGGGTCAATCGACCGGCTAGCTTCCGTCCGGCGTAGCTGCTGAGTCGTTTTGTAGTCGCCATGACCAGATGGAAAGCAAACACCGTTCCGCATTGCGAGCGGTCATCCGGCCTGAGCTTCGGCCCCTAGATGTCCTTCAGCCCGTGCCCGCGAATCAGAAAGAACGTCGCCACCGCCGCCAGCAGCAGCCCGTTGACCATCAGCACGGTCGGCGCTGATCCGACCTGCGTCACCAGCCAGCCGCTGGCCAGCCCGCCAAGCGGTGAGCCGCCACGAAACGCTACCATGTAGATGCTGACCACGCGTCCGCGCAGTTCGGCGGGCGCCAGCAACTGCGCGAGCGACGTCGTGAGCGAGAAACACATCACCAGCAGCGCGCCGGCAATGAACAGGATGGCCGCGCTCAGCAGTGGCGTCCGCGACTGCGAGAACGCCGCCATCGCAAAGCCGAACAGCCCCAGGAACACCAGCATCAGGCGGCCGATGTGGCGATGCTTGCCGATCCACGCGACGATCAGCGCGCCGGTGACGGCCCCTGCTCCGGAACACGTCATCAGCCAGGAATAGAAGGCGACGTCCTGCTGGAAGACGTCTCTCGTGATCACCGGCAGGAACGTCAGCAGCGGCAGGCCCAGGAACGCACCGATGAACCCGAGCGCGGTCACCGACATCAGGTTGCGCGAATTGCGCACGTAGCGGAACCCGTCCTTCATCTGCTCCATCATGTTGGTGGTGGCCGCCGGCGGGACGTGGATGTTGCGCAGGGCGAGAATCGCCGAGATCACGAACAGGAACGAGACGCCGTTCAAGCCGAAACACGCGACCATGCCAACCGTGGCGAGCGCCGTGCCGGCGGCGATCGGGCCAATCACACGGGCCAGGTTGAACTGGATCGAGTTGAGCGCGATGGCGTTGGGCAGGTGTTCCTTGGGCACGAGCGTCGGCACCAACGACTGGTACGCCGGCCCGCCAAACGCCTGTGCGCAGCCAGAGACGAACGACAGCGACAGGATCATCCAGATTTGAATGGCCTGGGTGTAGACCAGCGCGGCCAGGCTGAACGCCACTGCCATCTGCACCACCTGCGACACCAGCATCATGTGCCGGCGATCGCGGCGATCGGCGACCACGCCGCCAATCAAGGTGAACAGCAGGATGGGCGCTTCGCCGATGAAACTGTCGAGGCCGAGGTAGAACGCCGACGCCGACCCCGTCATGGTCACGATCAGCCACGCCTGCGCCACTTTCTGCATCCACGTGCCGATGCTCGAGGTGAGCGCGCCTAACCAGAGGAGCCGGAAATTCCGATGCGTGAGAGCCACCGCAATGCGCAGCGCGGCTTGGTTTAACTTAGCCTGCAAGGAACTTCGATTTTAGCCTACCGGGCGGCGGCGATTCGAGACAATGCACGCTCGCGGCGTTCGGAGAGGAACAATCGAATGGCCGGATCCGACGCCAACCCAATCGCCCGATCAAACGCGAGCGCAGCCTTGGCCGGGTCGCTGCCGCTCAACAGGTGGCCGCGCAACGCCCAGTACGGCTGATAACCGGACACGCGATCGTCTGGCAGGCTCGCCAGAAGCGCGAGGCCGGCCGCGGGCCCGCGGCATTCCGCTTCGGCCGCGGCCTGGCTGACAATCGCGCCGATGGTGGGCGCCACGCGCGCCAATCCTTGATAGAGCAGTGCGATGGCGTCCCACGGTGTGTTGCCCGTGCGGCGTCGCGAGGCATGGGCCGATTGGATCGCTGCTTCTAACTGAAACCGTCCTGGAGTTGTGCTGGTCGCGGCACGCGTGAGCCAGGATTCTGCTTCGGCGATCGTGGCGGCCGACCAGCGCGTCACATCCTGGTCACCGAGCGGCACGAAGGCGCCGGTCGCGCTCCGCCGAGCGTCTCGGCGCGCCTCGCAGTGCAGCAACAGGGCGAGCAACCCGGCGGCTTCGGGGTTGCCGGTCAACAGGTCGCAGACCAGTCGCGCCAGGAAGATGGCCTCGCCGGCCAAGTCCTCGTGATGATCCGCTCCCTGCACGTGTTCCCAACCGGCACCGTATGCGCAGTAGATCGCGTCGAGCACGGAGTCAACCCGTTCGGCGAGTTCACTGGGACCTGGCACCTCGAACGGAATGCCTGCCGCGACGATCTTGTGCTTCGCTCTCACCAGGCGTTGACCCATGGCCGACGGCTTGACCAGGAACGCCGAGGCGATGCGCGCCGCATCAAGTCCAAGTACGGTCTGCAGCATGAGCGGCGTGCGAATGGCGGGATCAATCGCGGGGTGGGCGCAGATGAACAACAGCTTGAGGCGCTCGTCCGGAAACGCCTGCGCCGTTGCCGTCGTCGTCAGGTCCGCCGCATCGTCCATCGACGCCATCAGGGTCTCGCGCGCGCTGGTCCGGCGTCGCTGGCTGACGAAGTGATTGCGGGCCACCGCGAGCAACCAGCCATCGGGCGAGTCGGGAATACCGCGCGTTGGCCAGGTGCGCAGTGCCGAATGCAGGGCCTCGCCGAGGGCATCTTCGGCCGCGGTGAGGTCGCCGGTGCGTGTGGCCAGGAAGGCAAGGAGGCGTCCGTAGGACGTTCGAACCACCGATTCGATCGTGTCGGACGCCTCCATGACGTTAGCGGGCCGGGGGCGGGAGGACCGGCCGCACTTCGACGCCGCCGGTGGGAGCGCAGGGCGCCCGCGCTGCCCATTCGAGCGCGACATCAATGGTCGGCACGTCGATGACGAAGAAGCCAGCCAGTTGTTCCTTGGTATCGGCGTACGGGCCGTCCTCGACCTGCCGGCGGCCGTCCTTCAACCGGACGGTCGTCGCCGCGAACGGCGGCTGCAAGCCCTCGCCGCTGACGACGATACCGGACGATTGCAAGGCCTGGACGTAGGCGCCCCAGGCGCCCCAGTAGCCCTCGGCCTTGGCGGGGTCTTGCCGCGATTCGAAATCTGCGGCGGTTTCGTAGAACATGATCACGTGTTTCATCTGGTGTCGCTCCTGTGAGTGTGTGTCCGGCCCTAAAGACGCACAGCCATCCTGCCTTTCGACACCCTGTCGGCAGAAAACGATTCGCATTTGCGAATGGCATCACGATCTTTTGTCGAAACCATGGACGGGCAACTGGCCGATACTAGGCGCCATGGAGCACCTTGACCAGACCAGACGACGATTCATGGCCCACTTCGCAGGCGCGGGCCTGGGCACCACCCTGGCGCCTGGGATTCTCTGGGCACGAATGCAGGACGCCGGCGCCCAGCGCGTCAACCTGGCCATGGTAACTGAAGCGCTCAAGCTGTCGGGCATCGAGCTGACCGAAGAGGAACGCACGGCCCTGGTCGAGGGCGCCAATCGCAACCTGGCCGGCTACGAAGAGATTCGCAAGCTCCACATTCCACCAGATGTGTCGCCGCCCTTTCATTTCAGTCCGGTCGTTCCCGGCCTGACCGTCAACAAGACGAAGCAGCCCTTTCGACTGAGCGCGGCGCCGGCCGTGAAGCGCCCCACCAATCTCGAAGACGCCGCGTTCTGGCCGGTGCGTCATCTTGCCGAGCTCGTGCGCACCCGGCAGGTGACATCGCTCGAGCTCACCGAGATGTACCTCGCGCGCCTGCATCGCTACAACGGCCTGCTCAATAACGTCGTCACGTTCCTTGATGACTACGGCCGTGCCGAGGCCAGGCGCGCCGACAGCGAGATCGCCGCGGGCAAGTACAAGGGACCACTGCACGGCATTCCCTGGGGCGCCAAGGACATCATCGCGGTGAAGGGCCATCCCACGACGTGGGGTTCGGCGCCGTTCAAGGAGCAGGTGTTCGACTACGACGCCAGCGTGGTGGAGATGCTGCGCGAGGCCGGCGCCGTGTTAATCGCCAAGGTCACGACTGGTGAACTGGCCGGCGGCGACAACTGGTTCGGCGGCCAGACCAAGAACCCGTGGGATCCAACCCAGGGCTCGAGCGGATCGTCGGCCGGTCCTTCATCAGCCACCGCGGCGGGATGCATCGCGTTCGGCATTGGTACCGAGACCAGCGGCTCAATTCTCAGCCCGGCGGCGCGCTGTGGCCTCGCCGGGCTGCGCCCGACGTTTGGCCGCATCAGCCGCCACGGCTGCATGGCGCTCTCGTGGACGCTCGACCGGCTGGGGCCCATCTGCCGCTACGCCGAAGACACCGCCATCGTCATGCAGGCGATTGCCAAGCCCGATGGCCGCGACATGAGCGTGACCGACGTGCCGTTTAATTGGAACGCGCAGTTCGACATCAAGAAGTTACGGGTCGGGATTATCCAGGACTCGTTCGACAGCATCGCCAACGCCTCGGCCAAGGCGAATGCCGAAAAGACGCTCGCGACGCTGCGCGGCCTGGGCATCACGCAGTTCATTCCGGTGATCGTGCCGGAGTTCAATCCCAACGTGAGCGGCCTGAACGTCGAGCGCACGGCGTATTTCGACGAACACATTCGCGCCGGCCGCATGAAGGGCACGCGTGGCGGCAACCAGGCCAACGGGCGGCTGATTCCCGCTCCCGATTACCTGCAGCAACAGCGCGCGCGGATGATGATGATGATCGAACTGGCCAAGGCCACCGCGCACGTCGACGTGTATGTCGTGGGATCGAACAACACCGGCGTGGGTGGACCTGGCCCGCGCGCGGCCGGGGCGCCCGAGCCGCCGAGAACGCCGCAACCCGATCGCCCGCAGACGCCGTCGCAGCGGCACTCGAGCATGGCCAACTCGGCGGGCTACCCGGCGATCAACCTGCCGAACGGCTTCGCCGATACCGGCAGTCCGACCAACGCGACCATCTTCGGCCAGCCGTATCGCGAGCTGGAGATCATCGCGCTCGCGAAGGCCTACCAGGATGTCGCCGGCTTCCACACGAAGAAGCCTTCGAAGCTGGACGCGCCGCTAACGCCGACACAGCAGCAAGGCAAGTAGTGCCAGCAGGGCGGAACTCCGCCATTCCGCAAGTCTTGCAGCATGCTGCCCGGAGTAGACGGGTAGCTGCGGAGGGGAGTTCCAGTCAGGGACGTCCGAGCCGGCGGTCAATCTCGCGGGAGCCCTTGCGCCAGAAGTAAACGGCGACCGGTATCAGGGCGACCCCCACGCCGACCTCCCACCAGATCACCGAGTCGGACCAGGCCTCCTCGGCAAGAAATCGCGTGCGCCTGTTGAGGTGATAGCCGCTGATGCCGGCGAGGAGATAGGCGGCCGACACGGTCGTGGCCATGAAGGTGCCCCAGATCGGACTCCACCCCCGGTTACGAACCTGCTGGGTCATGAGGTGATTCTATGTCCGCCCGTCAGGCGCTTGACTTTCGCCCTGTGTTCGCTACAATGGCGAAAGTTAAGCGAATAGAGGTGAGATATGGCCATCCGCGCCACCGTAGAAGCCCTGCTCAGAGAGCGAAAACTCGACCGCACCCTCACCTCTGCCATTCCCGAACGCCTGGGCGAAGACGCGGTGTCGCCGCTCGACGTCGAAACCCTCGACCGCGGACTCGCCGGTGGCTTGCCGCGAGGGCAAGTGTCTGAAGTGGTGGGGCCGGCTTCGTCTGGTCGTACGGGATTGCTGTGGGCCGCGTTGGCTGCCGCTACCCGCCGTGGCGAATCGGTGGCCCTGATCGACACCTTCGATCGCTTCGACCCGCCGACAGCAGCGGCCTGTGGCATCGTGCTGCCTCAGTTGCTCTGGGTGCGTGGCCAGGCGGTATCGAAAACGGCGGTGGCCATCGATCCGGCGTGGCTGCCGGGCGTCCGCGCGGTCAATGGCCCTGGCACGTTCGTGGAGCGCGTGATCGATCGCGCGATCAAGTCGCTCAACCTGGTGGTGCAGTCGGGCGTGTGCACGCTGGTGGCAATTGATCTCATTGATGTGCCGGCGGCGGCGCTGCGCCGGTTGCCGGCCGCTACCTGGTTCCGCATCGAGCGGGCCATCGAAGGCAGCGACACGGCCGTCGTCATTCTCGCGACCCAGCCGGTGGCTCGCAGTTCCGGCGGCCGATCGATCGTGCTGGGCGGCGACTCTCGTATTTCGAGTTCCACCTCCGCCAAGGGTTCGGTGGACAGTCCCGACTCCCGAATCCCGGCTCCCGTCTGGAACGGCGCCCACGACCGCTCGCGACGCTTGGGCGGAGTGCGCTCGGGCGCGGACGTCTCGGCCGCCCGGTGGTCGCACGCCAATCAAGTCGCCGTCCACACTCGTTTCGTACACGCGGTGTAACCGTGTTTGCCGCGCTTTACGCCCCGTCGATTCCGGCGGCGTCACTCATTGCGGTCGCGCGGGCATTTACGCCGCGCTTCGAGCAGGTCGGTCCGCTCGTGCTGCTCGATGCCGGCGGCCTGTCACGCCTGTTCGGCAGCGCGCAGGAATTAGGCTCTCACTTGAGCGAGGCACTCACCAAGCACGCCACCGGCGGCGCTACCGGTACTGCGCCCCGGGTCGCGATTGCGTCCACGCAAACCGCCGCGGCGTTGCTCGTGCTTGGCCGTCCTGGACTCACCGTGGTCGAGCCCGGCCAAGAGGAAAAGGCGCTCGCGCCGCTCAGCGTCACCGTGCTCGATCGTTACGAGCACCTTCGCACCCGAGCACCTGAGCACCCGAGCACCCCAGCACCCGAGCACCCCAGTACTTCCGGCTGGCATCACCCTCGCCAGACGCACGAAGCCAGCCGGCCCAAGCCGAAAGCCGGCGGCCCTTCGGCAGGCTCAGGGTCGCCCCGAGCAAAGTCGAGGGGCGAGAACCGTCACCTCGAGATCCTCAACAAGTGGGGCATTCGCACGCTCGGCGCCTTTGCCGCTATCAACGGCCCCGAAGTGTTCGAGCGTTTGGGCGAGCGCGGATTGCAGTGGCAAGCGCTGGCGCGTGGTGTCGATGCGCGGCCATTGGTGCCGTGGGTAGACGAGGTCCCCTTCGAGGCAGCGCTCGAACTCGAGTGGCCGATTGAAGGTCTCGAGCCGTTGTCTTTCGTCCTGGCACGATTGTTCGAGCCGCTGTCCGAGCGGCTGGAACAGGCCGATCGTGGCGCGGCCGCGATCTACACCTCGCTACGCCTCACGACCAAACGAGTGCATTCGCGCATGTTGCCGTTGCCGGCACCCATGCGCGACGCCAAGACCCTGCGCACGCTGGTGCTGCTCGATCTTGAAACCCATCCGCCCGATGCGCCCATCGACATCGTGCGCGTGTGCATCGAGCCGACGCCGGGCCGCGTGCTGCAATGGACGCTGCTCGAACGCGCGCAACCGGCGCCCGAACAGGTGTCCACGTTAATTGCGCGCCTGAGCGCGCTCATGGGCGACACGCATGTCGGCTCGCCGCGCCTGGTGGAGACGTGGAAGCCGGGGGCGTTCGAGATGGCCGCGTTCCAAGTGCGGGGGTGCTCAGGTGCTGAGGTGCTGGAGTGCAAAGAAAAGGACGGGGCGGTCGGGTCGGCGTTGCGCCGGTTCAGGTTTCCCATTCCCACTCGCGTGCAAGTGCGGGAAGGCCGGCCCATTCGCGTCAACACCGATCGCCAGGGCTTTTCGAGCGGCGCCATCGTCCAGTCGGCCGGACCATGGCGCACCTCGGGCGAGTGGTGGCAGGAGGGGCAGGCGTGGGATCGCGATGAGTGGGACGTGGCGATGGCCGACGGCACCATCTATCGCCTGGTCGTCGAACGCGGGGTCGGGCAGTGGTTCTTAGAGGGGATCGTCGATTAGAGGACGCAGAAAAAGTTAGCCACAGAGGACGCAGAGGACACTGAGAAATTATTTCTTGCTGTCACGCTGACCTGAACTGTCACGACCCCCTTGAATAATCGTTTTCTCTGAGTCCTCTGTGTCCTCTGTGGCTTACATCGAACTGCATACGTCATCTGCGTTTAGTTTTCTGCGCGCTGCGTCGGCGCCCGAAACCCTCATCGAGCGGGCGGCCATGCTCGGCTACCCGGCGGTGGCGCTGCTCGATCGCGACGGCGTGTCAGGCGCGCCGCGTTTTCATAAAGCTGCATTAGCGGCTGGGCTCCGCCCGCTGATTGGCGCCGAGCTGACCGTTGAAACGTGCCGGGAGTCGGGAGTCGGGAAGCGGGAGTCGAAGAGTTCTCCCGGCTCCCGCTCCCTGTTCTCTCTTCCCGTCCTGGTGTCCTCGCAAGAAGGCTGGCGCAACCTCTGCCGCCTGCTCTCACGGATGAAGCTGCGGGCGCCGAAAGGCGAAGGCGTACTGGCCCTCGACGAACTCGACGGCTTCACCGCCGGGCTGATTGCCATGCCCGGCCGCGCGTTGCTGCACGCCGAGCGCTACGGTGTGGGCGGGCTGCTCGATCGCATTGTCGGGACGTTCGGCCGCGCCAATACCTATGTCGAGCTGCAGCGGCACCTGCATCGCGATCAGGAAGACGACAACGACGCGCTGGTGTGCCTGGCCGAGGCGTTTCGCGTGCCGCTGCTCGCGACCGGAGGGGTGAGCTTTGCCACGCCCGAGGAGCGTCCGCTGTTCGATGTG
>JANMUX010000526.1:0-15092 GCA_031392125.1 Acidobacteriota bacterium | reverse complement strand
AAGTACGGCGGCGTGGTCAAGGGCCAGCGCAAGATCATGATCGTGGCCGACGACCCGAACGCCGAGCCGCGTGAATACAGCATCCCGCGTGGTGTGCACGTCAACGTCCAGGAAGGCGACCGCGTCCGCGCCGGCGACCCGCTGATGGACGGGCCCTCGAACCCGCACGACATTCTCCATGTGCTTGGCGAGAAGGAACTGCAGAAGTACCTGGTCAACGAGATCCAGGAGGTTTACCGCCTGCAGGGCGTGAACATCAACGACAAGCACATCGAGGTGATCACTCGCCAGATGATGCGCTGGGTCCGCGTCGAAGACGTGGGCGACACGGAATTCCTGATCGACGAGCAGGTCGACAAGTTCCGGTTCATGGAAGAGAACGAGCGCGTCATCGGTAACGGCGGCCACCCGGCCAAGGCCCAGCCGCTGCTGCTCGGCATCACCAAGGCGTCGCTCTCGACCGAGTCGTTTATCTCGGCGGCGTCGTTCCAGGAGACCACGCGCGTCCTCACCGAGGCCGCGATCTCCGGGAAGATCGACTACCTGCGCGGCCTGAAGGAAAACGTGACGATGGGACGCTTGATTCCCGCCGGCACCGGCTTCTGGTGGTATCGGCACGTGCAGATTCCCGCGGACGAACCGCCACCGCCGCCGCCCGTGCAGCAGCCGAGCGACGACGAACTGGAGCTGGACCGCGAGATGGAATATCTCGTGGAGCCGGACGAAGTCGAAGTGCGCGGTACGACCGAAGTCGAATAGGCGACGATGGAGGCAACCATCAGGGTTGCCTGACAGAAATCAGAGGGCGCGGAGCATCCACTCCGTGCCCTTTTTCTTTGTGCCTGCCAGCCAAAATGACTGCTCCCGGAAACGGATAGTGCTTTAGTCTGTGCACGTGCATTTCGCCCATGGGGCAGCCGTCGTGGCGTTGGCGTGGGCAGGGCTCGCGTGGGGCGCCGGTCCGTCGGCGTCACTCGGCGCTGTAGGGGGCGCCGGACAGCAGCCTTCGCCCGAAGTGGATCTCCGCGCCTTCGTCTCGACTTACTGCGCCGGCTGTCACAACGACCGCCTGCGGACGGGCGGCCTCTCGCTGACCGATCCCGCCCTGGCCGATCCAGCATCGCACCCGGAGCTCTGGGAGAAGGTGCTGCACAAGGTGAGCACCGGCCAGATGCCGCCGCCAAGACAGGCACGTCCCGATCCCGCCCTGCTTGGCCGGATCGTCACCAACGTCACCAATACGCTCGATCGCAACGCCGAGTTGCGGTCCGACCCCGGGCGCAGTGGCGCTCATCGACTTAATCGCACCGAATACGGCAACGCCGTCCGCGACCTTCTCGGAGTGACCATCGACACCTCGGCTCTGCTTCTTCAAGACGAGGCCGACGATGGTTTCGATAACATCGCGTCCAGCCTCGCGCTGTCACCGGCGCACCTCGAACGGTACCTGACCGCGGCACGTGAGATCAGCAGGCTGGCCGTCGGTGATCCGTCCCTCGGCGAATCGACGCGTTCTGCGACCTACCGCGTCCCTCGCCTGCTCGAACAGGATGTTCGCCTTGGCGACGACTTGCCGTTCGGTTCACGCGGTGGGCTCGCCGTGCGACACCAGTTTCCGCTCACTGGCGAGTACGCCTTCAAGATCCGCCTCCGTCGCCAGGTCTACGACTACATCGTCGGCATGGGTCGCGCGCAGGATCTCGACCTGCGCATCGACGGCAAGCGCGTGAAACGGTTCCGCGTCGGTGGCGAGGCGACCGGGACGCCGGGACCACAGACCTGGAATGGCGAGATCGTCGGCGACACCCCGTACGAGCTCTACCTGCACGCCGCCGATGCCGGACTCGAGGTGCGGGCGCAGGTGACCGCCGGCGTGCATGTCGTGAGTGCGTCGTTCGTGGATACGCCGTGGGAGCCCGAAGGGGTGGCGCAACCGCTGGCGGTCGATTTCGGGCGCGGCTCAGACGAGCAGTTCGATGGCCTGGCCGCCGTTGACGCGCTGACGGTCAATGGCCCGTATCGCGGTGCGAGTGCCGGCGACACGGCGAGCCGGCGGCTGATCTTCTCGTGCGGACTTGGCCGCCGTAGCCTCGGCGAAGGTGGGCCTGCGGCTGCGGCTGAAGAGGCCCGCTGCGCGCGGCGAATTCTGACGCGGCTCGCGCGTCGTGCCTACCGCCGCCCGCCCACCGCCGAGGAAATGGCGACGCTGCTTGGCTTCTACGACGCCGGGGCGAAGGCACGCGGCTTCGAGGCCGGCGTGCAGTCGGCCATCGAACGCATGCTCGTCAGCTTCAACTTCCTCTTCCGCATCGAACGCGAGCCGGCGGCCGCGGCCGGGGCGAGCTATCGCGTCGCCGATCTCGATCTCGCCTCGCGGCTCTCGTTCTTCCTGTGGAACAGCATCCCCGACGAGACACTGCTCGCGCTTGCGGAGCGCAATCAACTGCACGAGCCGGCGGTGCTGACGCAACAGGTGTCACGAATGCTGCGCGATGCCAGGGCGTCGTCGCTCGTGACGGGCTTTGCGGGTCAATGGCTCGGCGTGCGGAAGGCGCAGGGTGTGCTGCCAGATCCCAACGTGTTTCCGGAGTTCGACGAGAACTTGCGCCGGGCCTTTCAACGCGAAACGACGATGTTCGTCGAGAGTCAGATCGCCGCCGATCGCAGCATCGTCGATCTGATTACCGCCGACTATTCGTTCGTGAACGAGCGCCTCGCGCAGCACTACGGGCTGCGCGGTGTGAGTGGTGAGCGCTTTCGGCGCGTAACGCTGTCCGACGGCATCCGCGGCGGTATTCTCGGCCAGGGGACGGTGCTGATGGTCACCTCGTATCCCGACCGCACGGCGCCGGTGGTGCGCGGATTCTGGGTGCTCGAGAGCCTGCTCGGCATGCCGCCGCCCCCGCCGCCGCCAGACATCCCCGACTTGAAGACCGTGACGGAGGATGGCCGGCCGTTGTCGATGCGGGCGCAGATGGAGCGGCATCGACAGAGTCCCGCCTGCTCGGTGTGTCACGTGCGAATGGATCCGCTCGGATTCTCGCTCGAGAACTTCGATGCCATCGGGCGCTGGCGGCAAACGAGCGGCGGAATCCCGGTAGACGCGTCTTCGGTCTTCCCCGACGGCACGCCCATCGATGGTGTCGCCGGTCTTCGCGCCTTCATCGTCAAGCACCAGGACAGCTATATCCATACGTTTGTATCGAAGATGCTGACCTACGCGCTCGGACGCCAGCTGGACTATCGCGACCAGCCGGCGATCCGCCGCATCGTCCGCGACGCTGCCGCATCGGGCCATCGCTGGTCCGCGATTGTTCGAGGTATCGCGTTGAGCACGCCGTTTCAGATGGGGAGAACCGCCTCATGATGATCACCAAGAAGGTGCTGTCGCGCCGGACCGTCCTGAGGTCGCTCGGTGCCGCCATTCCGCTGCCGTTCCTTGACGCGATGGTGCCCGCGCTGACGGCACTGCAGCGAACGGCCGCGCAGCCGCGTTTGCGGTTTGGCGCGGTCTACGTGCCGAATGGCGTCATCCCCAGCCAATGGTTTCCGTCGGCCGAAGGCACCGCGTTCGAGATGTCGCCGAGCTTGAAGCCGCTCGAGCGGTTTCGCGATCGCCTGCTGGTGGTGAGCGGCCTCGACAGCGTGCCACCGCCTCCGCCGGGCGAGCGGCAGTACAACAATCACGCCGACGCCAGCACGCGGTTCCTCACGGATGTCACGCCGAGCCGATCGCTGCGCGCTGGTGTCTCGATCGATCAGATTCTCGCGAAGCATGTGGGTCAGGACACGGCATTGCCGTCGCTGGAGCTCGCGCTCGAGTCGGTAGACTCCGGGTCGTCGTGCGATTTTGGCCGCAGCTGCGTCTACACCGGCACCATTTCGTGGGCCGGCCCGACGTCGCCCCTGCCGATGGAGCACGATCCAGGCGCGGCGTTCGTGCGGCTGTTTGGCGACGGCACCGCCGACGCCCAGGCGCGCCAGGCGCGCGCCCGACAGAAGAGCAGCATCCTCGACTCGCTGCGCGACGAGGTGGGGCGGCTGCAAGCGTCGGTGTCGGCGCCCGATCGCTCGCGGTTGTCCGGCTACCTCGAGAGCGTCCGCGACGTGGAGCGCCGGATTCAGAAGGCGGTTGCGTTCAACGTTGAGGAGCCTTCGTTCGATCGGCCGGCCGGCATACCGGACACCTTCGCGCAGCACGCCCGGTTGATGTTCGACCTGCAGTGGCTCGCCTACCAGGGCGACGTCACCCGCGTGGTGACGTTCATGATGGGGCGCGAGTTCAGTGGCCGCACCTACCCGGAGATCGGCGTGCCAGACGCGCATCATCCGATTTCGCATCACCAGCGTGATCCGGTGCGCATGGAGAAGTGCGCGCGGATCAATCACTACCATGTCTCGCTCTTCGCGGAGTTTGTCGAGAAACTGCGAACGACGCCAGACGGTGACGGCTCGCTGCTCGATCACGTCGCCATTGTCTACGGCGCCGGCATGAGCGAGGGCAACGGCCACGTGCCGGAGAACTTGCCGATTCTGGTCGTCGGCGGCGCGGGTGGCCGCATCGCGGGTGGGCGTCATCTGAAGTTCACGAAGGGAACGCCGCTCGCCAACTTCCATCTCAGCCTGCTGGATCGCTTTGGCGTGCGGATCGACCAGCACGGCAACAGCACCGGTCCGGTCAGCCTCGACTGAGGAGCAACGCCCGTGATCATGTTCTTGGCGCTGGCGGCCCTGGTGGCGACGACGCCGCTTGTCGACGCGGTGCGGCAGGGCGACCTGCAGTCGGTCCGCGCGCTGCTCAAGACCGGAGCTGACGTCAACCAGCCGGAGGGCGATGGCGCCACGCCGCTGCACTGGGCCGCGCATGGTGACTCGCTCGAGATGGTCCGCTTGCTCCTCTCATCCGGTGCCTCGGCACGGGCGGCAAACGACCTTGGCACCACTCCTTTGCATCTGGCGGCCGCGAACGGCAATGTCGCCACGCTGCGGCTGCTGCTGGAGAAGCGCGCCAACGCCAACGCTGCCGCCGCGTCCGGCGTGACGCCGTTGATGGAGGCCTCGCGCACCGGCAGCGTTGATGCGGTGCGGCTGCTGCTCGCCCACGGTGCGCAAGTCAATGCCCGCGAGACGGCGCGCGAGCAGACTGCGCTCATGTGGGCCGTTTCGCGCCAGCACGCCGACATCGTCAAGCTGCTGCTCGAGAACCGGGCCGACGTGCATGCGCGCAGCCACGCGCGGCCGGTGACCGTGATGCTGGACCGTGGCCCGCGCCGGGCCGTCAAAACCTCCGCCCAGGACGCGCACCAGATCCAGGCCGGCGGCAGCACCGCCCTGCTCTTCGCGGCGCAGACCGGGAGCATTGAATCGGCGCGGCTGCTACTGGCTGCCGGCGCGAACGCGAACGACGTTGGCGGCGATGGCAAGTCGGCGCTCGTCATGGCGGCGTTCTCAGGGCAGACCGAAGTCGCCACGCTGCTGCTGGCCTCGGGCGCCGATCCAAATGCTGCCGGCGCAGGCTATACCGCGCTGCACGCCGCGGCACTTCGCGGGGATGTCGCGCTGGTGAAGACGCTGCTCGGAAAAGGAGCCGACCCGCACGCGACCTTGACGAAGGGAAGTCCGGTCCGCCGTTTTGGCTCGCAGTGGGCGCTCTCGAGCCCTTTCCGAGGGGCCACGGCGCTGGTGGTTGCCGCGGCTTATCTCGAGGTGCCAGTGATGCGCGTCCTCCTCGACGGCGGCGCGCAAGTCGATGCCAGGCTGCCGAACGGCATCGGCGCCTTGCACCTCGTGGCCGGTGCGCCGATCGAGAAAGAGGCGCGTCCCTCGGACCTGGCGCGGTGGAACATCATCGATTCCGATAGCCCGGAGATTCCTCGGCCCGCGGATGAAGTGACCGCGGCCGTGCGGCTGTTGCTCGATGCCGGCGCCAACGTGGCGCACGCCGCTGACAGCGGTGACACTGCGCTGCACGCGGCCGCCGCCACGAACCAGGCGACGGCGATCGAGTTGCTGGTCGCGAAAGGTGCGCCGCTGGACGTGAAGAACAAAAGCGGGCAGACGCCGCTCGCGTTGACGCTGGCGCGAAAACCCGAGGGCCGTGGCCCTGGTTTCGCCGGTTACCCTGAGGCCGCCGCGGTCTTGCGAAAGCTCGGCGCGTTGCCGTGACGTCCGCCTTCGCTGCTTCGCAGCTATAGCGCCACAGCCTAGCGAGTCGAGCGATAGCGCTGAGGAACCTGGTTCGGCCCAGGCGTCAGCAGCAGGTCGCCGCCCGGCATCACGGCGACGCCGTGGTTGCCTTCGGACGCCACGAATCCAACCAGCGCCCCGGTGTCGCGGTTGATCTTGATCAACCAGCCCGGCGCGGTGTTCGGACCACGCGGAATGGTTGACAGCCATAAAGCGTCGCCCACCAGGGCCAGCCCGAAGGTCTTGCCGTACTGCGTCCACTCACCGAGAAATTTCCCGCTGCGATCGAAACGCTGAATACGGCCGTTCTCGCGATCGGCCACGTAGATAATCCCGCGATCGTCGATCTGGATCGAGTGCGGCAGGCGGAACTCGCCGGGACCAGTGCCGGCGCGGCCCCACTCGTTCACTTTCTTGCCGTCAGCCGTGTACTCGAGAATTCGGGCATTGCGATATCCGTCGGCAATGAACACGTGCCCGTCGCTCGCGAAAGCCATGTCAGTAGTGCTGCAGAAGTTTCCGCACGGTGTCGGCTGGCCGCCGACTTCGATCGTCAGGAGCAGGGTGCCGTCCGGCTTGAACTTGTAAACCCGTGAGCTGGCGGCGTCGGCAGTCCAGATGTTCCCCTGCGGATCGACGCGGATGGCGTGCGGGGTCGAGTACATCCCCTTGCCCCACGACCGCACGATTGTGCCCTCTCGATCGATCGCAATGACGGGATCCGCCTTGTCTCCGCGCTGGAGCAAATAAATCAAACCGTCAGGAGCAGCGGCCACCCACGACACCATCCCGAGCGCCCATTCCAGCGTCGGCGGCGCCGTGACGGCGAGCGTGCCGGGCTCCATCGGCAGCTTCAGGGCCGGCTGAAGCATGGCTCGCAGCGCGGCGTTCTGGGCGTCCATTCGCGCTTGCTCTGTCGGCGGCGGGCCGGCGGCTCCTTGCTCCACCCTCGCCGAGGCCTCCACCTCCGCCAAAGTGCCGGTGGACTGGAGGCCGAACAGGAACGCGAGAGGCATTAGCAGCGTGCTAACCAGGACCCGGTTCAACATGGCCGGAGAGCGTACTACGATTTGCTCGAACCGCACTTCGAGGGTCTGCTGACGAGCGTGTCACCTCCTACGCTGCGTGGCATCGAATCGACATGAAGATCGTGACCTGGCTGCTACAAATCCTGCTGGCCTTGGCATTTGTCGCCGCCGGCGCCATGAAACTGACCAGCGCTCAACCGCAATTGGTTGCGAATGGCATGGCTTGGGCGGAAGATTTCTCCGATACCCAAATCAAGCTGATTGGGGCCGCTGAAGTGGCTGGCGGGCTAGGGCTGGTCATTCCGGCCGCAACCGGCATCATGCCGATTCTCACGCCGGTGGCAGCGGCGGCCCTCGCGCTGCTCATGGGAGGCGCGGTAGCAACTCACCTGCAGCGCGGCGAGTCGCCCGGCCCGGCAGCGGTGTTGATGGTGCTGGCGGCGTTAGCCGCATTCCTTACTTATCGGCGAACGCTGCCTGCACGAAGCTGAGTATGGCCGGCGCGGCGGTCTTGTCCCCCCGGCTGAGCGCCAGCACTATGCGCGTGTGGCTTTCCCCCTGCACCGGCAGCAGTTGACTCGAGCTCCCGGCCTTGAGCAGCGCGTCGTGCAGGACCTGGGACTGCCGCTGCAGCGCCTTCGACTCGCCGGTCGCGTAGAGAATGAGGAACGGCGGGGCCTTCGCGTTGGCGAACTGCGCGGGTGAGGCGCGGCGTTGCCACGCGTCGCTGCGGTCACCACCTTGAAAGCGTTGCCGGTAGTAGCTGCGATCGGCGCCCAAGCGATAGGTCTGCTCGTCGGCGAGATCGAGAGCGGCGCCGCTGACGGCGATGACGCCGCGAATGCCGGCATCCGAACTGGTCAGCGCAGCCAGCGACGCCAGGTGCGCGCCGGCCGAATGGCCCATCAGGAAAAGCCGATCGGGCCGGCCGCCATAACGTTCGATGTTGCCCCGTACCCACTCTGTCGCCGCCCGCACATCGTCCACCTGCGCCGACCACTCGATGTTCGGCTGCAGACGGTAGTTGATCACCGCCACACCGATGCCACGCGAAGCGTAGAAACGCCCTATGTTGGCGTAGACGTCGGCGCCGCCGGCGCGATAGTCCTTGTCGCCGCTATCCCAGTTACCGCCGTGAACAAAGACGATGACCGGCCAGCCCTTGGCGGCGGGCTGATACAGGTCGAGCGTATGGCGCGGAGTGTCGCATGGCGATGCCGAGGTGTAGCAGAGATTGCGAACGATCTGTGAAGCGGGGAGTTCGGCTTCCTTGTAAAGCAACGCCACGCCCGCGCGAGTCGCAAGAGAGCAGCCGCCGAGGACAACCGCCAGCACGAACGCAAGAAGTCTTGTCACTTCTTGATTCTAGATTCGTTCGTCGCTATTTCTTCCGGAGATGTCCGTACATCAGCTCTTCGGCAAACTCGACACACTTGTATTCCATCAGCCGGGCGTTCGGTTCCCGGCGGCGATAGAGCGGCATGCTTATCTTCCACGGCTTCGAGAAGACTTTCGCATCGTCGATCGTCGCCTCGTACTGCAGTGTGTTGGCATCGAGGGCCGTGTAGCGCTCGGTCACTTTCAGCGCATCACTGTGGTAATTGCCGGCGCGATCGAACCAGGTTTCTTCCATGTGATCGGTCACGTCGATCACGAGCGTCTCGCCCTCCCAGCGGCCGAGCGACCAGCCCATCCACGCCGGTGCGGGGCTCTTCTCCTGGCTATTCATCCGGACGATGCGGCTGGTGCTGGCGAACTCGTAGGTCATCAGGATGTTGTCGGCTGACTGGACGATCTGGAACGGGTACGGCATGTAGGTGGCGCGTGGAATGCCCGGCATGAAGCACTTGACCTCGGGATCGAGCGTCATCCAGCTGGCGCCGTTGGCGTTGCGCTTGGCCACCGCCTCTGGCAGGTAGGGAATCTCATCGCCTTCGACAACGCCCATGCCGGGCGGCACGCTGAAGGCAGCAGCGAGTGCAATCACCGGGCCTTGCTTGGCGGGATGCGCCTCGATGTTCCAGTTCGCGGTGTTGTTGGCTTGCCAGATGCCGTTCAGATCCGGCGTTCCCTCCGGCGTGCGCGGCGCGCGATACGCCTCTGGCGCGGCAGGCGCGGACGGCGCGCACGCGGCGAGTGCCGAGGCGAGCAGGCACATGCTGAGGATCGCGAAAGCGCCTCGCGCACAGCTAACCATTGGGATCACCGCGACGGTCCCTTCGGCTTGGACTTGTCGTTCGGGTCGCGGCCATCCTTGGGGGCGCCGGTGCCCGACGATCCCATGAACAGGGTCCGGCCATCAGGGAAAGTGATGTCGCGCCCGTTGGCGCGCAGTCTGCCGTCCTTCGCCCGGAAGCCGGCCACGACGATTTCGGTGCCAATCTTGATGGAGTCGCGCGAGATGCCACCGCGCTGCAGGGTGTTAGGCGTGCCGCCCTCCACCATCCAGGTTTCTTTCTTGCCGTCGGGCTTGGTGACTTCCATATGAATCCACGCGTGCGGGTTGATCCACTCAACCTTGGTCACGGGGCCCTTCAGGTTCACTGGCGCCTTGGCATCGAACTCGGCCGAAAACGCGTGGTGGGCCAGGACCGGGCCGGTGGCCGTCAGCAGGGCCGCCAGGGCGGCAATCCAAGGCTTGTTCGACATGGCGGGAGGATAACTCACAAAGCGGGAAACGGGATCGGGGATCGGGGATCAGGGATCAGGGATCAGGGATCAGGGATCAGGGAACGGCGTCGTGGCGTATGATGCGCGGCATGAGGTTCACCAAAGCGGTTTGTGCCAGCGCCGTCCTCGTGGCCGGCTGTCTGCTGGTGGTTTCAACTGGCGCGCAGTCTGGCGCGGCTCCGGACGGCTGGAAGGTGCCGCGGACGCCGGATGGACGTCCCGATCTGCAAGGGGTGTGGGGCAACAACAGCGTGACTCCCATGACCCGCCCGACGCAGTGGAAAGACAAGTCCGCGCTCACCGACGCTGAACTCGAAGACCTGAAGAAGACGGCGACGCAGTACGTGGATCAGGGCGGCGATGCGATCTTCGGCAACTTCGTCCAGTTGATGCTCAACGCGAAAGACCAGGGCGCGTTCAAGCAAGTGTCCTACGATCCGAGTACCGGCAACTACAACCAGTTCTGGATGGCCGATCGCGAGTGGGACAACCGGACGTCGCTGATTACCGACCCGCCCGACGGCCAGTTTCCGGCGCTGACCCCAGAGGCCACCGCGCGCCGGGCCGAAGCGGCCCGCGTTCGCGCCGCGAGGGGCCGCGGTCCGGCTGACGGACCGGAAGACCGCCCGATGTCTGAACGCTGCATCTCGTACGGCGCGCCGCGCACGCAGGCGAATTACAACAGCTATATCCAGATCATCCAGTCGCCCAGCACCACGGTGCTGCTGCAGGAAATGATTCACGACGCGCGCGTGGTGCCCATGACGCCGGGCCCGCGCCTGCCCGCGCGCATCCGCCAGTTGCACGGCGATTCGCGGGGGCGTTGGGAAGGCGACAGCCTGGTGGTCGAGACGACCAACTACATCAACGGCTTCCAGGGTTCGACGCCGGACGTGAAACTCACCGAACGCTACACCCGCGTCAGCCCCGACTACATCAACTGGGAAACCACGGTCGACGACCCGGCTACGTGGGTCAAGCCATACACCTTCATGATTCGCTTGAAGAAGGCGCCCGGCCTGATCTACGAATACGCGTGCCATGAGGGCAACTACGCCATGGAAGGCATTCTCGCCGGCGCCCGCGCCGAAGAGGCCAAGGCGGGCGGCAGCACGCGTGCCAAGCGCTGAGTTCGTCGCACGAGTCGCCGAATGGCAGTCGTTTTACTCGGTGCTGGCTGGCGCGTCGGCGACGTTCGCAGGGCTGTTGTTCGTGAGCCTGTCGGTCAACCCGGCGATACTCGCGACGGAAAATGAAGCGGCCCTGCGCCTCGCGCGGCACACCTTCGGCTGCTTTATTTACTTAATCCTGATTGCTCTGGTCGTCATGATTCCGCGGCAGGTTCCGCTTGGCATCGGTCTCCCGTTATTCGGGATGGGGCTGGGCGCGATGATCCAGACCGTGCGCGCCTCGGGAGCGTCGGCGCGCGATCACGCCGTACGCCGGTTGGTGCGCGAGCGCTCGCTCTACCGCCTGTCAATGGTCACCTACGGAATGATGATGATGGTGGCCGTGGGCCTCTCGCTCGGAATCGGGTTCGCGCTGTACGGGTTGGTCAGCTTGATGATCTGGCAGCTGGCGTGGGCCAGCCGCCTGGCCTGGGATCTGCTGTTGTTCCGGGATTAGAATCCAGTCCGTCCTGACGCAGTGATCGACGACGGCCAGGTCAGAAACGAAGCAGCTTGGTCAGCTTGACCACGAAGCTGCGATTGAGCACCGGCGGCGGAAAGCCCGTCTCGTCGGTGTCGCGCGCGTCGCTGTAGACGACGAACAACTCGCTGCCGGGCTGATATTCCCAGCGGAACCGCACATTCGCGCTGACGGCCTTGATCGCCGACTGGTACTGCAGCAGCGCGCCGACGAACATTCGCGGCGTCAGCGTGTAAGTGGCGCGCGAACCGATGACGTTGGTGTTACCCACGCCGAACGGCGTGTCGACATGGTTGAGCGAGAACTGCGGTTCGACCGACAACTGTGGCGACAGTTCGAGGCGCCCGCGCCACGACAGCTCACGCAACGTCCCGCCGTAGAACTCGCCGGCGCTGACGCTGGCAAAACCCGAGACCCTTCGCGACGCCGACATGAACCAGGTGGCCTTGGCCTGGCGGAACTGGTACTCACCGACCGGAATAGTCACACCGGGAGCGATCGCAAACGGCACGGTGAGAAATTCGAACGAGTCGGAGTATTCGAGGCCCACCTGGTCGCTGGTGTTCAGTTCGACGCGGAACGTGCCCTGGAGTTCACGCGACTCGACGGCGCCGGCCGTGTTCTCAAAATAGTCGACACTGCCTTCGAGCGTCAGCCGGCGAACGCCGCGAAGGTTGGTCGGTCTCGGGCTGAACCGGCCCTGGCCATACGAGCGCCGGAACGCGGACCGCCGGACCAGGCCGATTTCAGGGTTGAAGTGATCGCCCACATACAAATGTTCGAGCTGTAGCCCGGTGCGGTCGGCGTTCCAGTTGACGGCGCCGCGATAGCTCGTGTCGAGTGTGGCTGCACCTGGCGTGTCGGTCTTCGACCAGTAGCCCGTGATTGAGAGGTCGGAGAAGAAATTGAACGCCGCATCCGCGCCGTACGCGTAGTTGTCAGCCACACCAGCCGCCACGCCTGGCGCGCGCCGCGTTGCGATTACGCCAACGCGGCTGCGGCTGAACACGTCACGATTCACGCGCAGCACTGAGAAATCGCTGGCAACGGCGCCCGCGACCGGGTCGTCATTCGATCGCATCTGCAGCGCGCCAAACTGAAAGCCGCCGCCGCGTCCGAGCAGCCGGCCACCGCCAAGAATTGGTACGGCCCTGCCGCTCGAGAGACCGATGCGACGGCTGTAGAAGAGCAGCGGCGCGGGATTATTGAAGCCACCACCACCCCCACCGCCTGGACCACCGCCACCGCCGCCGCCCCCGGTGTTTGCGGCGCCGAACGCAAAATAGTCGGCCCCCTCGAGAAAGAACTCGCGCTTCTCCGGAAAGAACAGGCTGAACCGCGTCAAGTTGACCTGCGCCTCGTCATCTTCGACCTGCGCAAAGTCGGTGTTGTAGGTAAGGTCGGCCACTAGCGATTGCGAGATCGCCCACTTGGCGTCGACGCCGAAATTCGCATCGCGGTCATTTTCTACCGGCGGGGTAGCCAGCCGGTTGGTGGCCACCGACCCGAGCGCATACGGCTTGACGTCGAGGTTGCGCTGCTTTGCTGGGGTTTGCAAGCCGACCAGCGTGCCGTTCGACGAGACCTTGGCCATGCCGCGACGTCCCCACGACTGCGGCACGGCGGTCAGGAACGTGCTCTCGTTGTTCCAGCGGGTCAGCCTGCGAAAATTCACCCCCCAGGTGTCGCCACCCTCCTTGAAGCGAATCGAACGGAATGGAATCTGTATCTCGACGGTCCAGCCACCGTCGAAGTCCGCCGTCCGCGCATCCCACAACGTGTTCCAGTTGGGATTGGGCTGTTCGTTGATCACCTGCGAATCAGACAGGCCGCCAAGTGAGTTGGCGAAGAAGCCGTAGCCGTTGCGCCGGTCGTGAAACGTGTCGAGGGCGACGGCGAAGTGGTCGTTGTTGTACAGGTTGAACGAATCGCGCCGCATCTCGTTGGCGACGCGACGGCCGGGTTCGCTCTCCCACAACCGCGCACCCACGTAGATGTTGACCTCGTCGAAGAACACCCACACTTCGGTCTTGTCGGTGGCCGCGGCTCCCTCGATGGGATCCTGCTGAATGAAATCGCCGAAGGGCTTCACGTCCCGGTAGAACGCCTCGTCGAGCCGGCCGTCAAATACCATCGGCGCCGGCAGGGGCATCGTGCGAACCGTGGCCTGCCCCTTCCCGTCGCGGGTAATCGTCTCTGGCGCCAGGGGAGCCGCCAGTCCGTTCACGGCACCCGCATTCCTGGCCACCGTCTGCGCCTGCGCCGAGCCAGCCGCAACAAAGAGACAAATAGTTACAAGGCGGAAGATTCGAATCATCAAGAGTTGCTAATTATACCGACCGTCGCCACCCCGCCTAGCGACGCGCAGCCAGCGTGTCTCACATCCGCAAGCCTAGCCGTCCGTCAGGCGATACACTGCTCGGTCATGTCATCACGCCATTCGCGTCGTCGGTTCGTGCAGGGGGTGATCACCGCGACTGCGGCGGCTGCCGGTTGGCGTCCGTCTGCCGCGCGCGCGGGATCCGCGGAGCAGCGGGAGCCGGGGCCCTACGGTTCAGACGTGCTGCCACCCGGCATTCGCTCGCGCCTGCTCGAAAATATCAACGGCATTCGTGTGCACATACTGGAAGCAGGTTTCGAGAGCCGCGATCGTCCGGCGATACTGCTCGTCCATGGCTTTCCGGAGCTGGCCTACAGCTGGCGGCACGTCATGCCGCAACTGGCTGCTGCTGGCTATCACGTGTTTGCGCCAGACCTTCGCGGATACGGTCGCACCGGCGGGACCGAGGTGTCCTTTGACGATGACCTCATGCCGTTCCGGACCTTCAATCGCGTGACCGACATGGTGGCCCTGGTGTCGGCGCTTGGTTACCGATCGGTAGCGGCGGTTGTGGGACATGACGTCGGCTCCGGCATTGCCGGCTGGTGTGCCGTCGTGCGTCCCGACATCTTCCGATCGGTGGTGATGATGAGCGCGCCGTTTGGTGGCCCGCCGGCGTTGCCGTTCGCTACCGCCGATACCCCGCCGCGGCCAGCACCAGCGGCCGATACCATCTACGACGATCTGGCCCGCCTGACGCCGCCGCGTCAGTACTACATGCGCTATTACTCGACCCGCGAGGCCAACGACAACATGTGGAAGGCGCCCGCCGGTGTGCACGCCTTTCTGCGCGCTTACTACCACATGAAAAGCGCCGACTGGAAGGCCAACGTTCCCGCTCCGCTCAAGGGTCGCACCGCGGACGAGTGGGCGAAGCTGCCGCGCTACTACGTGATGGATCTCACCAAGGGCATGGCCGAGAGCGTGGCGTCAGAGATGCCGTCAGCCGCCGCGATCAAGGCGAACGACTGGCTTACCGACGAAGCGCTGCGCGTTTACGCCGCCGAGTACGGCCGCACCGGATTCCAGGGCGGCTTGCAGTCGTATCGTCTCGGCCAGGCCGGCCGCATCAACGCCGACCTCGCGACCTTCTCGGGCCGCACAATCGATCAGCCGTCGATGTTCATCAGCGGGAAGAGTGACTGGGGTGTTTATCAGACGCCGGGCGCGCTCGAACG
>JANMUX010000508.1:0-5968 GCA_031392125.1 Acidobacteriota bacterium | reverse complement strand
GGAACATCTTCAGGAAATTGTGCGCCCCGGTCATGGTGAGCATCGTCTCGACGCGCTTGTTGACGCCGGCCAGCCGCAGCTCGCCGCCGGCCGCCGCGCTCTGGCGATACAAGTCCATCAGGCACCCGATGGTGGCCGAATCGACGTAGGTGACCTTCGACAAATCGATCACCACTTTCTTGTCGCCCGACGACAGCAGCGACATGACCGCGCCGGAAAAATCGGCCAGCAGCGGATACATGAGTCGCGTCTCGCCTACGCGGACAATGGCGATGCCTTGAGCACGGTCGGTCGTGAGATTCATCCGGTTACCCCTTCGTCTTCCTCTCGAATGCGTTGCACCTGGCGAGCAAGTTCTGTGCGGCCGCGATTGATGCGCGATTTCACGGTGCCCTCCGGCAAGTTCAGCTGATCGGCGATTTCCTGGTAAGAAAATTCCTGGATGTCGCGCTTGACCACGGCTTCGCGCAGCGACGGCGGCAGTTCGGCCATCGCCTTGCGCAGCAGCTCGACGCGGTCTTGTTGCTCGAGTGCCTGGTAGGCGTTCTGGCCCGGCGCTGCCGGCGTCAGTTCACCGGCATCGACGTCGCGGTCGATGGTTTCGCGTTCCTTGCGGACGCTGCGGTAATGATCGATGCACAGGTTGCGGCTCACGCTGACCAGCCAGGTCTGGAAATTCGCGCGCCGATCGAACGTGTGCAGCGACTTGAAGATCTTCAGGAAGATGTCCTGGGTCAGGTCTTCGGCTTCGTCGTGACGGCCGGTGAACTTATACGCGATGTTGAAGACCTTGCGCCGGTGCTGGCGCACGATTTCTTCCCACGCGATCTGGTCGCCGCCCAGGCAGCTCGCGATGAGCGTGTCGATGGCCTCGGTGGGCGATGGCGAGGGATCAGGCATGTGTCAGTGGGGTGAGGACGAGCCGTCCCCGACCCGGAATCATATCATCCGTCACCGCCGGCCCGGGCGGCCAGCCCGGCCATCACCTCATGGCACGGCGATGAACACGGGGCTCGAGTAGAACCACAGGTCGAGCCACGGGTTCTCACCCGCGCTGTCCATGACCGGTTCGAGATCGGCACCGTTGGTGCCGCGCAGCCGGACGTAGGCGCTGCGGGTGAGTGCCGGCAACGTGAGGTCGAATTCGCGCCACTCGCCCTTGCGCTTCCACTGGTTGGCAGCCAGCCGCGTGATCACGCGGGTGCTGGGATTCTTGTCGCCCGCCGGGTCACCGCCGGGTCCGAGAATGTCGCCCATGATCACATCGACGCGGCTGACCGAGGGGCGCTCGCCACGCGCATTCGGCGCATCGGGGTCGCGGAACCTGACCTTCACCTTCACCTTGGCACCGATCGCGGCCGGCAACGTGCCTCCCAGGCTGGCTCGGGACCGTCCGGCACGCGCCTCGACCTCCAGTTCCGAGATCAGGTCACCCGCCACCGCGAAGACGCGGCCTTCGCGCAGGCCCGCGAGCACATCGTCGTAGCTCTTGCGCGCCAGCACATAGGTCTTGTGAAACTCCCCCGGAAAGAAGTCGGATCCCGAGCGCGGCGTTTCGCTGTAGTGGACGTGCGAGTCCGAGGACGCGACGATCCAGAAGCGACGACCCTCGCCAAGCAGCGAATCCCACAAACCGCCGACGATTGCCGTCATCTGGTCGAAGCCACCGAAGGTCCCGGCCGAAGCGTTGCCGTAAGAGCCGCGTGCGCCGATGGGCTCGCCGGCGGCGTTCCGCTTCGGCGAACCGTCGGCAGCCAATCCGCCCGCCTGGTGCCCGGGCCCGCCTTCCATGCCGCGATACACCTCGGGCGCAACATCGTTGTTCCGACGCAGCTCGCGAGGCTCGTCCAGTCCGTAGACGCCGATCGCCTTCGCCGACCGAGACGGGTGATTGGCAAACATCAAGGGCTGCGGCGACAGCGCCCGCATGTAGACAAGCGCCTCGATCGCTGCGGCCTCGGTATTACGCGTGGCTACTGGCGGCCACGCGTCGTTGGCGTCGAAGCGGCTTTCGACATCGAATAGCACGCCGGCCTCTGTTTCTGAGCGCGGGACGATCAGCGTGTGGTGGTCCATGGCCGGCAGGTTGATCTCCATGCCATAGAACTGCAGCAGGTCGGGCACCGATGAGCGTGACGCCTGCAGTTCGGGATAGGCCTGCTCCCGGTTGAACTTGGAGTGATTCGGCCCGCCATGGTCGGTCGTTACCATCCAGCTCAGGCCGAACTTCCGGGCCATCTGCGCGTTGACTGGCGTCGGGTAGATGGCATCTTCGCCCTTCAAGGGCGCCGGCGGGCTTTGCGTGCGGTCGTAGCCAGGGCTCCACTGGCTGTGGATGTGCGAGTCGCCTGCCAGCCATGTGCGGTCGGATTCCTGCGCCGCGGCAGTTGCCGCGAGGCCGGCGGCGAACACCAACAGGAGACGGGCACGCGTAATATCCATCCCCCCTATTTGAACACTGCAACGTGACGGGCTCGTCACAGCTCCGTCAGGCCAGTGGTGTTGCGGCCCGATTAGCGCGACCGAGGGCTGGCACGATAAGATCACGCCAGTGGCCTTCACCACTCCCTCGACTGCTCCCTCCACTGCGCCAGACCTGTCCGCCACAGCGCGCGAGGCGACCGCGGCGGCATCGACGGCCCGGCTCCAGGACATTGCAGCCGCCGTCGGCACGCCCTGCTACGTCTACGATGCAGACCTGATTCGGGCCGCTTACACGACCCTGGACGAGGCGTTCGATGGCTATCCGCATGCCATTCACTACGCGCTCAAGGCCAACTCCGCGCTGGCGATTGTCCGTCTGCTGCATTCGCTCGGCGCCCACGCCGATGCCAACTCGCTGGGCGAAGTGGACGTGGCGTCGCGGTGCGGTTTTCGGCCCGACCAGATCATCTTTACCGGGGTCGGCAAGAGCGCTGCGGAGATCGATCGCGCGGTCTCGCTTGGCCTGCTGGCCATCAACGTCGAGTCACCAGGCGAGCTCGACCGCATCGACCAGCGCGCCATCGCGCAAGGCGCCGTCGCGCGCGTGGCGTTGCGCGTCAATCCCGACATCGACGCCAGGAGCCATCCGCACATTTCCACCGGGTTGCGCTCGAACAAGTTCGGCGTCCCGATCGATGAAGCACCGGCGCTGTTTCGTGAAATGGCCAGCCGCAAGGGATTGCAGCCCGTGGGCGCCCACGTCCACATCGGTTCGCAGATCACCACGCTCGATCCGTTGAGCCGCGCCGCCGAAGCGGTAGTCGCGCTCGCGCACGCCCTGCGGGACGAGGGCATCGTCTTGCAGCACCTCGACATGGGCGGCGGGCTGGGGATCTCGTACGACGGCGGCCCGGTCGTGAATCCCGCCGATTACGTTCGCGGCCTGGTGTCGGCGACCAGGGGCAGCGGCTTGAAGATTGCGATTGAGCCCGGTCGCGTACTCGTCGGTCCCGCCGGAGTGTTGCTGACGACCGTGGTTGACGTGAAGCAGTTCGCGGGCGCCAAGCGCTTCGTGGTCGTCGATGCCGGCATGACCGAACTGATGAGGCCAGCCCTTTACAACGCGTTTCACCGCATCGACCCGCTGACGCCTCGTGCCGGCGAGCCCGGACCGGTTGATGTTGTCGGCCCGATTTGTGAGAGCACCGATTCCTACGCACGCGACCGCCAGCTGGCGCCGGTCGAGGTCGGCGACTTACTGGCCGTGCGCGACATCGGTGCCTATGGTGCCGTCATGGCCCACACCTACTTGCGCCGGCCGCTGTCCCCCGAGGTGATGGTCGACGGCGGCCAGTGGCGCGTGATTCGCCGACGCCAGACCCTCGACGAGTTGCTGTCGCTCGAAACCGAATGACCTCCAGGACTTCACCACCTCGAGACCTCAAGACCCCTGGTCACCTGATCGCCTTCGAAGGACTCGATCAGAGCGGCAAGCAAACCCAGGCCGAGCGGTTGCTGGCCGCGTTTCGTTCTGCCGGGCTGGGCGCGGAGTTCCTGACCTTTCCCGAATACACCACGGCGATCGGCACCGAGATCGGCCATGCGCTTCAGGGGGAACGCCACTACGAGCCCGATGCCCTGCAACTGCTCTACATTGCCAATCGCTTCGAGTTCCGCCCGCGTATTCTCGAGTGGCTCGACGCCGGACACATGGTCGTGTGCGATCGCTACCTGGCATCGAGCATCGCCTACGGCGAAGCCCAGGGCATCGAAGCGGCATGGCTGGGGGAGATTCAACGCCGCCTGCCGCAGCCTTCGCTGACCGTGCTGCTCGACATTCCGCCCGAGGCGTCGCTCAACCGCAAGCAGGTGGCCCGCGACAAGTTCGAGCGCGACCTCCCACTGCTTGGCCGCGTGCGCGAAAGCTACCTGCGCCAGGCCGGCCGTGACGAGGGTTGGGTGCATCTGGACGGCGCCCGCGACAAAGACGCGGTGTCGGCTGACGTGCTCACCGCCGTCCGGTCACGACTCGGGCTGCTGTAAGGGCCCGCACTTCTCTCACCCCGCCGCGTTTCAATTCTTTCGCGCAGGCCTCCAGCGTCGCGCCGGTCGTGGCGACATCGTCGATCAGGACTACTACGTCCGGGATCGGGGATCGGGGCTCAGGGCCTGCCCACCGCAGCCTTGGCGAAGGTGGGATCAAGGCAAACGCGCCACGAACATTCTGGTGGCGCTCGTCCGCCGGCAGCTCGATCTGCGAGGTGGTGAACCGAACACGGCGCAGTAAATGGGCGACCGGCAGGCCCAGCTGCCGCGCCAGATCGTCGGCTTGGTTGAAGCCGCGTTCGCGCTCGCGCCGGGGATGGAGCGGGACCGGAACCACCAGCCCGGCGTCGTTCAAGACCTCCGCACCCCGTTCTCTCATCAACCCGCCAAGCGGCTTTGCGATCGAACGCCGGCGGTCGTACTTGAGCGCGTGAATGACATCGCGCAGCCGGCCTTCGTAGTGATCGACGGCGCACACCGAGTCAACTGCATGCCGGCCAGTGAATTGCTCGATGAGCGGCTCGCGCGCCCGTATCGATGCCCAGCAGTTCGCGCAAACGGCTCCATCGAGCGGGTGCGGGAGCATTTGCGCGCAGGCCGCGCACGGCGGTTCGAAGAGAGAGGAAAGAAGGGCATTGGCGAGGGCGCGCAGATTCATGCGCCCCTCGCGTCGGACAAACCTGAGGGTGTGTCCCCAGGTAAAGAATCAGTCCTGGTCGGGGAGCTCGTGTCGCACAGCGCTGCCCCACAGGCGATCGAGCGCGTAGAAGTCGCGTGCGTGCTTCGAGAACACGTGGACCACGAAATCGAAATAGTCGAGCAGCACCCATTCCGCGCGCGCGTAGCCTTCCACGAGCGACGGCCGCTGCTTCTGCGCCTTGAGCGCCTGTTCCACTGAATCGGCAATCGCCTGCACCTGCCGCGGATTGGCCCCCGAGCAAATCACGAAATAATCCGTGAACGCGCCGGCCTTCTTCAGGTCGAGCACCACCACGGCGGTGGCTTTCTTGTCCTGCGCCGCCTCAATCACCGCCTGAATGGCCTTGGGCAAGCGCGGGGAGGCCGCCTTGGTGCCTGCCTCGCCGGCGGCTTTGCGCGGACGGGTCGTCTTGGGTTTACGCGGACTCGAAGTTTTGGCCATGCAAGGTGCTTTCCAGTGGACCACGCGGGTCTAAAGACCCGCCTCTACATAAAGACGATGGGTGGAGATGTAAGTTGCGACCGCATCGGAAACAAGTCCCTTGATGCTCTCGCCGGCGCGCACCCGGCGGCGAATCTCGGTGGACGAAACATCGGGAGTTTCCGCCGGGATCAGGATGACGCGTGGATTGTCGTCGGGCCTGTAGGCCGCCGGCGTCGTCATGCGTTCAGCAAGGGTAGGCAATCGCTTCTGCAATGAGTCTAGCGTGATTCCGGGCCGCGCGACGACGGCGAAGTGCGCCAGGTCGAGGACGGCGGGGTAGCGCGACCACGTAGCAATTTCTGCGAACGCATCAGC
>JANMUX010000507.1:0-7057 GCA_031392125.1 Acidobacteriota bacterium | reverse complement strand
CAAGGGCGTTCACGTCGTCACCGTGAACGACTATCTCGCCCGCCGCGACTCGGAGTGGATGGGCCGGCTGTATCGCTTCCTCGGCATGTCGGTCGGCGTCATCCAGCACGATCTCAACGACCAGCAACGCCAGGTCGCGTACGCCTGCGACATCACCTACGGCACCAACAACGAGTTCGGCTTCGACTACCTGCGCGACAACATGAAGTTCGATCTCGGCGCGATGGTCCAACGCGGGCATCACTTCGCGATCGTGGATGAAGTCGACAGCATCCTGATCGACGAGGCGCGCACACCGCTGATCATCTCGGGCCCGGCCGAAGAATCGACCGATCTGTACTACGAGGTCGATCGCATCATTCCCAAGTTGACGCGCGGCGAGGTGCACCAGGGCCAGACCAAGGGAGAAGACCGCGACCGCCTCGAGGCGTCGGGCGACTACGTCGTTGACGAGAAGAACAAGACCGCCACCCTGACCGAAACCGGCATGGCCAAGGCCGAGCAATTGCTCTCGCATCGCATGCAGCCCGGCGGGTTGTACGACCCGGCCAACATGCCCCTGCTCCATCACGTGCAGCAGGGCCTGCGCGCGCACGTCCACTACAAGCTCGACGTGCAGTACATGATCAAGGACGGCGGCGTCGTCATCGTCGACGAGTTCACCGGCCGGCTCATGCCCGGACGGCGGTGGAGCGACGGCCTGCACCAGGCCGTCGAAGCGAAGGAAGGCGTCAAGATCGAGCGCGAGAACCAGACGCTCGCGACCATCACCTTCCAGAACTACTTCCGCAAGTACAAGAAGCTGTCAGGCATGACCGGCACGGCCGAGACCGAAGCCCCGGAGTTCGCGAAGATCTACAAGCTCGACGTGATGGTGATCCCGACCAATCGCGCCATGTCGCGCATCGAAGAACCCGACCTGGTCTATCGGACCGAGGGCGAGAAGTGGGCCGCGATCGTCGACGACATCATCAAGCGGCAGGAAGAAGGACGGCCCGCGCTGGTCGGCACCGTCTCGATCGAGAAGTCTGAACGGCTCTCGAGCATGCTGAAGAAAAAAGGCACCAAGCACATCGTGCTGAACGCCAAGTATCACGCGCAGGAAGCCGAGATCGTCGCGCAGGCCGGCCGCAAGGACGCCGTCACGATTGCCACCAACATGGCGGGCCGCGGCACCGACATTCTGCTCGGCGGCAACCCCGAGTACATGGCGCGCCAGCAGAGCCTGAACGAGGGCGTCGCCGAGAAGGTGATCAAGGGCGAAGAGAAGTACGTGGACGATGAGGAGTTCGTGAACTTCTTCCACATCGACAGCTTCTACCGCGTCAAGACGGCCGACTGGGAACGCATCTTCACCCACTTCAAACGCCAGTGAGAAGACGAGCACAAGCAGGTGGTCAACCTCGGCGGCCTGCACATCGTCGGTACTGAACGGCACGAAGCGCGCCGCATCGACAACCAGCTCCGCGGCCGCGCCGGCCGCCAAGGCGATCCGGGTTCGTCGCGGTTCTACCTGTCGCTTGAAGACGACCTGATGCGCATCTTCGGCTCCGATCGCATCTCGGGCCTGATGCAGCGGCTGGGCATGGAAGAAGGCGTGCCGATCGAGCACGGCATGGTCAGCCGCGCCATCGAACGCGCGCAGAAGCAGGTTGAAGCGCAGAACTTCGCCGTTCGCAAACACCTGCTCGAGTACGACGACGTGATGAACAAGCAGCGCGAGAGCGTCTACACGCTGCGGCGCGAGATTCTGGAGGGCAAGATCCATCTTGCCGAGGAAGAGGTCAGCGACATTCGTGGCTACGTGATGGCGACCGCGGAAGACCTGTTCGACGAGAAGATCGAGGAATTCATTGGCGCCGAGGTCGAACCCGACGACTGGGACCTGCCTGCCCTGCAGCGCGAGACCGCGCAATTGTTCGCCCTCGGTGAAGACGACTTTGCATCGCTGAAGTACAACGAGATGAGCGCCGATGAAGTGCGCGAGGCGCTGTGGGCGAAGGTCGTCGCCCGCTACGTCGACAAGGAGAACATCGTTCCGCGCGAGGTCCTGACCAAGGTCGAGCGCGACCTGATGCTGCAGATCGTGGACCAGCAGTGGAAGGACCACCTCTACTCGCTCGACCACCTCAAGGAAGGCATCGGCCTGCGCGGCTACGGCCAGCGCGATCCACTGGTCGAATACAAGAAGGAAAGCTTCGCACTCTTCCAGGACATGCGTCACCGCATTGAGGAGGAGATCGTCCGCTACTTGTGGTGGCTCAAGCCCGTGATCGAGCGCGATGGCGGCGAGCCGGTGCTGGCCGCCCCCGTGCGTCCTGCACCGCGCAAGCCGGCCGCGCTCAATTACAACAACCCGGCCGCCGAGCGGCCCTCGGTGTTCACCCAGCCGGCGGCGCCGCCGACCGGGCCTGACGACCTCACTGAGGAACGCGCGCCGGCCCGCGTTGGCGGCGACGACGCACCCATCAAGACGGTGAAGCGCGACGAGCCCAAGGTGGGCCGCAACGACCCGTGCTGGTGTGGCAGCGGCAAGAAGTTCAAGAAGTGTCACGGAGCCTAATGAACCCTCTCGAAGCTGGACTGCGCACCGCTCTCACGTTCGACGACATCCTGCTGGTCCCGCGGCACTCGACGGTGCTGCCGGCGCAGGTGGATGTCAGTACCCGCCTCACGAAGAACATCAAGCTGAACGTACCGCTGCTCAGTGCGGCCATGGACACGGTGACCGAGTCGGAGATGGCCATTGCCATGGCGCAGCAAGGCGGCATGGGCATCATCCACAAGAACCTGTCGATCGAGGAGCAGGCGCTCGAAGTGGATCGTGTCAAGCGATCCGAGAGCGGCATGATCGTCAACCCGATCACCGTCGCCCCAGAGGCCCTGATCCGCGAGGCGCTTGAGCTGATGCAGAAGTACCGCATCTCGGGCGTGCCGATCACCGAGGGCGGCAGCAAAGAAGGCCGGCTGGTCGGCATTCTCACCAACCGCGACCTGCGTTTCGAGACCAACCTCTCGCGAACAGTGTCGGAGGTGATGACCAAGGAGAAGCTGATCACCGTGCCGGTCGGCACTACCCTCGACCAGGCGCGCGAGATCCTGCACAAGGCCAAAGTCGAGAAGCTCCTGGTGGTCGACCAGGACTTCAAACTGAAGGGCTTGATCACCGTCAAGGACATCCAGAAGGCGATCAAGTATCCGAACGCCTGCAAGGATGAACTCGGCCGGCTGCGGACCGGCGCGGCGGTCGGCATTGCCCGCGACACCATGGCGCGCGCCGCGGCGCTGGTCAAGGCCCACGTTGACGTGCTGATCGTGGACACGGCCCACGGCCACTCCCAAGGCGTGATGGACATCGTCCGGCAGATTCGCGAGGCGTTCCCGGAGTTGGATTTGATTGCCGGCAATGTCGCCACCGCGGCGGCGACCGAAGCGCTCATCAAGATCGGCGTCAACGCCGTGAAGGTCGGCATTGGCGCCGGCTCAATCTGCACCACCCGCATCGTCGCCGGCATTGGCATGCCGATGATCTCGTCGATCGCCGAATGCGCAGCCGCGGCGGCGAAGCACGACATCCCCGTGATTGCCGATGGCGGCATTCGGACGTCGGGCGATGTCGTGAAGGCGCTCGCCGTGGGCGCCAGTTGCGTGATGGCCGGCAACCTGTTTGCGGGCACCGACGAAAGCCCGGGCGAACTGATTCTGTACCAGGGCCGCACGTTCAAGGAATATCGCGGCATGGGCTCGATTGGCGCCATGCGTAAGGGCAGCCGCGACCGCTACTTCCAGGACGACTTCGAGCTCGAAAGCGGCACGAGCCCCGCCGGCAAGCCGAGCATGGAAAAGCTGGTCCCCGAGGGCATTGAGGGGCGCGTGCAGCACAAGGGCAGCATGTCGATGGTGGTGCACCAGTTGATGGGCGGCCTGCGGGCGGGCATGGGCTATTGCGGCGCGGCAACCATTCCCGACCTGCAGCGTGACGCCGAGATTATTCGCATCACCAACGCGGGCTTCCGCGAAAGCCACGTGCATGACGTGACGATCACGAAGGAAGCGCCAAACTATCGGGTGGAATAGCGTCGCGCCTCGTCAGTCGACGTCTCGGTCGTGTTACCATCGACCCGTTCCCCCCACGGAAAGCTCTGCAATATGAAAGATCTCAGGAGAGCTGTCATGCTCTGCCTTTTCCTGATCGGTACCGTTGCGTGCGATCGGGCGACCAAACACTTCGCCCTCACCAGCCTGTCCGGCACCGCCGAACAATCCTTCCTGGCCGACACTGTTCGCCTGACCTACCACGAGAATCCGGGAGCGTTCCTCGGACTGGGCGCCCAATGGGGCCCAGGAACGCGGACAGCGGTCTTTCAGATTGGTAATGGACTGTTCCTGCTTGCGACAGCGGTGCTGACCCTCATGGGCGGGTTCTGCCGTCTCGGCCAAGCCGGCCTGCTGCTGCTCCTGGCCGGAGGGGCGTCCAACCTGGTCGACCGCGTCGCGCTCGGCCGGGTGATCGACTTTCTCAATGTCGGCATAGGCCCGATGAGATCCGGGATCTTCAACATCGCCGATGTTGCGATCCTGGCCGGGGTTGCCTTACTGATTGTCGCCGGCTCGCGAAAGACTTACACACCGACCATGTCGATCCCGCAGGCGTAGCCTTCGATTATTTCGGCGGGCCCTATTTACCTCGCAGGGCTCACCGATAACTAGGCACGCAATATGCAAACCGCTAACAGCATGGAACTGATCGGACGAATCGCTGCCGCCATGGGGATCTCGCTCGTGCTGACGATTCTTCTAATGGCGCTCTACCAGGTCGATCAGACCGACGTCGCGCAGCAGGCCGCCCCGACGACCATCGCCGAATCGCGTTAGCCCGCGGCAAGTCCCACCAGCACTAGGGCCCAGGCCCTGTTCCCCATCTACCAACACCGTTATTCACCCGACGGTAATCGTGCGACGTCCCTCGCCGGTGGCCGCGATCGCAACGGCCACCGCACCGACCGGCACCCGCAACAGGCGTTCTGACCACTCAATGGCCAGGACGCCCAGTGCAGCCAGATCGGAATCCATCCCCAAGTCGTCCAGGTCGGCCCGTTCCAGTCGGTAGAGATCCACATGGACAAGCGGGAGGCGGCCGCCGCGATACTCGTGGACGAGCGTGAAGGTCGGACTGGTGACTTCGCCGGGATCGATGCCCAGCCCCTCCGCCAGGCCCTTTGTGAAGGCGGTCTTGCCGGCACCCAGATCGCCCGACAGCAGCAACACGACGCCCGGCTGCAGATTCGCGGCGAGACGGGCTGCGATCGCGCGCGTTTCGGCCTCGGAGTTGGAGCGGTGGATCACTCGGTGGCCTTGGCGGCCACGCGACGGCGGGCGGTCAGCTCGAGAATCGCGTCGCCGATGTGGTCAACCAGGTCGCCGGCGGTCATCGACACCTCGCCGTTGTCGGCATCGGCCAATTCGCCCGCTGACCCGTGCAGGTAGACCGCAAGACGGCAGGCCGCCTCGGCGTCGAGCAGTTGCGCCAGCCATGCCGCCAGCATTCCGGCGAGCACGTCGCCGGTGCCGCCGGTCGCCATGCCGGCGCAACCGGTGGGATTCACGAACACCTTCTGTTCTGGCGTGACGACCAGCGTGCGATAGCCTTTGAGCACGACGTAGACCTTGTGGCGCTTCGCAAAATCGGTGGCGATGCCGATGCGGTCAGCCTGAAGGTCTTCGACGCTGCACCCCACCAGTCGCGCCATCTCGCCGGGGTGCGGCGTGATAATCAGGTCGCGTCCCTCGCGGCCGATCAACAGCGACGGCTCGTCGGCAAACGCGTTCAACGCGTCGGCGTCGAGCACCAGCGGGCCATCGTACTTATCCAGCAACTCGCGCACGAAGGTCGTCACACCCTCGCCGCGGCCAAGACCAGGACCGGCCACAATCACGTCGGCGTCAATGCCCAGGACTGCCGAGATCGCCGAGAAATGCACGGTTCCATCGGGCATTTCGTCGAGGCCTTCGGTCATGTATTCGACGCCGTGCGCGGCAATGGTCGGCTGGCACGACCGGGGCGACGCCACGGTCACCAGCCCAGCGCCCGCACGCATCGCGCCATGCGCGCAAAGCACGGCGGCGCCGGCCTTCCCCGCCGATCCGGCGACCACGACAACCCGCCCGAAATCGCCCTTGTGCGCGTCCACCGCCCGCGCCGGAATCAGCGGACGCATCTGGTCGCGGGTCAGCAGCTCGATGTGCGGGCCTTCCAGCTGGTCGAAGACGTCGGCCGGGATTCCGATATCGGCAATGACGACTTCCCCTGATTTCGACTCAGCTGGCGGCAGGACCAGCGGCAACTTCGGCGCGCCGAGCGCGACGGTGACCGTCGCGTCAATCGCATGGCCGATCAGGTCGCTGGTATCAGCCGACATGCCCGACGGCATGTCAATCGAGACAATCGGCACACCCGCCTCGTTGAGGTCGGCGACCACCGTTTCGTAGAACCCGGTGAGCGGGGCCGACAGGCCAATGCCGAACATCGCGTCGACGATCAGATCGTGCGCAGTAATCTCCGCGCCGTGCAACTCCCACGCCGTTTCGTCGGCGACTTCCACGACGGTCTGGCCAATGCGCCCGAGGATCTCGAGATTGACCCGCGCATCGCCTTTGATCTCGGTGACCCTGCCAATCACGAACACCGATACGTCCACACCGCGTTGTTGCAGCGTGCGCGCCACGACGAAGCCGTCACCGCCGTTGTTGCCCTTGCCGCAGACGATGGCGACGCGGCGGTCGGCGAGGTCGGGATAGAGGGATTCGACGGCGGCCACCACCTGGCGCCCCGCGTTCTCCATCAAGACCAACGAGGCAAGCCCGATGTCCTGGATGGTGCGGCGATCCGCTTCCCGCATCTGCTCACCGTTCAGTATTCGCATTCAGTGTGCACTCCAGCACTTGAGCATTTCAGCACCTCAGCACCTCAGCACCCCAGCACTCCAGCCCTCCAGCACTCTAGCACCTCAGCACCAGCGTGGAATATGCTGCTGTTCGATGAGCGCATACGTCAACG
>JANMUX010000495.1:0-1953 GCA_031392125.1 Acidobacteriota bacterium | reverse complement strand
CTCTCGAGCGCGAAGGCATCGGACTGCTCGCGCGTGATGCCGTACTGGCGCGCCAGCACTTCCGCCGTCTCGCCCATGATCAGGCCCGAGAGCGGATCCTGAAAGCCATCGCGGTACATGGCATCGACGAACTGGAAGTGGCCCATCTTGTGGCCCCACCGCGCATCTGCGGCATCCACCAGGTACGGGACGCGGCTCATGTTCTCGATGCCGCCGGCCAACACGACTTCGGCCTCGCCAAGCAGGATGCTCTGGGCGCCCGACGCGACCGCCTGCATGCCGCCCGCGCAGGCTTTGTTGATGGTGTAGGCCGGTGCGCTGTTTGGGACGCCGGCCCGGTGACCAACCTGGCGGGCCGGATTCGGCCCCACCCCTGCGGGACGGCCGTGCCCCATCAGAACTTCCTGGATGTCGCCGGCGGAGATGCCCGCCCTTTCGATGCCCGCCCTGGCGGCAACGGCGCCCAGCTCCGCGGCGTGGACGTCCTTGAACGCACCACCGAACTTGCCAATCGGGGTGCGCGCGGCGCCCAGGATTACGACCTGGGGGGGTGCTTGGCCAACTGGGGGCATGAGAAAAGAAATGATATCAAACGAACGTTCAAAAACCCCAGCAAATACGCCCTGAAACCGCTGATCTCATCTCGGCTCCACCCCAGCAATTGCGCAAGTAATCACAGGTTTTTGTAGATTCGTCCCACAAATGGCCCCTTTCGTGGGCTACCATCGAGGCTGTTCGTTTTTACAGATCCGTTGTGTTGTTGTTGCTTTTCCAAAGGAGGAAAGGTGATGTTCGTAAGACCTTTCGCAATTCTGTTGTTGATCGGTGCGTTGGTGGCTCCCGTGTGGGCGCAGGACCAGCGTGGCTCGATTGAAGGCGTCGTCAGAGACGCATCGGGCGCCGTGCTTCCGGGTGCCACTGTCGAAGCTGATGCCAATGGCCGCGTCACGTCGACGACCACTGACTCGGTCGGTGTGTTCCGCTTCCCCTCGCTCGCGCCCGGCAACTACCGGGTGAGCGCGAACCTCCAGGGCTTTGTCGCCAAGGAAGTGTTTGAAGTCCGCGTCGGCCTCGGCCAGATCAAGAAGGTCGACTTCGCACTGCCGCTCGCGGGCGTCGCCGAATCGGTGACGGTCACGGCGGAAACCCCGCTGGTGGACGTGCGTCAGAGTGCGCGCCAGACGAACATCCGCGCCGAGCAAATCGAGTTGCTGCCCCAGGGCCGCGACTTCACGACCCTCGTGACGCAGGCGCCCGGCGCCAACAACGAGTCGAAGCTCGGCGGCCTGTCGATCGACGGCGCCAGTGCCGGCGAGAACCGCTACATCATCGACGGCATCGAGACCACCGACATCCAGGACGGCACCTCGGGCCAGAACCTGATTACCGACTTCGTTGAAGAAGTTCAGGTCAAGTCGAGCGGTTACACGGCTGAATTCGGCGGCGCCACCGGCGGCGTCGTCAATGCCGTGACCAAGAGCGGCACCAACAACTTCCGCGGCACCGCCACTTTCAACTACGAAGGCAGCAACCTCGAGGGTGATCGCCGCCAGTCGCTGCGCCAGAACCTGGTGAACTCAGACATCGCCGAGTACGTGTCGTATCCGAAGGATGACCGCACCCGTATCGAGCCGGCCTTCTCGCTGGGCGGCCCGCTCAAGCGCGATCGCGTGTGGTTCTTCGCCGGCTACCAGCCCGCGCTGACCACAATCGACCGCTCGGTCTCGGCAGGCACGGCGGTGAACCCCGCAGCGGCCACATCGTCGCAGGAGCAGAAGCAGTCCGTGCAGTACTTGACGGCGAACATCACCACCCAACTGCGCGACAGCGTGCGGATGCGCGTCGCTTACAACAACAGCACGTCGAAGACCGAAGGCTTGCTGCCGGCGCTGACCGGCACCGACCCGTCAGGCACCAACTACGGCAAGGTCTCGGATTTCCCGAACTACGCGG
>JANMUX010000474.1:0-4155 GCA_031392125.1 Acidobacteriota bacterium | reverse complement strand
CCCGCTGAACAATTCGACGTTGAGCGTGCTTGGCGCCGTGGCCCAGCTCCGCCGGCCGGTGCGCCAGGACCACTTCGCGGCGCTGATTGCCGACATCGCTGCCGGGCAACCTGACGTTCTCAGTTCCGGAGATTGCCGACTTCAAGTCGCGCAGCACCAGCATCAGTGCCTTCGGAGATTTTTCAACCGTCGACTTCACCATGGTGGGTTTCGGCGAGCCGCGCATCGTGAAGGCAGGGGTCGTCAGCGGTTCGTTCTTCGAGGTAATGGGCCTGCGCCCTGTGCTCGGGCGGCTGCTTGATGCCCGCGACGATGGGCTGAATGCGGCGGGTGCGGCAGTGCTGACGCATCGGTTCTGGAAGGACTCGCTCGACAGCGATCCGTCGGTACTTGGAAAGACCCTGCGACTTGGCCCACGAACCGCTACGGTTGTGGGCGTGCTCGAGCCGTCAGTGCCGTATCCGGCCGATACCGAGATCATCGCGAACATCGTGACCAGCCCCCATCACATGGGCGCGACGATGATCACCGGCCGCACCCATCGCATGACGGAGCTGTTCGGCCGGCTTGCTCCGGGCGTGACGCTCGCGGAAGCCCGCGCTGAACTGGCCGCAGTCCACGCTGCGATGGTCAGCGAGCATCCCGATGCCTACTCGGCGAAGGCGGGGATGCAACTCACGGCAACACCGTTGCGTGATCAGATCGCGTCGCCGGCGCGGACCATTCTGTTGTTGCTTCTGGCGGCTGCCGGTGTGGTGTTCATCGTTGCGTGCTCGAATGTTGCCAACCTGATCCTGTCCCGTTCGGTTCACCGGGAAGGGGAGTTGGCGGTGCGGGCCGCGCTTGGGGCCAGCCGGGGCGCACTGCGGCGGACGCTGCTGGCCGAAAGCCTGGTGCTGTGCGGCGCGGGTGCCGTGCTCGGAGTTGTGCTGGCGCGCCCGTTTGTCGCGATCGTGGCGAGCTTTGCCGCCAGGTTCTCGGTGCGCGCGCTTGATGTCACCGTCGATAGCAGCGTGTTGTGGATCGGCGCCGGTCTGGCGATGGCGGCCGCAGTGCTGTTGGCCTACGTGCCCCGGCTCCCCGCGCAGCACCCGACGGGCTCCGGACTCGTGAGCGCTGGCCTGCGGCTGACCCCTGGAACCAATCGCCGGCTGCGGGCGTTCGCGACGGCGCAGATTGCGCTGTCCTTTGTGATGCTGGCCGGTGCCGGCATGCTGGTCGCCACGCTGATCGCGTTGCAGTCAGCGAGCGCCGGCTTCGAGGTGCGCCAAGTGCTGGCGCTTGACGTCCCGGCGCCACTCGGTGACTTCAGCGGCAAGGCAATCGACTTCTACCAGGAGTTGAGCCGCCGCATCGGCGAGCTGCCGGGGGTGAAGGCCGTCGCCGTCGGCAGCTTCGTACCCTGGCGTGATGCCGGCACCTTTGGTCCGGGAGTGCCGTTTGCCTTCGAAGGCTTCGTGCCGGCCGATGGGGAAGAGAATCCCCGCGCGCGCTTGCGCATCGTCTCGCCCGCGTTCTTTGACGTCATCGGCGTGCCGCTGATTACCGGCCGCGCCTTCACGGACGATGATCGCCGCGGCAACGAGCAGGTCGTCATCGTCAGCCAGAGCGTGGCGCAGCGGCTGTTTCCGAACGGCGACGCGCTGAACCGGAAGATGTGGTGGACCGATCCGTATTTCGGCAAGCCACAGCCGCGTCGAGTCGTCGGTGTGGTGGCCGACATCGATGACGAGAACGTCGTGAGCGCACAGGCGCTGACCGTCTATCACCCGTTTCAGCAGATGGGCGTCGCCGGCCGAGTGTTCGTGCATGCGGCTGGCGACCCCTACGCGTTGGTGCCGGCGATCAAGCGCGTGGTTCGCGAGATGGCGCCGGATCAGCCGGTGGAGCGGGCCGCTACGCTCGAGGACGTCCGCGCGCAGGTGCTGACTCCCGAACGGCTGAACGCGTTCGTCATTTCCGGGTTCGCGGTAGTGGCGTTGTTGATTTCCGTGGTTGGCGTCGCCGGCGTGCTGGCTTTCTCGGTCAGCGCCCGCGTGCGGGAGTTCGGCGTCAGGTTGGCCGTCGGTTCCACTCCGCGCAGCCTGTTGCTCGGCGTGCTGTCGGAAGGCGCGGTGATTGCCGCGCTTGGCATCACGGCGGGTGTCGTCGGCGGCTACGCATTGGCTGGCGTTGCGGCGGCTTATCTAGCCGACGTTCAGGTGCCTGGCTTTTTGCCGGTGCTCGCGGCTGCCGTAGTGCTCGGGAGCGCCGCGGTGCTCGCATCGTTGATGCCGGCCGCGCGTGCCTCGCGCGTCGATGTGCTGCAGGCGCTGCGTTCGGAGTAGATACCGTGGATTCGAGAACACTCAAATGACCAACCATTCCATTGCTCAGAAGACCTTGCGCCTGTGGCCCGGTGTCGTTGCCGCGGTAGCGATCCCGCTCCTTCGGTTCGGCCTGCCGGCCCTGTTTCCAGACACGCCGATCTTCGGCCTCGAGTCGGGACTGGTGGGGCTGCTCGGCTCGGTGCTCGGTGCGCTGGCGATAGTCGTGTGGTGGGTATTCTTCAGCCGCGCACCTTGGGCTGAGCGCCTGGGCGCGCTCGCGATGATGGTTATCTCCGTGGTCGTCGTGAAAGCCATCTCGCATCCCTCGATCGACAACGCGGGTATGGGCATGATGCTCTACATCTACGCCATTCCGATCATGGCCCTCGCCCTGGTTGCCTGGGCTGTCGCGGCCCGTGGATTGTCCACCGGTGCCCGGCGAACAACGTTGGCCGCCACCTTGCTGATCGCGTGTGGATTCTTTGCCCTGCTGCGCACCGACGGCGTGACCAGCAACAACACGCTCGGATCCGACTTCCGCTGGCGGTGGACGCCCACCGCTGAGGACTTGCTGCTGGCTGAAGTGGCCAATGCGATCGAGCCAGTGCCGCCGGCACCCGTGGTGGTTGCTGCCGCGCCCGCACCAGCACCGATGGTGCCCGCTGCCACCGGTGAGGCGCTTGCCACCACCGCCCCCAGTTCCGTCATCAGCGAGGGCCACGCCTCGCTCGCTGTGAAGCCCGCTCCCGAAGCCGAATGGCCCGGGTTCCGCGGCGTCGAGCGCGACGGCGTTATTCGCGACGTGCGCATCAACACCGATTGGTCCGCTGCGCCGCCAGTGCAGATGTGGCGCCGGGCGGTGGGCCCGGGCTGGTCATCGTTCGCGGTGAACGGCGATCTGATCTACACGCAAGAGCAACGCGGCGAGGATGAAATCGTGTCGTGCTACCGGTTATCCACGGGCGAGCCGGTGTGGCGGCACCGCGACTCAGTCCGGTTCTGGGAATCGAATGGTGGCGCCGGCCCGCGCGCCACGCCGACCCTTCACAACGGTCGCGTCTATTCGTTCGGCGCGACCGGCATGTTGAACGCGCTCGACGCATCAACCGGCAAGGTACTCTGGTCGCACAACGTGTCTTCCGACACCGGCCGCAAGGTGTCCGACTGGGGTTTCTCGAGCTCACCACTCGTAATCGGTGACGTGGTCATCGTAGCCGCTGCGGGCACCATGGCAGGCTACGACGCCACCACCGGCAAGCAGCGGTGGACCGGCCCGAAATACGGTGGCAGTTACAGCTCCCCCCATCGCGTCACGATCGACGGCGTCGTCCAGGCGCTACTGCTCGGTGGCCCCGGAGCGGTCAGTGTCGACCCGGCAACCGGCGCGACCCTGTGGATTCATGAATGGATACCAGGCCCGATCGTCCAACCGGCGCTCCTACCCGACGGCGACATCGTGATCCACGCGCTCAGTGCCACCGGCGGCCAGGGCACGCGCCGCTTGCACGTGAGCCAGGCGGCTGGCAAATGGAATGTCGAAGAGCGATGGACGTCGAACGGCCTGAAACCTTATTTCAACGACTTCGTCATTCACAAAGGTCATGCCTACGGCTTCGACGGCAACATCCTGTCGAGCATCAACATGGAGGACGGTAAGCGCAACTGGAAGGGTGGCCGATTCGGCAATGGCCAGATGGTGCTGCTGGTCGATCAGGACCTGCTGCTGGTGCTGTCCGAAGACGGCGAGTTGGCGCTGGTTTCGGCGACCGCCGACAAGTTCACCGAGATGGCGCGGTTCCCGGCGTTGAACGCCAAGACCTGGAATCACCCGGTACTCGTGGGTGAT
>JANMUX010000457.1:0-4590 GCA_031392125.1 Acidobacteriota bacterium | reverse complement strand
CTTCTCGCACGCCCCGCTCCAGATCATCAGCGGGCTCGGACTAATCGGCCTGGTGTTCTCATTCAGTTACGGCGGGTTCATCGCCTGGCAGACGGCGCGCGGCAACACCGTGCCGGGCTGGTCGAGCACGGTGCTGACGGTGATGACGATGGGCTGCCTGCAGTTGCTGGCGTTTGGCGTGCTGGCGACCTATTTCCAACGCCTGGTGTTTGCCCGCGACCTGCCGCCATGGGTGGTGCGAACGTCGCGCCTGGCGCCGCTGGCGCCCGCCGAGGGTCATCCGCGCGCGTCTGAGGATGGCGTAAAATAGCCCTTCTGCCGTCACCCGTTTCGACGCGGCCGCGAGCATTCCTGCTCGACGCCATCATCTGTGTTGTGCTGTTCGTCGCTGCCTTCATGGCCTCGCAGGTGGCCATGCGCGGGTTCCGGGCGGCCGGTGCGCAGCCATTTTTCTACCAGTCGAACTTCGAGCCGGCCGTGATGATGGCGTGTGGCCGCGGGTTCGTGACTTCGCCCTCGAGCCCGCCGGCGCTGGTGGAGTTTCTCAACGTCCGCCGCAACGAGTTCGATTGTTCGTCGCTGCCCGAGGCGATGACCCAGTTGCCGCTCACCACACCGGCCAACGCCAACTGGTACTACTTGTATGGCACCGCCGCCGCCGTCTGGAGGGTGACCGGCGTGTCCTGGACCGCCCTCGACAGCGTCGGCTCCGCAATGAGTGCCGCGGGTGCGGTGTTCCTGTACGGGTTGTTCCGGCTGGTTTCCGGCGCCGCGCTGGCCGCCGCGCTGGCAATGCTGCTGACGCTGTCGCCGGCCAACCTCACGCACTTGCTGTCACTGCGCGACTACAGCAAGGCCCCGTTCGTGCTCGCGGCCGTGCTGGTTCTCGGCGCTCTGGTGCTGCGGCCCCTTGGGCGGGCGGCGACCCTGGCACTGGCGGCCGCGTACGGCGCGATTGTCGGCATCGGCTACGGCTTTCGCGGCGATCTCGCCGTCATGGTCCCCTTTGGCGCGGTCATCGTCCTGCTGTTCCTGCCTGGCAAGTTTCGCCCGCACGCTGGGCGGAACGCATTGGCGACGCTGGCGCTGCTCGGAGCCTTCTTGCTTTCGGCATGGCCGATTATCAACGGCCTCAAGCTTGGTGGCTGTCAGTACCACTTCTCGCTGCTTGGTCTGACCGAGCCGTTGACCAGCGAATTGCGCCTGACGCCCTCGATCTACCGGTTCGGCGAGCACATGACCGACACCTTCGCCGATCTGAAGACCGGCGACTACGCCGCGCGCGTGCTCGGCGCGCCGGTGCCGAGACTGTGCACCGCTGATTACGACACCGCGTCGGGCCAACTGTATTTCGATTTGGCGCGGACGTTTCCCGCTGACCTCGTGGTGCGCGCCTATGCCTCGGTCTTGATGATCCTGAGAGTGGGGCTCGCGATCCCCACGGCGATGTTGCCGATGGCGCCATTCGCTGACAACGGGACCATGGTGTTGTTCTACCGGCTCGCCAGCGCCGTCTCGTCGCCGCTTTCGGCGCTCGGTGTCGGCTTCACGGCATTGGCCATCGCGGCCGCGTGGGCGTCGTCGATCCGCTTGGGCCTGGCGTTGACCATCTCTGTGTTGTTTCTTGCCGGCTATCCGGCGATTCGGTTCGATGAACGCCACTGGTTTCACTTGCGGTTCATTCCCTGGTGGGCAGCCGCCTTGCTGGTGACCCAGGTGTGGCAACTTCGGGCGGGCGCGTTTTCGCGCGCGCGGCTCGTCCGGGGGGCCGTAGCGTTGGTGGTCCTGCTGACCGCGCTTGCCGCGGCACTTGGCCTGGTGCGGACGCTGCAGAACAGGCAAGTCCGAGACCTGCTTCAGGCCTACCTGGATTCGCCCATTGAGCTGTTGAACACGACCGTCAGTGGCCCCAATACCCTGCGTGTCGAATGGCAGCCCGGCGAAGATGCCGCGCCGCCCTTTCACCGCGGCTCCGACATGCTGGTGGTCACCCTGGCTGCAAGCGAGTGCGCGGGAGCAGGCGCGTTGGCAGTGACCGCGACCTACGATGCCGACGTACCCAGCCGCGACATGGCGACGTCGTTAAGCGTGCAGAGGCCCGCACCAGGCGCGGCGGCGACCAGGCTGTTCATTCCCGTTTTCTCGCAAGGCATCGCGGATCAAATCGAGCTGCGGTTCTCGGGCTTGACCATCACCGGCGCGCCGGTGTCGTGTCTCGGACAGGTGGCGCGCATGAAACGTGACGGCAGCATTCCCGTCTGGGTCGATGCCCAAGTCCCCGCGGACTGGCAAGTCCGTACGCTCTACCAATCGATGCGTGCGCCACGCTTTCTCAGTCGTTGATCCAGGAGAAGTCACAGTTGAAAACCATCGTTCACGTCGTCGGCGCGCGACCCAACTACATGAAGATCGCGCCGCTGATGGATGCGCTGAAGGACGCGGCCGGAATCCGGCAGATCCTCGTCAACACCGGCCAGCACTACGACGAGGCGATGTCGAAATCGTTCCTGCGCGAGCTGTCGCTGCCGGTCCCCGACCGCAATCTCGAGGTCGGATCGGCCAGCCACGCCGTGCAAACGGCGAAGGTGATGATTGGTTTCGAGGAGGTCTGCCTGTCTGACCAGCCCGACCTCGTGGTGGTGGCTGGCGACGTCAACTCCACCATGGCGGCGTCACTGGTCGCGGCCAAGCTGATGATTCCAATCGCGCACCTTGAAGCCGGCCTGCGCAGCTACGACCGCGCGATGCCCGAGGAGGTCAATCGCATCGTCACCGACTGCCTGGCCGACTTGCTGCTGACGCCGTCGGCCGATGGTGACGAGAACCTGGTGAAGGAAGGTGTGCCGCGCGACAAGATTCACCTGGTCGGCAACATCATGATCGACACGCTGATGCGGCACCTGCCGATGGCGACGCTCGACCGGATTCGCGATCGGGTGCCGGTCGAGGACAAGGGCTATGCCGTGCTCACGCTGCACCGGCCGTCGAACGTGGACGACCCGGTCATCCTGAATCGGATTCTCGAGGCGGTCGCACACGTGGCGCGACGAATGCCCGTGGTGTTTCCCGTTCACCCGCGCACCCGGCAGCGACTAGCGACCTCCGGCATCGCCCTGCCGGCCAACGTGATCCTGACCGAGCCGATGGGCTACATCGATTTCCTCAGCCTGAGTTCTCACGCACGCATCATCCTCAGCGATTCGGGCGGGCTGCAGGAGGAATCGACGGCCCTCGGCATTCCGTGCCTGACGCTGCGCGAGAACACCGAGCGGCCGGTCACCATTACCCATGGCACCAACCGGCTGGTCGGCACCCAGACGGCGGCCATAATCGCCGGCTTCGATGAGGCGATGGCCCGCGAGCACGAACCGCAGCGGCGGCCACCCCTCTGGGACGGCCAGACCGCGGGACGGGTCGCCACGGTGTTGCAGAAGTTTCTCGCCTGATGACCCTGTCGAGGTTCTGGGAGCGCGCCGGCAAGGCGCTCCGCATGTCCCCGCGCGTGCTGGCCGCGCGGCTCGTTGAAGAGGCGCGGACGCAAACACGACGCCCATGGTCGCTTCTCTATCCGCGCCTGCTGCGAGACCGGGCGGTCCTAAACGGCGCAGCCGGCTTTGACGCATTGTGGGATCGGCAGATGACGGCGCCGTTCTTCGTGCGGCCCGCCGATCGCGAAAGCCATGCTGCCGCGTTTCGCAGCCGCTATCCAGACGAGGTCGACGCCGTGGTGGCGACCGCCGATGCCGCGATGCGGCACGAGTTCGACTTGCTCGGATCCGGGGTCAAGGCGTTGGGCGAAAAGCTGCCGTGGCTCGACGACTTCAAGACCGGACGTCACTACCCGGTGCAGTACTGCCGCGACATTCAGTACATGGAACTGGAGAAGCCCACCGACGTTAAGGTGCCGTGGGAGCTTAGCCGGTGCCAGCACTTCACGGCGCTCGGCCAGGCCTACTGGCTGACCGGCGACGAACGCTACGCCGCCGAGTATCGCGCCGAGATCGAGGACTGGATTGCCGTCAACCCCTTCGCCTACAGCGTGAACTGGGCCTGCGCCATGGATGTGGCGTTGCGCGCAATCAACTGGATCTGGGGTTTCTATTTCATGGCCGGCTCGCGCGCGTGCGCGGACCCGGCGTTTCGCCGGTTGCTGCTTCGCAACCTCTTCCTCCACGGCGAGTTCGTCTACCAGAACCTGGAGAAGGGCGACGTCAACGGGAATCACTATCTAAGCGACGGTGCCGGCCTGGTGTTTGTCGGCCTGTTCTTTCGCCACACGCCGCAGGGCCGCCGTTGGCTCGCCCAAGGCAAGACCATCGTCTTCGACGAGATGCTGCTGCAGGTGTCGGCGGACGGCGTTGACTACGAGCAGTCAACCTCTTATCAGCGCCTGGTGTTGGAGCTGTTCCAGACCTCGTATCTGCTTCTCGAAAAAAACGGCGAGGCGATCCCCAGCGCGCAGGCGGCGCGTCTCGAGAAGATGCTGGAGTTTGTCGCCGCGTACACCAAGCCCAATGGCCTGGCGCCCCTAATCGGCGACGCCGACGATGGGCGGGTGCAGAAGCTGGGCTCTCAGCGCCTCAACGACCA
>JANMUX010000440.1:0-7291 GCA_031392125.1 Acidobacteriota bacterium | reverse complement strand
CGACTTGAAGACCACGCCAGAGGGCGTCAGCACCGCCATCTCGCGGTCTTCCATGAACACCACGTCGCGGGTGTGACTGAGAATAGCGGGCACGTCAGACGCCACGAAATACTCGCCGTCGCCAATGCCCACCACGATGGGAGGGCCGTTGCGCACGGTTACGAGCTTGTTCGGATCGTCGGCCGACAGCAGCACGAGCGCGAACAGCCCGCGCACGCGCTTCATGGCTCTCAGTACCGCGTTCTCGAGGCCGTCGTCCTGCCATTCCTTCTGCACCAGGTGGGCGACCACTTCGGTGTCGGTCTCTGATTCGAACTTATGGCCTTCGGCAATCAGCTCACGCTTGATCTCGAGGTAGTTTTCGATGATGCCGTTGTGAACCACGACGATGCGGCCGGAGCCGTCGCGGTGCGGGTGCGCATTCTCTTCGGTGGGGCGACCGTGCGTGGCCCAGCGCGTGTGACCAAGGCCATAGTCGCCCGACATCGGCTTAGCCTGAATCGAGGTTTCGAGATTGATCAGCTTGCCGGCGCTGCGACGGATGTCGATCTGGCCGTCTTGCACCACCGCGACACCTGCCGAGTCGTAGCCGCGATATTCAAGGCGCCGCAGCCCATCGAGGATGACGGGGATAACCGGCTTGGGACCGATGTATCCGATGATTCCGCACATTTACTGGCTACCCTTCTGCTTCCGCTTGGCGACCCAGTCGGCCTTATTCTCCTGCCGCGCGCGGCCGATGCCGAGTGCGCCGGCGGGCACATTCTCGGTGACCGCGGAGCCCGCTGCAATGTATGCGCCATCAGCCAGCGTGATCGGCGCAACCAGCGTGCTGTTGCTACCCACGAAGACGCCGTTCCCAATTACCGTCTGGTGTTTCTTCTCGCCGTCGAAGTTGCATGTGATGGTGCCGGCGCCCACGTTGGTGGCTGCTCCGATCGTTGCGTCGCCCAGGTAGGCCAGATGATTGGCCTTGGCGCCCTTGCCCATCGAGGTCTTCTTGAGCTCGACGAAATTGCCAATGTGCGCGCCCTCGCCGACCTGTGACCCGGGGCGGATGTGGGCGAAGGGACCCAGGAAAGAACCGGTCTCGACTGTTGAGTCCGTGACCACAGTGTGGTTCCGCACACACACGCGGTCGCCGATGGTCGAGTTGACGATGCGCGTGCCCGAATGGATTTCGCACGCGGCGCCGATTCTCGTCGACCCCTCAAGAAAGACGCATGGATGGATGACCGTGTCGGCGCCGACAACCACATCGCTGTCGACGTAGGTGGTGGCGGGGTCGATGATTGTGACACCCGCGGCCATCAATTCTTCGTTCTTCTGCTGGCGGACCATGGCACTAACCTCGGCAAGCTCTGTGCGGCTGTTGATGCCGCGAATCTGTTCTGCGTGTTCGACCGTCCAGGTGGCGACGGTCTGCTTCCGTTTGCGGTAGATGGCGACCAGGTCGGGCAGGTAGTACTCGCCCTGGTTGTTCGATGTGCCGATCGCGTCGAGTGCCCCGAACAGTGGCTCCAGGTCGAACGCGTAGATCCCCGAGTTAATCTCCGTGATCTTCCGCTGAGCCGGCGAGGCATCGCGCTCTTCGACAATTCGCGAGATGCGGCCGTTGGTCCTGACGATGCGGCCATACCCGAAGGCCCTGGGCATTTCGGCGGTGACGACGGTTGCGGCCGCTTGCGACTGCAGGTGGGTGTCGATCAGCGACTTCAAGGTGTTGCTGGTCAATAGCGGCACGTCGCCCGACAGCAACACCACGACCCCGCTTTTGCCTTCAAGCAGCGGCCGCGTCTGGAGCAGGGCGTGTCCCGTGCCAAGCTGCTGCTCTTGCAGGACGAACTGCAGGGACTGCCGCGAGTTGAGGGTTTGCTTCACCTCCTCGGCGCCGTGTCCGACGACCAAGGTGACGCTGGCTGGGGCCAAGGCATCGGCAGTGCGAAGCACGCGTTCGATCAGCGAGGAGCCCGAAATCTGGTGCAGGACCTTGGGTACCTGCGACTTCATTCGCGTGCCCTTACCTGCCGCGAGTACGACGACGTGAATGTCAGCCACGAGCAATTTTGACCCGTTCCAGTGCGTCGTAGACGACCTTTGTGGTCAGCCCGAGGCGTTCGGCCACCAATCGAGCGGTGTCTCGCTTAGACTCGCCGACGCCAGTTTCTGTTAATTGACCAAATATCTCATCAATTTCATCGTCGGTAACAGCGATCGGCTGGTTGGCGTCCTTCGACCCCGGCGGAATCACCAAGGTGAACTCCCCCTGGGGGGCTGTAAATCTGGCCAGAAGCTCAAGCGGGGTCCCGAAGACGAACTCTTCATGGATCTTCGTAAGCTCTCTCCCCACCATTATCTGGCATTTAACCAATAACTGTAGTTCCTCAAGGGTCTTATGAAGCCGGTGCGGTGCTTCGAAGAACACCGCAGCACGGTGTCGGCTCCCTTCAACCAACGCTTGAAACCATAATTTTCTGTCTTTTGACTTAATCGGTGCAAATCCATGAAAACAAAACCCTTCAGACTTGATGCCTGACGCAGAAATGGCAGTGACCACCGCGCTTGCGCCAGGTATGGGCTCGACTCTGAAGCCGGCCGACCGGACCGCAGCTACTAATGTCGCTCCTGGATCCGAAACGCCCGGCGTCCCGGCATCAGTCACCAACGCAATCGAGTCGCCGGCCGCTAGCCGGTCAAGCAGTCGCGCGACCCGCACCTGCTCGTTGTGCTCGTGGACGCTGAGCACCTTGGTGTCGATGTTGTAGTGCCTGAGCAGGTTACCTGTGCGGCGGGTATCTTCAGCCGCAACCAGCTGAACCGTCTTGAGAATGCGGAGGGCCCGAAGCGTGATGTCTTCAAGATGGCCAATGGGCGTCCCGACGACGTACAGGGTCCCCTTCATCAGCCGCATTTTATTGTACCATTGCGAGATGGCCGCTTTCCCGTGATCGCGGCCCTGCACTGCATGCACGCGGCTGAACCACTACCCCACTTCGTCGACGACTATCTCGCCTATCTTTACGAGGTTCACCCCACCGGGGCGACCATGGACGGTGTTCACGTCCATGACGACCTGATTGAGGATTACCGCCGTACGGCCATCGACAGCCACATGGGGGCCTTGGCCGGGTTCGCGCGACGGCTGGATAGTATTCCGCACGCCAACCTGCCGATCCGCGAGCAGGTCGAACACCAGATAGTGTCGTCGAACATCAGGGCCCGCCAGTTCGACCTGGAATCGACCCGGTCGTGGGAGCGTAACCCGCACGTCTACGCCGATATCTTGGCGTCGAGCCTGGCGGCCCAGGCCATTTTTGCCCACGCGCCAGTAACCGATCGTGCCCGCCGGGTCCTGTCAAAACTGCGACAGGTGCCGCGCCTGGTCCAGGCCGCGCGCGACAACATCAAGGACCCGCCCGCCATTTTCGTGAAAGTCGGCATCGACACCTGGCGCGGCGTCATGGCGTTTATCGATACCGACTTGCCGCGTGCCTTTTCGAACGTCGACGACATGCACCTGCTGGGCGATCTCGCCGACGCGTGCACCGAGTCCGTCCAGACCATTGGCGCCTACGTGGGCGATCTTGAAAGTGACATTCGCCCCAAGGCCAAGGGCTCGTTCCGAATGGGCCGTGACAAGTTCGAGCAGAAACTGCGACTTGAAGAAGGAATTACCCTGCCAGTAGACCGCCTGCTGGCCATCGCGACCCGCGAGCTGGTGGCGACCCAGGAAGAGTTCCGCCAGCTGGCCGGCGGCCGGAACGGCGGCGACCCGATCGAGGCGTGGCGCAAGGCCAAGCAGCAACACCCTGCGCCGGGAGCGCTGATTGCCACGGCCCGCGAGCAACTCGACGAGCTCTACACCTTTCTCTCGCGCAACCCGGTGGTCGGCATCCCCGAGGGCTCCGGGGTCGCGGTCGCCCCGACCCCAGAGTTCTTCCGCTGGTCTTCAGCCAGCATGTGGACGCCCGGGCCATTCGAATCCAAGCCCTCGCGCGCGATGTACTACCTCACCGACGTCGACCAGAAGTGGGACGCCGAACGCAAGCTCGAACACCTGCGCGATTACAACACGCCCACACTGTGGACCATCTCGATCCACGAGGTCTATCCCGGCCACTTCCTGCACTACCAGCACCTGCGCAAGGTCGACTCCAAGGTGCGCCGTTCGACGATGTTCGCGCCGGCGTCGTATATGGAGGGCTGGGCGCACTATTGCGAGCAGATGATGCTCGAGGCCGGCTTCGGCAAGGGCGACCGGTCGCTCAAGCTGGGCCAGCTGGCCGAGGCCCTCGTCCGTCTTGCCCGCTTCGTCGTCGGCATTCGCCTGCACACCGAAGACTGGTCGGTGGAGCAGGGTGTGCGGTTTTTTCGTGATGAAGCGTTCCTGGAAGAAGCCAATGCCAGACGCGAAGCCGAGCGCGGAACCTTCGATCCGACGTATCTTGTGTATTCAGCAGGGAAGTTGATGCTGCTGAAACTACGCCGCGACTGGTTCGATCAGCAAGGCGGCAAGCCCTCGCTGCGCGCGTTCCACGACGCGTTGCTGGCCCAGGGCTCGGCGCCCTTCTGGGCGCTGCGGCGCCTCATGCTTGATGGATCGTCAGACGTGGTGCTGGAGTAACGACATGCCGCTCTACGAATACGAATGTAACGCCTGCGCACATCGCTTTGAGGTGATCCAGAAATACTCGGATGCACCAATCGAAGTCTGTCCGAAATGCGGCGGCGCGGTGAACAAGCTGTTCTCCTCGCCCGCCATCCAGTTCAAGGGTTCGGGGTTCTACCTCACCGATTACGGCCGGGGCGGCAAGAGCGACATCGGTACGGAATCGGCGAAGGCCGCGAAGGAGTCGTCTGGCTCCAGTGGCACATCCGGCGAGACCAAGGCGGATGCAAAGACCGAAGCCAAGACGGAAACCAAGACCGAGACCAAGAGCGACCCGAAGCCTACGCCTTCGACGTAACCTGCTTCAAGTACTCGAGAAACGGCCGGGCCAACTCGGGCCGCTTCATCGCGAAGTAGACCGTCGCTTTCAGGAATCCCAGTTTGTTACCGGTGTCGTGACGCACACCGTCCACCTCGTAGGCGTAGATCGGCCGCGACTGCAGCAGCTTGCGCAATCCGTTGGTCAGTTGAATCTCGCCTGACTTGTCTTTCGCGGTTGCGTGAAGGGCAGGGAAGATGTCGGGCGTGAGAATGTAGCGGCCGATGATGGCGAGGTCCGACGGCGCGTCTTCCCGAGCCGGCTTCTCGACCAGGTCGGTCACGCGGTAGACGCCCTTGCCAAACTCGGGCGCGGGTTCGCCCGCAATCACGCCGTAACTCGACACCTGATCCATGGGCACTCGCTCGACGGCTAGCACCGGGCCGCCCGCCTTCTCGAACACACCAATCATCTGCGACAACGCCGGCGGCGTCGCATCGATCACGTCGTCGGCCAGGATGACCGCGAACGGTTCGTCGCCGATGATGCTTTCGGTCACCAGCACGGCGTGTCCCAAGCCGAGCGGTTCGCCCTGGCGCACGTACGAGACGTTGATCAGGTTCGAAATCATGCGGACCTCTTCGGCGAGGTCCTTCTTGCCGCGACTCTCGAGAAACGACTCCAGTTCCTTCGAGACATCGAAGTGATCTTCGATGGCGTTCTTACCACGGCCGGTGACCAGGATGATGTTGGGGACGCCCGATTGGACAGCCTCTTCCACTCCGTATTGAATGGTCGGCTTGTCCACCAGTGGCAGCATTTCCTTGGGCTGCGCTTTCGTGGCGGGCAGGAAACGTGTACCCAGGCCCGCGGCGGGGAAGACGACCTTGCGAACGGCAGAGCTCATACCTATTAGAATAGTGCAGTTATGCTCGACCCCATTTACGTGCGCGACAACGTGGAAGCCGCACAGCAAGGCCTCGGCAACCGCGGACTCGATGCCAAAGCCGAGCTGCAGCAACTGGCGACCTTCGAGACGCAGCGGCGGCGCTTGATTCCGGCCATCGAGGGCTTGAAGCGCGAGCAGAACGCGACCGGCGATCAGGTGGCACGTGCCAAGCGCCAGGGCGAGGCCGTGCAGCACCTTTACGAGGCGAGCAAGCAGCGCACCCAGAAGATCAAGCAGATGGAAGTGGAGCTTGATGCCGTCGAGCGCCAGCGCACGCTGATTCTCGAGACGTTGCCGAACCTGCCGCACGAAAGCGTGCCGGTTGGGAAGGGGGCCGACGACAACGTGGTGGTGCGCACCTGGGGCGAACCGACGGCGTTGGCCTTCGAGCCGAAGGCGCATTGGGATCTCGGCCCGCAGCTTGGCATCATCGACTTCGAACGCGCGACCAAGATCTCGGGCTCGCGCTTCGCCATCCTGATGGGCGCCGGCGCACAACTCGAGCGCGCGCTGATCAACTTCATGCTGACGCTGCACACCAACGAGCACGGTTACACGGAAGTGTTGCCGCCGTTCCTGGTGTCGTCGACGACACTCTACGGGACCGGGCAGTTACCAAAGTTCGAACCCGATTTGTTCAAGATCGCGGGTGAGTGGGACCTCTACCTGATCCCGACGGCCGAAGTGCCGGTTACGAACTTGTATCGCGGGGAAATTCTCGACGGCCGCCTGCTGCCGCTGAAGTACACCGCCTACACGCCGTGCTTCCGCAGTGAAGCCGGGTCTTACGGCGCCGACGTGCGCGGCTTGATTCGCCAGCACCAGTTCGACAAGGTGGAGCTGGTCAAGTTCGCGACGCCAGAAACGTCGTATGACGAGCTGGAAAGCCTGACCGCGAATGCCGAACGCGTGCTGCAGTTGCTGGGCCTGCCGTATCGCACGATGCTGCTGTGCACGGGCGACATGGGCTTCTCGTCGTCGAAGACCTACGACATCGAGGTGTGGCTGCCGAGCCAGAAGGCATATCGAGAGATTTCGTCGTGCTCGAACTGCGAAGGGTTCCAGGCCCGTCGCGCCAACATCAAGTTCCGGCCGGCCGGCACTGGCAAGGCCGAGCATGTACACACGCTGAACGGTTCCGGCCTGGCGGTGGGGCGCACGCTGATCGCGATTCTGGAAAACTATCAGCAGGCCGATGGGTCGGTGCTGATTCCCGAAGCGCTCAGACCATTCATGGGCGGACGCGAACGGATAGAGGCTGTAAAATAGTAAGGTCTGTCGAGCGGAGAGATGGCTGAGTGGTCGATAGCGGCGGTCTTGAAAACCGTTGAACCCTCACGGGGTCCGGGGGTTCGAATCCCTCTCTCTCCGCCAACTCACTCGACTTCGTCTCGTTCGGGCGGAGAGAGAGGGA
>JANMUX010000437.1:0-6586 GCA_031392125.1 Acidobacteriota bacterium | reverse complement strand
CGCAAACCGCCGACGAATTTCACGGAATCTGCCGCGAGTTTCTCGACCACGACCGGCCCATGGCCATGCTGCCGCTGGAGCTGACGTCGGTTTCATAGCTCCCTCAAATAACTGATTCTAAAAGCGTTAGACAGCTAGCCTTGGTATATATCATTGATATATACTACCGCCGGAGGTCAGCCCATGAGCAAGTTTGCCAAGCTGTTTCTGAACGGACGTAGCCAGGCCGTGCGCCTGCCGCTCGAGTTTCGCTTTCCGGGCACCGAGGTGCGCGTGACCCGGCAGGGCCGCGGCGTGTTGATCGAGCCAGTTGAGTGGAACGTCGACGATTGGTTCGCGGATCTCGATCGGTTTGCTGCCGAGCCCTTCATGGCTGATGGCCGCAACCAGCCGGCGGCACCGCCGCGTGCCGACTTCTCGTGATCGAATACACGCTCGACACCAACGCCTGCATCGCGTTGATTAACGGTTCGTCGGTGCCTGTCCGGCGCCGGTTCAAAGAAACATTGGCTGGGGGCTCCGTGGTGTGCGTCTCCACCGTCGCCCTTCACGAACTGTGGTACGGCGTGTCGAAGAGCGCCAGGCGCGACTACAACACCGAGCGGATGCAGGCCTTTCTTTCGGGCCCGGTCCGGGTCGTGGCGTTCGACGATGCCGACGCGCGTGCCGCCGGGGAAGTCCGCGCGCTGCTCGAGCAGGAACGGCGCCCGATCGGGGCGTACGACGCACTTCTCGCGGGCCAGGCGGTGCGGCGCGGATTCACCTTGGTGACCGCCAACGTCCGCGAGTTCGAGCGGGTCGATGACCTGATGTGGGAAGACTGGTCGGTGCCGCGCGGAAGCGACCTGCCGTAAGATGAGTCGCAGCATGACTGTTTCTTCACGCCCGGCTTCGGTCGCCTTGATACTCGCGGCGGCACTGCTCGGCAGCGTCGCACTCCTCGCGCAGCCGCGGCCGCCTGCGCCCGGCGCCGCGCGGTTTCCCCTGCCCACCGAGCCGCGCATCAGCGAGACCTTCGAGCAGAAGATCCGGGTGTCGGTGGTGGCGCGCGGCATCGAACGGCCGTGGAGCCTGCTGCCGCTGCCCGACGGCGACTTCCTGGTCAGCGTGCGCGCCACCGGCCAGGTGCTCGCCATCCGAAAAGGCGTCCTCGATCGCAAGCCGCTCACGGGCCTGCCGGCCATGCGCACGACGCGCACCACCGGGATGCTCGATCTCGCCATGCACCCGAAGTTCGCCGAGAACCGCCTGATCTACTTCACGTATCACAAGGCCCTGGAGGGCGACACCTACACGCTGGCCCTCGGGCGGGGCCGCTACGAAGGCGCCGGGCTCGCAGACGTCAAGGAGCTGTACGCCGGCGACGCCGTTCGCACCGGTGGCTCGCGCCTCACCTTCGGTCACGACGGGCTGCTCTACATCACGGTGGGTGGCGCTGGTCCCAGCCCTGACGCGCAAGCGACCCACACCATCTACGGCAAGACGCTGCGCCTGAAGGACGACGGCACGGTCCCCGCCGACAACCCCTTTGTCGGCAAGGCCGGCCATCGGCCGGAGATCTACACGCTCGGCCATCGCGATCACTTCGGCATCACCCCTCACCCCGTGAGCGGCCAGATCTTCCACGCCGAATTGGGGCCGATGGGTGGCGACAAGATCAACTTGCTCAAGGCCGGTGGCAACTACGGCTGGCCCACCTACGGCTACGGCCGCGAGAACAACGGCTCGCCCATGCAGCATCCCAACCGCGAGGGCATCGAACCAGCGTGGATTACGTGGAACCCGGGGATCACGCCCTCGGGCTTGCTGTTCTACACCGGCGACCGGTTTCCTCAGTGGAAGGGCAATCTGTTCGTCGGCAGCACGGTGCGTGGTCGCATTCCGGGCACCGGGGGCATCGAACGCGTGGTCTTCAACGAGAAATTGTGGGAGCTTCGCCGCGAAACGCTGCTGCAGGATTTCCACCAGCGCGTTCGCGACGTCAGGCAGGGGCCGGACGGTTTGATTTACGTCCTCACCGAAGAAGACGATGGCGCCGTGCTCAGGATCGAGCCGGCACCGTAGGCAAGGTTACGACGCCGCTGGCGTGCCGGCGCGGCTCGCCGGCTAGACGTGTCCAGGCTTGGCGGAAGTAGCCCCGCCGCACTCGCGGCGAGGCTGCATCCATCCTATTGCTTGTCGTAAAAAATCATGTTGTTGACGGCCCTGCCCTGCGCGTCCGTCCCGGTCTGCGTCACGGTCCGTGACTTGCCGTCGGCGGCAAGCGTCACTTTCGACGTCACCGAGGCCTTACCGCCGACCGTCGACGCGACCGTGTAGTTCCTGGCGTCACCCTTGGTATAAGTCTGACTGGTGCTGTTGGGGTTGCCCGTCACTGGGTGTGCCTTGCCATCGAACGCCCACGTCACTTCCGACTTGATCGGTGCGCCACTGGCGGGAACAGTTTCGGTGACCGACTTGTATCCGCCGCCGGCCACGGCCGTGGTCGTGATGGTCGAGCTCTTCGGCGCGGGTCCGGGACTGTATTTGGACTTCGCGAGATTCACCTTCCACACCCCCACGGGGTCCTGGGCGGAAGCGGTGGTGGCAAAGGCGAGGGCAGCAACGAGAACGACGCCGACGACGAGGGAGGGGCTACGCATGGGGGCCTCCTGGCCGATACGGGTTTGAGGCTGCGGAGTATACACCCGGCGGCTCAACCGTGCGCTAGGAGTGGATGCCGGGCGCCTCGTGGCCCGTGCGCTCGACGTATTCGACATACGATCCGAGGTAGGCGTGCGGATGCGCATCCTTGCCCGACTCGCCGCCCAGCTCCAGCACGCGGTTGCTGATGCCCCGCAGGAAGGCGCGATCGTGCGACACGAAGATCATGGTCCCGTCGAAGGCCTTCAGCGAATCGACCAGCATCTCTTTGGTCGCCAGGTCGAGGTGATTGGTCGGTTCATCGAGGACCAGGAAGTTGGGCGGGTCGAACAGCATCCGCGCCATCGCGAGCCGCGACTTCTCGCCGCCCGACAGCGCCCGAATCTTCTTGTCGACGTCGTCCCCTGAAAACTGGAACGCGCCGGCCAGCGAGCGCAGCGCGCCCACGCCTTCGCGTGAGAAATCCTTTTGCAGCTGCTCGAACACCGTGAGTTCGGCGTCCATCAGGTCGAGTGACTGCTGGGCGAAATACCCCATCTTGAGGCTGGCGCCCAGACGGACATCGCCGGCATCGGGGGCGAGCGCGCCTGCCAGCATCTTGAGCAGGGTGGTCTTGCCGGCGCCGTTGCGTCCCATCACGGCCCAGCGTTCGCCGCGCCGGATGTTGAGGTTGAAGTCTTCGTAGATCACCCGCTTGCCGTAGGCCTTCGAGAGCCCTTCGATCACGGCAACCTGATCGCCCGATCGTGGGGGATCCTTGAACGTGAACTTCACCACCACGCGCTGCTTGGGCAGTTCGAGCTTCTCGATCTTGTCGAGCGCCTTGATGCGGCTCTGCACCTGCGCGGCCTTGGCCGCATGCGTCTTGAACCGTTCGATGAAGCGCTGTTCCTTGGCCAGCATCGACTGCTGGCGTGCATACGCGGCTTCCTTGTTGGCCTCGCGGGTCGCGCGCTCGCGCTCGTAGAAGTCGTAGTCACCCGAATAGACGGTGATCTCGCCGCTGTCGATCTCGGCGATCTTCGTGACGATGCGGTTCATGAATTCGCGGTCGTGCGACGTCATCAGCAGCGCGCCTTCGTGCGACTTCAGGAAACTTTCGAGCCAGATGATCGATTCGAGATCGAGGTGGTTGGTCGGCTCGTCCATCAGCAGCACGTCGGGCTTGCCGAGCAGCACGCGGGCCATCGCCACGCGCATCTTCCACCCGCCCGAGAGCGCGCCGACATCGCCGTCAATCCGCTCATCGTCGAAGCCCAGGCCGTGCAGCACTTCGCGCGCCTGGCTTTCGAGCGCGTAGCCGCCCAGGTGGTCGTATTCTTCCTGCACCTCGCCGAAGCGGGCGAGAATCTTGTCCATGTCGTCGGCGCGCGCCGGGTCGGCCATGGCGTGCTGCAGTTCTTCCAGTTCGTGGTGCAGGTCGCCGGCGCGGCCGCTGCCGGCAATCGCCTCGTCCAGCACCGACCGGCCAGACATCTCCTCGACATCCTGGCGGAAGTAGCCGATGGTAAGTTTCCTGGGGACCGAGACGTCGCCCTCGTCGGGCGCTTCTTCGCCCACGATCATTCGAAAGATCGTGGTCTTGCCGGCGCCGTTTGGTCCGACCAGCCCGACCTTCTCGCCGGGGTTGAGCTGAAACGACGCCTCGACGAAGAGGAGTTGCTTACCGTACTGCTTGTTGATGTTGGCGAAGGCGATCAAGGGCTATCGAGTATAGCGTGGTATAACCATCAACGCTTAGGGTGCCCACCAGGGCCTAACAGGGAAGTCCGGTGCGACACCGGCGCGGTCCCGCCACTGTAAGGACGGAACGCTCGCTTCGAATACCACTCGGCGTGTTGCCGGGGAAGGTGAAGCGGGCTGCAGCCACCACTGCATCCTCCAAGCCAGGAGACCTGCCCCAAGCGTCAACCATCGACGTGCCCGGGGAGGCAACGGTCATGCATCTATCGTCTCGTCCTGTACTGGTTTTCCTGTTCATTTTCTCGATCGTCTTCCGCGGCGCAGATGCGCAGGTCGGCGTCGCTATTCACGGCGTCGTGTCCGACACCTCGGGCGCGATGATTGCCGGTGCCAGCGTTGAGACGGTGGTTGCCGGCCGCGTCGTCGCCAGCGTGACGACCGGCCCCGACGGGGCGTACCGCCTCGAGGCGCCAGCGGGTGTGCCGCTGGAGCTGCGCGTGCATCGCCTGGGCTTCGCGGACCGCGTGATGGCACTGGCCGGCACGACCCAGCCCGTCACGCGCAACGTGACCCTGCAGGTTGGCGGCGTGTCCGACACGCTGGTGGTCACTGCGGCACGCGGAGCCGAAAGCCGCGCCCACGTCACCGAGTCGGTGACCTCGTTCACCCGCGGCGAGATCCAGGCGCTCGGCAGCACCTCCCTGGCCGAGGTCATGCGGTTTGTCCCGGGCGTCAACGTCGAGAGCAACGGGCGCGAAGGTGCCCTGACCTCAATGTTCTCGCGCGGCGGCGAGTCGGACTACAACCTGGTGTTAATCGACGGCGTCCGCGTCAACCAGAGCGGCGGCGGCTTCGACTTCGGCCGCATCAATGCCGCCGAGATCGATCATGTCGAGGTGGTGCGCGGCGCGCAGTCGGCGCTCTGGGGCTCCGACGCCATGGGGTCGGTGGTGCAGATCTTCACCAGTCGCGCCGGTATTGGGGATCGAATTCAGGCCACCGCCTCGGCAGAGGGCGGTTCGTTCGGCACGTTCCGCGGTGATGCCCGCGTGCACGGCGGCGCGGCGCGCTTGGTTGACTACGCCGCCGGTGTCTCTCGCCGTTCGACTACCGGGGCGTTTGCGGACCTGTTGCCGGAAGACGATCGCTTCGAGCAAACCGCAGTCGATGGCACGATGGGGGCGACCTTCGGCCCGCGGCTGGCCGCCCGCGGCGGCGTTCGCTACACAGACGGGCGCGGAAAGTCCGTTGGTGCCATCGTCTACGGCGCTCGTGACCGCGGCGGCGTCTACGACACGAAAGATCTGTCGGGACACCTCGACCTGTCGCACTCGCTCGGCTCGCGGTTTTCGGGTGCGGCTTCGGTCAACACGTTTCGTTACGAAGGCCTGTCGGGCGACACGATCGGCGACCCCGCGTTTGCGACCTACGCCGTTTTGTCGGGCACCCCCAACGCCATCTTCCCGAACGGCTCCCGGCTCGTGCGGCTGATCGACGTCACCGAATTCAATGCGCTGGTGGCCGCCGGCGCCACGCCAGGTCCCGGGCAGTTCCTCGCATCGCGGCAGTCGTCAGACTTTCCGTTCACCAGCCGCTCGGCATTCGGCCGCTCGGCATTCCGCTATCAAGGTGACCTCGCCTGGGCCGGTCATCGCCTGAGCGCCGGCTATGAAGGCGAGCGAGAAACCAATCGGCTCGTTGACGGCGTTGCGTCAACGAACCAGGCCGTCTTCATCCAGCAGCACTTCACTGTCCGCGACCGCTGGTTTGCGACCATCGGTGGCCGCCTGGACCACAAAGAAAGCTACGACACTTTCTTCAGCCCGAAGCTGTCGGTGGGCGGCTACCTGGTGCCGTTCCGGCGCGGGGCGGTCTCGTCGCTCAGAGTGTTCGGCAATCTCGGCCAGGGCATCAAGTCGCCTTCGCTCAGCGAACGCTTCGGCGGTCCGTTTGCGGATCCCGCGCCCGATCTCGAAGTCGAGCGCGCGCGCACGAGTGATGTCGGCGTCGAAGGGACGTTTGCCGACCAGCGTTTTCGCGCGCAGGTGACTTACTTCAACAACGCCTACACCGATCAGATTGCCTATCGCGGCGGCGTGGCCGGCGACGGCGTGTCGGAATACATCAACATCGACGGCTCGCAGGCCAATGGCTGGGAAGCCGAGTTTTCGTTGCAGCGACCGATAGCCGGCATGACCGCGGCCGCCAGCTATGCGTTTGTCGATCACCAGGTGGTCACCAACATCAGCACCAGCCAGCA
>JANMUX010000436.1:0-5206 GCA_031392125.1 Acidobacteriota bacterium | reverse complement strand
CAGCTGTCGGCGAAGGACCGGATGCGCGTGCAGAAGCAGCACGTCGGGTTCGTGTTCCAGAGCTATCACCTGCTCGACAACCTCACGGTCTACGAGAACATCGACCTGCCGCTGTCGTATCGCGACGTCAAGAAGACCGAGCGCGAAGGCATGGTCGCCGACATCCTCGACCGCTTCAACATCGTCGGCAAAAAAGACCTGTTTCCCAATCAGCTGTCGGGCGGTCAGCAGCAGCTGGTCGCGATCGCGCGCGCGGTCGTGGCCAAGCCCTCGCTGATCCTGGCCGACGAACCCACCGGCAACCTGCACACCGATCAGGGCAAAGAGATCATGGAGCTGTTCCGGCGGCTCAATGAGGCCGGCACCACCATCGTGCAAGTCACGCACTCCCAGGCCAACGCGGCCTTCGGCAAGCGCGTGATCAACCTCAAGGATGGTTGGATTGTCGATGACCACTGATCTGCCATCGCGGATTCTCATTGCCGACGACCAGGCCGACGTTCTTGAAGCGCTGCGACTGCTGCTGAAGCCGGAGGGCTTCATCATCGACACGGCAGCGTCGCCGGCCCAGATTCTGCGGGCGCTCGAACTCAAGGACTACGACGTGGTCCTGATGGACTTGAACTACACCCGCGACACCACGTCGGGCGAAGAGGGCCTCGACCTGCTGCAGCGCATCCACACCGGCGACGAGTCCTTGCCGGTAGTCGTGATGACGGCGTGGGGCTCGGTCAACGTGGCAGTCGAGGCCATGCGGCGTGGCGCACGTGACTTCGTGCAGAAGCCGTGGGACAACGAGCGGCTGTTGTCGATCGTGCGGACGCAGACCGAGCTCGGCCGGGCGATTCGTCGAGGACGGCAGCTGGAAGCGGCCAACCAGGCGCTGCAGTCGGACGGACGCTCGCCGATCCTGGCGGAGTCGGCCGCCATGCGACCGGTGCTCGAGATGATTGCGCGCGTCGGTCCATCGGACGCCAACGTGCTGATCACCGGCGAGAACGGCACCGGCAAGAGCCTGGTCGCCCAGGCGCTGCACGGGGTGTCGCCACGCACCGGCCGGCCGATGGTGACGGTCAACGCGGGCGGCATGGCAGAAGGCGTGTTCGAATCGGAGCTGTTCGGTCACCTCAAGGGCGCGTTCACCGACGCCAAGGCCGATCGCGTTGGCCGCTTCGAACTGGCCGACGGCAGCACGCTGTTCCTCGACGAGATCGCCAACGTGCCGATGACCCAGCAGCAGAAACTACTGCGCGTGATCGAGAGCGGTGAGTTCGAGCGGCTGGGATCTTCGAAGACGCGCAAGGTCAGCGTGCGGATGATTTCGGCCACCAACGCCGACCTCAACGCCGAAGTGGAAGCCGGCCGGTTCAGGCAGGACCTTTTCTTCCGCCTCAACACCATCGAAATTCACCTGCCGCCGCTGCGCGACCGGCGTGAAGACATCCCGCTGCTCGCCAAGCATTTCCTGCGGCAGCATGCCCAGCGCTATCGCAAGGCCCTGTCTGGCTTCGATCCGGCCGCCATCCAGGTGCTGATGGATCATCGCTGGCCCGGCAACGTCCGCGAAATGGACCATTCAGTCGAACGCGCGGTGCTAATGTCGCAGGGAGCGACCATTCGGGCCGGCGACCTTGGCTTGCGCGCTGACGGCGGCTCGACCGCCCGTCTCGAGGACATGAGCCTCGAGGAAGTCGAGGCGTTCCTGATCAAGAAAGCCATGGCCCGTTACGGCAACGTGAGCCACGCGGCACGGGCACTGGGCCTGTCGCGCAGCGCCCTGTACCGTCGTCTCGAACGATATAAGCTCTGACCGTGTGGCGGCGTCTTCGCCTCGACCAGCAAATCTTCCTCCTCGCCTTCGGTGCCGGACTGCCCGGCGCGGTCACGGCGCTCTGGATCCTGTGGACCGAGCCCTATACACCGAAGGTGCAATGGACCCTCACCGTCGTCATCCTGACGACGCTCGTGGGCCTGGCGGCGTCGGTGCGCACGCGGGTGGTGGTGCCGCTGCAGACGCTGGCCAACCTGCTGGCGGCGCTGCGCGAAGACGACTTTTCCATTCGCGGCCGCACCAATAATCCTGACGACCCGATGGGCGCCGCCTTGATCGAGGTCAACGCGCTGGCCGAGACGCTTCACCAGCAGCGCCTGGGCGCCGTCGAGGCCACTGCGCTGCTCCGCACGGTGATGGAGCAGATCGACGTCGCCGTGTTTGCGTTCGATCCGGAACAGCGCCTGCGCATTGTCAACCGCACGGGCGAGCGGTTGATGGGCAAGAGCATGGAGCACATGCTCGGCCGCACCGCGGTCGAATTGCAACTCAAGGAATGGTTCGGCGATGCCCCTCGCGTGGTTGACATCACGCCCCCTGGGGGCGGCGCGGGCCGATGGGAGGTCAGGAAGACCACCTTCCGGCTGGGTGGCCTGCCGCACGATCTGCTGGTGCTCTCGGATGTCAGCCGTCCGCTGCGCGAGCAGGAACGCCAGGCGTGGCAGCGCCTGATCCGCGTGATCGGCCACGAGCTGGGCAACTCGCTTGGCCCCATCAAGTCGATCGCGGGAACGCTGGAAACGCTGCTGCACCGCGACCCGCCGCCGAGCGATTGGCGCGAGGACATGACGCGCGGGCTGCAGGTGATCGCGTCGCGGACCGAATCGCTCAGCCGCTTCACCGGCGCGTCGGCGCGGCTGGCCCGGCTGCCGGCGCCCAGGCTGGCGCCGGTGGTGCTCAAGCCGCTGCTGCAGCGCGTGGCGGCATTCGATACCCGCCTGCCGGTCGTGTTCAAGCCGGGGCCCGATGCGACCGTGGAGGCCGACGCGGATCAGCTCGAGCAGTTGTTGATCAACCTGTTCCGCAACGCCGCAGATGCCTGCCTCGAGGTCGGCGGCACGACGGTGACCACCGGGTGGCGCCGGATTCGAACGGGTCTCGAGATTTTCGTCGAGGACGAAGGCCCGGGACTCTCGAACACGGCCAACCTGTTCGTGCCGTTTTTCACGACCAAGCCCGGTGGCTCAGGCATTGGCCTGGTGCTCTGCCGGCAGATCGCTGAAGGCCATGGCGGGTCGCTGACGCTCGAGAACCGAAAGGACACCCGCGGCTGCCGCGCCCGGCTGACGCTGCCGGTATCCGGAGCACCCGCATGACAGACGACGAATTGTACGAAGCCTTCGTCTCAACGGCCTTGCCGGCCGATCTGTTTCACCACGAACAGCATGTGCGCGTGGCGTGGTCATTCGTATGCCGGCACGGCATGCCGGTTGCGATCGGCGCGTTCAGCGACGCGATCAAGCGGTTCGCCGCGGCCAAGGGCGCGCATGGCTTGTATCACGAGACCATCACCTGGGCGTTCCTGCTGATCATCGGCGAACGCCAGGCACGGCAACCGGCATCGACCTGGGCGGACTTCGCCAGGGTCAATGCCGACTTGTTGTCGTGGAAACCTTCGATCCTGGAGCGCTACTACTCGAAGGAGTTACTGATGAGCGAAGCAGCCCGGCGCTGGTTCGTGATGCCCGATCGCGTTACGACCTGGGCCCCTTGAGAATTTCGTCAACCACGAACACGTCCGTGAGCAGCGCGCGCACGTGAATCGACGCGTTCACGTTGTCAACCATCTGTGAGCTGATGCCCGGCTGGCCGAGCAGCAGGCGCAGTGCCGACTGGGTGGCGGCGGCATCGCGGGCAAGGGCTTCCAGGAAGCCGTCGAGCGCGTCGAGCGGTCCCACGCCAAGCGCCTTCGCGCATTCACGATAGGTGGCCGGCAGGTTGGTGAGCGCGGCTTCGAACCGCTGCAGGTGATCGCGGAGCTGCCCGCTGTTGGCAGCTCCTTGATCGGTGTGAAGACCCTGGGCCGCATAGCCCAGCATCAGTTCGTAGCCGCCCTCGATCGCTTCCGCGCGACGGGCCAGCTCTTCTCGTGCCGCCTCAGGTGTCAAGTTGCCAGTTCTCGTCTCGGGCGACGGTCGCTCGGATGTCGCCTCAGGCGACATTCTTGGACCTGGACTTCTCGGCAACCCAGCGATCCGGATCGTGGTGTTCGAGGTACTGGCGGCGCGTGATGGTGCCGAAGATCATCGACTTGGTGACCCACAGCTTCTCTGGACGCAGCGCGAAGTAGATGTGGGCGATGACCAGGCCGACGAAACCGACGCCCATCAGGCCGTGCACCACGTAGGTGATGCCCCACGTCGAGTCGGTCAGCAGGTACGGATTGCGCTCGACAATGCCGGTGCGCACGCGCCACATCATGACGATACCGGTACCGATGACCGACAGGCCGGCGACCAGCACCGCGAGGTGATACAGGCGGTTGCCGAGCGGATACTTGCCCGGCTTGGGACCCGGCGCGTCGATGCCCACTTCACGCATCATCTCGGCCTTGAATTCCGGGATGTCTTTCGGCCCCACCCAGATCGACCAGAAGTCGAGGACGAAGGTGGCGTGCACGATGTGGAACATGATCGACGCGGTCAGCAGGATGCCGGCCATCCAGTGCCACTGCACCCACGCGAACTTCACGCCGACGATCGGCAGGAAGGCGGTGAGCAGCAGCGTCAGCATGCTGAACGCCATCACCCAGTGGAACATGCGCGCGACGAAGCCGTGACGCACGATCTTCGTCGGCAGGCCCTGGCGGTCGGCCTCGAGGCGATCCACTTCCGACGACTCGCGCTTGTGGTGCTGCGAGAACAGCATGTAGCCACCGTGCGCGAGCAGAAACAACAGGCCCCCGATTAGCGCCGCCCAGAACAGGTCCCACGAGATGTGGGTGAGGACTGAGTCACCCCACGGGCTGCGCGCCCAACTTACGAGGTTGCCCATTCAGCCTCTCCACGGATGGCGCGCTTCACCAACGCCTTGACCAGCGGGATCTTGTAGGCGTTGTGACGCAGCGGCACCGCGCCTTGCACGGCGAGGTCGGCGGCCATGTCGGCGGTGGCCTTGTCGCGCGGCTTGCCCTTGATGGCGGCCTCGACGGCGTCGAGCCGGTATGGCTCGGCGGCAACGCCGTTCACCACCATGCGAGCATCGCTAATCGTCGTCCCCGACATGTTGAGCGTCGCGGCGATGTTAACGAGCGCGAAGTCCCACACCTGGCGGTCGCGGACCTTCTCGAAGTAATGCGCCTTGCCGGCAAACGTATTCGGGATGCGAATCGCGGTGAGCAGATCGCCGGGCTGGAGCGACGTCAGCCTGGTGATG
>JANMUX010000423.1:0-18379 GCA_031392125.1 Acidobacteriota bacterium | reverse complement strand
GCGCCTGGCTGAGGACGTCTCGGCGCTCGACAAGCACGCCTGCCCGGCCTGCGGCGCGCAGGCCGAGTGGAATCCGTCCACGCAAAAGCTGGTGTGCCCGTTCTGCGGCACCGAATCGTCGTACGTCATTGACCGAGACATGGGCAAGGTGGCCGAAAAAGATCTGGCCGCCGCGTTGCGCGACCTGCCCGCCGCCGAGCAGCAGTGGCAGGCGACGCGGCGTAGCGTCCAGTGCCAGAGCTGCCGGGCGGTGATGGTATACGCGGCGGACCGCGTCGGCCAGAACTGCGAGTTCTGCGGCTCGCCCGCGCTGGTCGCCTACCAGGAGATCAAGTCGCCGATTCGCCCGGAAGGCGTGTTGCCCTTCCGCATCGATCGCAATCGTGTGCGCGACGACATTCGCCGCTGGTGGCGCAGCAAGTGGTTCGCGCCGGGCCGGCTGGCGAAAGCGGCGCTAGTCGATACGGTCCATAGCCTTTACATTCCGTACTGGACCTTCGATGCGCACGCTCATTGCCCATGGGAGGCCGACGCGGGCCACTATTACTACGTCAGCGTCGAGGGCCGAGACAGCAAGGGCCGAACCGTGGTTCGGCAGGAACGGCGAACGCGCTGGGAACCCGCCGCTGGCGTGGTCGAGCACGACTTCGACGATGAGCCGGTACCGGGGACGCAGGGCCTGCCGATTGACTTGTTGCGACAAGTGGAACCGTTCCCGACCCAGGAACTGGTGCCATACGACACCGCCTTCCTTTCTGGCCACGTCGTCGAGCACTACCAGGTCGTTCTCAGCGAAGCTTCAACCCAGTCGCAGGCGCAGATGCAGGATACGTTGATGACCCTGTGCGCCAGTCAAATCCCTGGCGATACTCATCGCAACCTGGTGATTCACCCGGCGTTTTCGGGACAGACCTTCAAGCACATCCTGGTGCCGATCTGGTTACTGAGCTACATGTTCGGATCGAAGTCGTACCAGGTGCTGGTGAACGGCTCGACCGGCCGCATTGCCGGCAAGTATCCGCTCAGCGCGTGGAAAATTATCCTGGTGGTGCTGCTCGTCCTGATCGGCGTCGTGTTCGTGCTGCTTGCCGACCAGGGTTGACTGTCTGTGAAGGCGATCCTGATACACGGCAATGGCGGTTGCACCGCCGCTGACATCTGGCTGCCGTGGCTCGAGCGGCAGTTGACTGCGCTCGGCCTCGACGTCATCAACCACACCTTTCCCGACAATGTGAAGGCTCGGTCGTCGGTATGGCTGCCGTACCTCGAGTCGCTCGATGCCGATGACGAGACCATCCTCGTCGGTCATTCGTCGGGCGCGGTCGCAGCGATGCGCTACGCGGAAACGCATCAGCTGCTGGGCTCGGTGCTCGTAAGCGTGTGCCACACCGATCTCGGTGATGCGTTCGAAGCGGCCAGTGGCTACTACCGCACTTCGTGGCAGTGGGATCGCATACGTGAGAATCAGCAGTGGATCGCCATCTTCCACTCCACCGACGACCCCTTGATCCCGGTGGTCGAAGCGCGGCACGTGGCGTCTCAGTTGAAGTGCAGCTACTTCGAACTCGCCAACCGCGGGCACTTCGACCGCTCCCGCGAGTTCCCCGAGGCGCTCGACTACATTAAGCGCATGACCGGCCTCTGAGCGACCGCGACCGTGTGCGCATCCTCTACGAAGTTGGCGATTCCGGGCGGTCGTGAAATTCGGGACTATTGCGCTCCGTTTCGGCATCGTCTTCCCCACGGGGCATGCTCGAGGGGTCCTGGGGGTTGATGCCTTCCGGCGCCGGCTGGACCGGACGGTGCGTCGTGTGGCTCGTGGGCGAGTCGGGCATCAACTCATCCTGTGACGTATCGGGAACTCTTGGATCTCTCATGGTGACTCCGTGTCGCATTCTGCAAGACACACGCCGCAAAGCACCTGAGCCGTAAACCGTGGCAACGCCATTGCAGTGCAGGACTGCCATGACGCATGGCAAGAAGAGCGCGCGCGCGGCTGGGCTGAACTACTCGGACCCGGATGCTGCCGGAATTTCCAGGCTTCGCCGTGGCGGCGGCTTCGGCTACCGCTCGGCCACCGGCCGCTCCATTCGCGATGCGCGCACCCTGGACCGCGTTCGCGCCCTCGCGATTCCGCCCGCCTGGACTGACGTGTGGATCGCCGCCGATCCGCGCGCCCATATTCAGGCCACCGGACGCGACGCGGCGGGACGTAAGCAGTATCGCTACCATTCGTTGTGGACCGCGGAACGCGACTCCACCAAATATCATCGCATGCTGGCGTTCGCCGATGCGCTCCCGGCCATTCGTCACCGCATCGACCTCGATCTGCGCCGCCCGCCGGCCTCCCTCAGTTTCGTGCTGGCCACCGTCGTTGCGTTGCTCGAGAAAACCCACTTCCGCGTCGGCAACGAGGAATACGTCAAGGCCAATGGCTCGCATGGCCTGACGACCCTGCGCGATCGGCATGTGAAGATCCGAGGCCGGCGAATACAGTTCGAGTTCCGCGCGAAGAGCGGCGTCCAACAGGCGGTCGAGCTCAACGATGCGCGACTGGCGCGGGCGGTTCGCGCATGCCAGGACCTCCCCGGGCAAGTGCTGTTTCAGTACGAGGATGAGCACGGTACGATTCGCGCCGTGTCATCGTCTGACGTCAACGACTACTTACGCGAGGCCAGCGGCGGAGAATTCACCGCAAAAGATTTTCGGACCTGGGCCGGCACTCTGGCGGCAGCCAAGGAACTTGATACGTTCGACCCGCCGTCCTCACTGACCGCAGGGAATCGTTCGATCGTCGAGGCGGTGGACCGTGTTGCCGAGGCGTTGGGCAACACGCGCTCGGTGTGCCGCAAGTGTTACATCCACCCGGCCGTCTTCGACGCGTACCAGGCCGGGCTGACGATTGGCCGAATTTCCGCGCGCAACCCTGCGTCGAAGAAGCTACGGGACGCCGAAGCCAAGCTGGTGACACTGTTGATGAAGATGTCGCCACGACCGCAGAAGCGGGCAGCGTAGGGCGACGCTACTTGATCTTCTTGGCGAAGACGACCGAAGCCAAAACCTGGTCGTCCCAGAAACCGACGACGTAGCCCTTGCGGGTCAGGTAGCTGGCGCGCACGGTGACCTCTGGTGCGAGGCGAAAGCCAAGGGTGCCTTCCAGCCGCCGATAGGGCTCGTGACGGGGCATGTGGTCGACCGTGCTGGTCCACCGGGTGCGTTGATCGTCGTAGCGCGTCGCGACAAACCACCGTGGGGCGAGCGTCTGGGTGGCCTCAATCCAGCCGCCGTCCACTCGCGCGGCGCCGACCGCCATCTCTCTCGAGGTCCATAGCCATTCTCCGGCCAGGCGCGTGTGCCCGAACGACCACTCGCCCTCCACTTGGACCAACGAGGCGAGCCGGTCGCCCCGAGTCTTGTCGCGGACCTCGCGAGCGGCCGCATAACCGCCGCGGGCGATCGACGCACCCAGCCGCAGGCCTATCGTCGGCGTGATTCCGCCGCCGAGCACGAAGTTCGCCATCCGCGGCGGTTTGTTGGCGCCGAAAAAGCCTCGGCCGCGAACCGGCGAACTGTCGGTGACGGCCGCGCGCGCATCCCATTTCGCCGCCGACGCCATTACTTGAGCACCGAGAGGGTAGGAGGCGGCCAACAGAAAGTTCGTTGGCGTACCAGCCTCGAACCGCACCACCGGCAGATACATCGTGGAGTGTTGCGAGACCACCGGATTCTTGTTCGGTCGGTTCTCGAGAATGCTCAGCCCCACCGGCGACGTCAGCTGGCCGGCGTCGACGCGCCAGCCAATTCGGCCGGGCCGCTCGTAGCGTAACGCCAGCTCGTACATCTGTGTTCGCCAGCTGCCGTCGAACGGGCGGCGGAACACCACTGGACGCACGCGCAGGTTGAGGCCCTCGGTCAGTCGCAGGGCGCCAAACACGTCGAACCAGGCGGTGGGATGACGCTGGACTTGCGAGCCGGCATTGGCGTCGACCGCCGCCACCGCGTCAAGCGCGATTCGCGACGTCTGCGCGAGGGCAGGCGCCGGCAACGTGGCCAGTGCCGACATCGCCAGCGCGGCCAGGAGGCAGGTTACGCGGTGCGAGAGCGTTGGGCCCATTGGAAAGCTGATAAATCTAGCGGCGCCAGCGCGCCAATCAGGCGCGGCACTGCCGTCACCAGGGACTCTACCGAAGGGCCATCGAAGTCGGTGCCGGCGCAACGCCGCAGTTCGGCGATCGCTTCGACCGGAAGTCGTGCGGCACGGTAGGAGCGCGCGGTTGTCATGGCGTCAAACGCATCGGCCACGTGCACGATGCGTGCGGCCAGCGGAATCGCGTCGCCGATCAATCCGTAGGGATAGCCGAGGCCATCGGGCCGCTCGTGGTGCAATTCGACGATGGGAATGTGCGGCGCCAGAAACGGAATGCTGCGCAGAATGCGCGCCCCCGCTGACGGGTGCACCTTGATGGCCTCGAACTCGGCCGGCGTCAGTGGCCCTTGTTTGCGCAGCACTTCGTCCGGCACGCCGATCTTGCCAACGTCGTGCAGCAGCGCGCCGAGCCTCAATGTCTCCAACTCCTCGGCATCAAGCCCCATTTGCTCACCGATGGCGACCGAGAAGGTGCTGACCCGCTCGGAGTGGCCGGCCGTGTACGGGTCGCGCGCATCCAGCGCCGCGGCCAGCGCGCGCACGGCGCCAAGGTAGGTGGCTTCGGCCTCGGCTTCGGCGGCCGTCACCGACGCCATCAGTGAATTGAAAGTGTGCGTGAGCTGATCGACCTCGCGGCTGCTGCCGCCCGGCACGAGCGGCGTCCTGGTCCGCTCGTCAGCCGACATCAACGTGAGCGATCGCGACAGCTGGTCGATAGGCTCGGTGAGCGTGCGCGCCAGCCACACGCTGCCGAGCACGGCCAGTCCGATGGCGCCCAGTCCGATCCATGCCAGGCTGGTCAGCGCCGCCACGGTTTGTCCGGCGGCGGCGGCGTCGACCGAACCGAGTGCGACCAGTGTCACATCATCAACTTGCGATAGCGGCTGGATGGCCCACGCCTCGCCGGCGAGATCCATCACCTGGGTGCTGGTCGCGCTGCCGGCGCCGCGCGACGCGAGGCCGGCTGCCACCCGCGGGTCGAGGGTGGTGGCAAGAACCGTCGTTCCCCTCAGAATTGCCGCGTGCCCGCGCGACAGCTGGGCCAATTCGCCGGCATAGGCCTCATCGAGCGCGGTGCCGAGTTCGAGCGAGCCAATCGTGGTCTCGCCAAACTGCAACCCGACCGACAACATCCGGTAGACGACGCGGTTGGTGCCGGTTCCGGCCACGACCACGCGATCCGAGGCCGCGGGTTCGCGTGCCGAGCCGATCAGCGACCCGCGCGGCCACGCCGCCGCCTGCCGTCCGCCGCTTGCCACGACGACGCCCTTGCTATCGGCGACGGCTAGTACGCCGGCCGACACGCGATCGGCGATCTTGTCTACTTCGCGCTGCACGGTCGCGAGCAACTCGTCAGTGGTGGTGGCGCTCGCCCCGGCCCGTTCGCTGAGCCAGGTGTCGAGGGCGGCCTTGAGCGTGGGATTCTCGGCGAGCGTGGCAACGGTGGCCCGCAGATCCTGCTGGCGCCGCGCCTCCACCTGCGTGAACACCTGCTGCGCGGTTGCCAGGTTATCGACGACCGCTCGCCGCACCTGGTCGCGCACGCCGACACTCAAAACCGTGAACACGGCACCGAGGACCAGGGCGACGGTCAGAAACGACAGCACCACCGCGCGGGTGATGAAGCGCGGTGCGGTCACGGCGCCGGCTCCAGCACGGGCAGCGTGAACGTGATGGTGGTGACGGCGCCAGGCCGGATGGTGACGCGGTCGCGCCGCTCGCCGATGCGTTCGTGCCAGGCCACGACGGCGTGCTCGCCAACCGGCACGCCGTCGATCTTGAATGCACCCTCGCGGTCAGGAATCGTGAACCAGGGATGATCGAAGACACGCGCGACGGCGTTCATGTGCGAGTGAATCTCGCAGTAGACCTTGACCAGGCCGGGCCGGCTGAACGTCCGCGCGCGTGACGTGCCCGGCGGAAAGCGGCCGAGGTCGAACGTCGCCGGCTTGGAGAGCGAGAAGACGTTGTGAAAAAACGGATCCTGGTTGGGGAACTCGACCACCGAGCCCGCGGTCACCGCGACGACGTGCGGCACGAACTGCTCGTCCTTCTGGACGATGGCGGCCGGTGTCGCCTTCAGTCCGCCGCTGCCGCGAATACCCTCGAAGAAGACCACCACGTTGGCCGCCTCGGCCAGAATCTTGGGGCGCGGGCCGACCGTTCGGCCGTTGTAGGCGGAGGCGGGCGACGGGGCCCTGCCAGCGGTCAGTCGTACCACCCCGGTCAAGGTACCGGTGACCGGCTCCTGTGCCTCTGTCGCGCCGGCCAGGGTTGGGCCGCGGCTCGCGGCGATCAGGCCCATGGCCAGAATGAAGGCGCAGGCGCGCGCGCTCAACGTCATGAGTGTCAGAAGTATACGTCTGACGTACATGGATCCGAGTAGTGGTTGAATAGGATCTCATGGCCTTTCTGCACGAACTCCGGCTCGCCCTTCGCTCGTTGCTTCGCGCCAAGGGCCTGTTCCTGACCATTGTCCTGACGCTGGCATTGGGCATCGGCGCGAATGCCGCGATCTTCAGTGTCGTCCGGGGCGTCTTGCTTCGACCGCTGGTGAATCGTGACGAGCACCGGCTGATTTACGTTCGCCAAAGCGCGCCGGGCCGAAATGTCGAGAACACGACGTTCTCGGTGCCCGAGATCCAGGACCTGCGCGGGCGCGTAAAGAGCGTTGCCGCGTTTGGCGAGTTCTCGACCATTGGGTTCCTGATGGTCGGCCTGGGTGAGCCGCGCCAGGTGCGGGCGGGCGTCGTCGACGGCCGCTTCTTCGAGGTCATGGGCCTGCGTCCCGTTCTAGGCCGTGCGATTTCGACCACCGATGACGGCCCGAGCGCAGCCGGTGTGGCCATGTTGACCCATCGGTTCTGGATGACCACCTACAAGGGCGACGCCTCGGTGATCGGCAAAGAAGTGCGCCTCGGCACGCGCACCGCGACGATCATTGGCGTGCTGGAACCGTCCGTGCCGTACCCGGCCGACACCGAAGTGATCGCCAACATGGTGACCAGCCCGCACCACATGTCGGCGACCATGGTGACCGGACGCGAGCATCGCATGACCGAGGTGTTTGGCCGTCTGGCGCCTGGCGCCGACCTCGAATCGGCGCGCGCCGAGCTTCGCGCCGTCCATTCATCAATCGTCAGCGGATTTCCCGAGGCGTATCCGGAAAAGGCCGACTTCCGGGTCGATGCCCGGCTGCTGCGCGATCAGATTACCTCGCAGGCCCGCACGGTGTTGCTGGTGCTGTTGGCTGCTGCCGCCTTGGTCTTCGTGATCGCCTGCTCGAATGTCGCCAATTTGATCCTCGCTCGTTCAGTGCGGCGCGAGGCAGAGTTGGCGGTGCGGGCCGCGCTTGGCGCCAGCACGGCGGCCTTGCGCAAGACGCTGCTCGCCGAGAGCCTGGTCGTCTGCCTGACCGGTGCCATCGTTGGCGTCTTGATCGCGCAGCCGATGGTGTCGGTGCTCGGGCGCTATGCCTCGCGGTTCTCGGTACGCGCCCTCGATCTCTCCCTCGATGCCAGCTTGTTGTGGATGGGGGCCGGCCTCGCTGCCGTGGCATCGGTGCTGCTCGCGTTTGTGCCGCGATTGCCTTCATCGGAGGCGTCGCATGGGCTGGCGCAGGCAGGCAACAGCGCGCGCCTGACCGGATCCACCAACTGGCGGCTGAAGGCGTTTGCCGTGACACAGATCGCTGCATCGTTCCTGCTGCTGGCCGGTGCCGGCATGCTCGTCCGCACGCTGATGACGCTGCAGGCCGCGCGTCCGGGCATCCAGACCAGCGGCGTGTTGGCGGTGAACGTGCCGGTGTCGTCGTTTGGCCGCACCCGCGATCAGGTGTTGGGGTTCTACCGGGAGTTGCACCGTCGCACCTCGGAGGTGCCCGGGGTCCAAAGCGTCGCGGTCGGCAGCACAGTGCCGTGGCGTGACGTCAATAACCTGGGCGGCGGCATGCAGTTTTCGGTTGAGGGGCGGGTGAAACAGAACGGCGAAGAGGATCCGATTGCCCGCGCGCGCTCGGTGGGACCGGGGTTTTTCGCCACGCTCGGCATTCCGGTGCTTGCCGGCCGCGACTTCAACAACGACGATCGGGCCGGCTCCGAGAAAGTCGTGATCGTCAGCCAGACGCTGGCGCAACGGATGTTCGCGACCGCCGATGTGGTGAACCGAAAACTCTTCTGGACCGATCCGATCGGCAAGTTCATCAACTTGAGCCCGGAACCACGCCGCATTGTCGGTGTGGTTGCCGACCTCGATGACGCGAGCATTGCGCCGCAGCCGACCCTCACGGTGTACCAACCGTTCGAGCAGGAATCGGGCAGCGGCCGGCTGTTCGTGCATGCGGCCGGAGATCCCTATGCGCTGGTTCCATCTATCACGCGGATTGTGCGCGAGATGGCGCAGGACGTGCCGGTTGAGCGTCCGGCCACGTTGGATGATGTGCGGGCCGAGGTGATGGCACCGGATCGGTTGAATGCCATCGTGTTCGGCGGCTTCGCCGCGGTGGCGCTCGCGATTGCGGTGGTCGGGGTGGCCGGCGTGCTCGCGTTCTCGGTGAGCGGCCGCACGCGCGAGTTCGGCATCCGCATGGCGGTGGGCTCGCAGCCTCGCGAAATCCTGCGGCAAGTGCTAGGCGAAGGGGTGCTGATCGGTGCGCTCGGTGTCGCGGCCGGCGTCGCCCTGGGGTTGCTGGCGTGGCGGCTCGCGGGCGGCATTTTTCCCCAGGTCGCGTTGCCAGGTTGGGTGCCGGTGATCGCGGCGGCCTCGGTATTAGTCGCCTCGGCGATAGGCGCGTCGCTGATGCCGGCCGCGCGGGCGTCACGAACCGACGTAATGCAGGCGCTGCGAACCGATTAGCATGGCCGAGCTTGAGCTTCGCAATCGCGAGGAGTAAGCTGTCGGCGTTTACAGCGACGTCATGCCTATTGAGCCGGCACTCCAATCCTCGGAATCTGAACATGTTGTCCAGCTCTTCGATTCGTCGAAGTCCCTGGCCGAGACGGTCGGTAATTTTCTCAGCCTGGGTCTGCGCCGCGGCGACAACGTCCTGGTGGTTGCAACACCCCAGCACGTGCAGTTGCTCGGCCAACGTCTAGAAGAGTCAGGCTGGAACACGCGCGCCGCAATCGCCGCGCGCCGCATGGTCGTGGTCGATGCGACGCGGATCCTCGATGCCTTCATGCGGCAGGGCCGGCCCAACGCTGCGGCATTTGATGAAGTTGTCGGCACGGTCGTGCGGCAGCTTTCCAACGGCCGCCGCGTCTGGATCTACGGCGAAATGGTCGATGTGCTCGCTGCCCAGGGCAACTACCAAGGCGCGCTCGCACTCGAGTTACTGTGGAACGACCTTGGGCACCGCGAGTGCTTTACGTTGTTCTGCGGCTACGCTTCTGGACACTTCGGCAACCCGCGCCAGGCGCGCGCGCTCGGGGAGATCTGCGAAGCTCACGATCACGTTCACCGCAAAGCCGACGACATTCTCGCCGAATACCTGCTCGAACAACCCGACGTCAAGGCCGCCTACCTCACTGCCGGCCCGTCCCGCTCTTAGGTTAGGCTAGGCGGCGTGACCCGCTTCGAGTCGGCGCTAGTTTACGCCAACCAGGTCCATCACGGCCAGCAGCGCAAGGGCACCGGCATTCCGTACATGGCGCACATTCTCGGCGTTGCCGCGATTGCCATGGAATACGGCGCCAGCGAAGACGAGGCCATCGGTGCGCTGCTTCACGATGCGGCCGAAGATGGCGGTGGCGAGGCGCGCCTCGCCGAGATTCGTGCCCGCTTCGGTGACGCGGTCGCCGACATCGTCTTTGGTTGCAGCGACAGCCTGGTCGAGCATCCCGAGGACAAGCTGCCGTGGCGGGAGCGCAAGGAACAGTATCTGGCGCACATCGGCGTTGCCAGCGCCTCGGTATGCCTGGTCTCGGCCGCCGACAAACTCCACAACGTCCGCGCGATCGTCCGCGACTTTCGCATCAACGGCGATGAGGTGTGGCAGCGCTTCCAGGGCCGGCGCGACGGCACCCTCTGGTATTACGACGCCGTGGCCGACGCCCTCGCGCGGCGCCACCACTCGGCGCTGACGCGCGACCTGTTACGTGAAGTGGAGGAACTGCTGCAACTGGCCGATAAGCCGTGATGTGAGATTCTTCGTCCGGCGTCTGTCGATCGGCCTGCTTCTGTGCGTCGCATGTCCGCTGCACGGTTTCGCACAAGCCGAGCCCCGCTATGACACCGGCAACCCGACCCTGCAGCAGATCTGGGTCGACCCGGTGCGCGGCAACGACCGCGCCAGCGGACGGAGCGCCGACGAGGCGGTGCGCACGCTGATCGAAGCCTGGAACCGGGTTCCACCCAACACGCCGGCTAGTCCGCTGACTTCGAGCGGTTACGAGATTCGGCTGCAGCCTGGCGAGTACCCTGCCGACGGCATTCCGCACTACATGGAACGGCGCTACGGTTCGCCGGGCGCGCCGATCGTATTTCGGGCGGTCAACGGCGCCGGCACCGCCACGCTTCGCACCGGGCTGAACATCGCGCACGTTGGCTACGTGTATTTCATCGATCTCGATATCGTGCCGACGCCCGCGGCCGACGTGTTCCACTGCGAAGACTGCGACCACACGCTGCTGCGCAACGTGACATTCAGCGGCGGCGCGCGTCCAATCGAGGGCGTGGAGACGGCGGTCGCCCACGAAACGGTCAAAGTGAACCAGTCGTCGCACTTCTACATCGAAGACTCGCGCATTGGCGGCGCCGGCGACAACGCCATCGACTTCGTCGCCGTCCAGCAGGGTCACATCGTCCGTAACCGCGTGCACGGCGCCAACGACTGGTGCGGCTACGTCAAGGGTGGCTCGGCCTCGATCCTGGTCGACAGCAACGAGTTCCACGACTGCGGCACCGGCGGCTTCACCGTCGGCCAGGGCACCGGCCTGCAGTTCATGACCTCGCCGTGGCTGCATTACGAAGCCTATGACATTCGTGTCGTGAACAACATCGTGCACGACACCGAGGGGGCGGGTCTTGGCGTAAACGGCGGTTACAACGTGCTGATCGCCTGGAACACGCTTTACCGCGTGGGCACGCGCAGTCACGTGATTGAGGCCGGCTTCGGCGCTCGCAGTTGCGACGCTGCGGACGTTGCCGCCGAGCGCACCGCCTGCGAGACGCGGTTGTCGAGCGGCGCCTGGGGCACCACGGTGGTTGACGATGGTGAGAACTTCGTCAGGATCCCAAACAACCACGTCTTCGTGCTGAACAACGTGGTGTTCAATCCCGACGGCGCCGGCAGCCAGTGGCAGCACTTCCAAGTGAACGGCGAGTATGCCGGCGGCGCGAACGGAGTGGGCGCGCCCAATTCGAATCGCGCCGACAACGATTTGCGCATTGCCGGCAATGTGATCTGGAACGGGCCGTCCGGGCACCCCATGGGTGTCGGCGATGACTCGGGCTGTCAGGCCAGCCACGCGAGCTGCGGCGAGCCGTTCATCACCGCCAATAACGCCGTGAACAGGGCGCAACCCTCATTCGCCGACTTGTCGTCTGGCAACGTGCGGCCAACCGGCGCACTGGCAGCAGCGCGCAGCGTTGCCGTGCCGGAATTCTCCTTCAGCGATCTGCCATCGCGCCCGCAGGCACCAGCCGGTGGGAGCTCGAACCGCATCTTGCTCGATCGTTATGGGCGAGCGCGGGGGGCCGGCGATCCGCCGGGTGCCGCGCTGCCACAATGAGATCGAAGAACGACGGCTATTTCCCCTGCTGTGTCGCCAGGTAATCCACCAGCGCGTCAATCCGCCGCTTCACAGCGTCGGCATCACCCGCGCCCGCTGAGGCGAGAAACGTGTCACCCCACTGCGGCATGTCGCCGCCGCCATGGCCCTTCACTTTCTTGCGTCCGTCGATTACCTGGAACACCATGTCCCGTGGATAGGTTCCTGCGTTCCGCATCGTCAGCCCTGTCAAATCGGCTGGCTTCGGGCTGAGGTTTTTCGCCAACGGACCGGTCCCTTTAGCGTCTTTACCGTGGCACGCCACGCAGTACTGCGCGAAGTGGTTGGCGCCAGCAATGGCGAGTGCCGACGGGCTGGCCGGTTCCTGAGCGGCGACGGTCGGCGCACTAGCTAGCGCGGCCGCAATAACGAGGGCGAGTCCGAGTCCGCAGAATGTCAGGCGCATAACAGTTCTCCCTGGTCCAGTGCCTATGCACGACCAGAGCCAACGTCACGAGCGCCCAAGTGCGCGTCTTACCCAGTCGAATGGCACGCGCACCATCTGCCCACTACCTACAGGCACGGAAAAATCCTTGCCGGAGGGGGGAAATTCGGCACCAAGTGCCGGCCTCAGGGCACCGCCGCGGGCGGGACGCGCCGCTTCGTGGCCTGCTCGAACGCGTACGCGAGCTCGATGAGCTTGGGCTCGCTGCACTGAGCGCCGACGAATCCCACGCCAAACGGCGCCGGCCGGGCGCTAAATCCCGCCGGGAATGGCTGGTTCGGCGCATTGGGCACCATGCCGAATGGCACCGCGATAATCGGATAACCCGCGCGCGCCGCGACACCCGCGCCGCTGCCGCCAGGCGTGATGATGGCGTCGAGCTTGTGCGTTTTCAGCACTGCGTCGATGCCCTGCTCGCGGCTCAGCCGATGGTCTTTGGCGTGGTCGGCATCGTAACGCGCCTTGTCGGCCACCAGGTCGATCTCATCCGAGATGTCGAGGCGTGATTGCTGGAACTTGATCGCGTTGGCCTTGGCGTGCGCCAGGTTCCAGTTGCGCAGTTCGGTTAGCGTCTTTACCGGCGCCGTCGGCCCCAGGCTCGCGAGCCACGCGTTGAAGTCGCGCTTCATGCCGTACTTGAAGCCCGATGTGCAGCCACTATCCTTGCCCTTTGCGTGTTCGGCCCCGGAGCAATAGTCAAACAACGGGAAGCTGTCGTTGGCGTTGGTGGCGACAAAGCTGGGGAGGTCTGCCGGATCCACGATCGTGGCGCCCTGTTGCTTGAGCACCGCAATGGCCTCGGCCATCACCCTGGCTTGGTCGGCGTTCAGGCCGCCCCGCGGCGCCGACTCTCCTGGCAGGGTCACCCTGTCGATATAGAACGCCCGCGGCACCCCGATGCGCGCGCCCTTCAGACCACCGGCGTTGAGAAACTTGGTGTAGTCGCGCCCCGGCGGCGGTGTGCAGGTGCGCGTGGCCGCATCGTTTGGATCCGGCGCCGCGCCTTCCATCGCGCCCAGCAGGATCGCTGAGTCGGCGACCGTTCTCGTCATGGGGCCGGCAGTGTCGAGGTCCGCAGTAATCGGGATGACGCCGTGACGGCTGATGCGGCCAATGGTCGGGCGAATGCCCACCAGCATGTTGGCGTTTGACGGGCTGATCACCGATCCCCCAGTGTCGGAACCCACGCTCGCGGCCCACAGGTTCGCGGCGGTGCCGATGCCGGAGCTGGAGCCGCCGGTTTGCAGCACAGGACGACCGTCTCCGGGATCGGACCTCGGATCCGGACGAGGATCGTACGGGTTGAACGCGAAGCCGCCCACGGCGTTGTAATTGCCAGGCATCGCGTTTGGATTGCCGGCGACCCAGTTGGCGAGCTCGGTGAGCCCGGTCTTCGCGATGATGATGGCGCCGGCGGCCGTCAGGTTCTTCGTCAGCGTGGCCTCGTAGGGCGGCACGTAGCCGGCAAAGGCGAGCGCGCCGCCGGTGGTCGGCATGTTCGTCGTGTGAATGTTGTCTTTGAGCGCCACCGGAATGCCGTGGAGCGGGCCGCGCAGCTTGCCTTGGGCGCGCTCCCGATCGAGCGCGTCGGCCTCCTGCAGGGCGGTCGGGTTGATTGCCAGCGCCGCATTCAGCCGGTCTTCATGAATCGCGATGCGGATCAGGTACTGCTCCACCAATTGCCGCGAGGTGAGCTGGCCCTTGGCCATGGCCGCCTGCATGGCGGGAATGGTGGCCTCGACGATGTTGAAGGCGGGGGCACTGGCCGTGCGGGCCTGGCCGTGGGCCGCCGGCCCCGATGCCGCAACGATCAACGCCAAAAGGAAGATGGCCTGTTTCATCCGCGTATCTTAGAATCAACTCACCTCACTGTGGAAATCACTTTCGAACATGCCTGCAATCTCGTGGGCAGCGCCCTGCGCGGCTCGGCTCGACGCGACATCGTCGCCGACGCCGCCCGCGCCAGTAGTCTTGGTGCCGCCTTGCTGCGGTTGCGCGACGCCATGCGCGCGAACGAGTTCAAGGCTGGCAGCCACCAGATATTCCTCGACCGGATGATTCGGACCTACGATGGCCGCACGCGCGCTGAAGGCTTCCACGTCCTGCACGACTGGGACGGCGTCTCCCAGCAGGTCAATCCCGACATCATCCCCATCGACGTGCTGCATTTCCTGGCCGAACAGCGTGGACAGGAAGCCGCCACAACGATCGAACTGGCGATTCTGCTCGACTATTACTTCGCGCACATCCTCGCGCTGATGACCATGCGCATCTGGGACGAAGGCGACGCCGATCGCAACCTCGATCGCGTGCACGAGATGCTGACCGACCTCCAGGGGCCGGACGGCAGCGGACAGCAGTTTGCCGCCGATGCCGAGACCCTGCTGCTGATTGGCACCTCGCACTACGAGCCGGAAGAGTGGGGCTACGGCAAGCTGCTGGCCCGCGCCCGCACCCTCAACGAGGATCACCAGACGAAGATCGGCCTGGGTCATGCGGCCAGCATGGGTTGTCACCTGCGATTTGGCTTCGAGGCACAGTGCGGGCGCGACACAGTGGCGCTGCGCGACGATAATGTCGCCGACTATCCGTGGCTGTGTTTCGCGCTGGCCGCGGTGATGCGCGAGTACGACCGTCGTGTGGTTGAGAATCCGGCTGACGCGGGACTGCCGTTCTTGAGTGAAGCGCTGCTGAACGGGTTAACGCCCGATGCGCGCGCGTTTGTCGGCGTGCCACCGGCGTTGCTGAAAGATTCAGAGGGCGACCGGGCTCAGTTCTTCAAGCTGTTTACGAAGCACAAAGCGACGCTGCTGACCGCGTTCGACTGTCATCGCCCTACCGACACGGACTACTCGCCGCTGTCGTTCTTCTTCAACTTCTCCCACAACGTGGTCAAGGGCACCGTGGTCGACGCGTTGCTGTGGGGAGAGGCGTGGGACCTGTCGCTGAACGATCTGCTGACCGGCATCCCAAGGGCCGGCATTGAGCAGGGGTCGCAGCAACTGCTGGCGACGACCCTGATGGGCTATGCCCGCTCGAATCCCGATCGCATTCGCGGCCGGCTGATGCCCGTCATCGTCTACGACCCGTCGGCAGGGAGAAGAGCTTTTACGGTTGCGATGGAAAAACTTGCGCAACCCTGATCATTGGCGCGACGCCCGCCAGGGTATTTGCCCCGCGGGCATAGTGATAGTTCCCTCGATCTGGTTGCCGCTGATCTTGCCCTGGAACGTCACTCCGCCGGCGATGAAGTCGATCTGGTCGCCGCGTAACGCGGTTGTGGGCACCGTGTAGGTGGCGCCGTCGATTGTGACCGACCCCTTGATCATCTGGTAGTCCTGCGTCAGCGTCAGCGTGCCATTAGCCATCTTCCATGAGCCCGCCGCCTTGGCCGGCACAATCCACAGCAACACCTCGCACCAGCTCGAACAATCGCTGGTCTGGTCGAGCGTGACGCGATCGTCCGGCTCCCAGCCGTCGATGCCAAAGGTGTTGCCGGCAATGCGGGTCCCCGGCTTCATCTCGAGGAACTTGGGCGCCAGCCGATTCAGGTTCACGGGAAGCAGGAAGAGCGCCAGTACCGTTGCCTTCGAGATGTCGGCGGCATACATGTCGCCTTCGACGAACTGCGCCTTGTCGCCGACGCCGGCCTCGGCGGCCAGCTTGCGCGACAGCGCCACCATGTCTGGGTTGAACTCCACGCCAAGGCCACGCGCGCCCAGCTTGGCGGCGGCGATGATGTTACGGCCGTCGCCAGAGCCGAGGTCCATCACGAAGTCGTCCGGCGTGACCTGGGCCATTTCCAGCATCTTGCTTACCATCGCCGGCGGCGACGGCACCCACACCACGTCCTTACCGGCCTGCCCGCTGGTGGGCTCGAACGGCTTCTGCGTTTCCTGGGCGTGGGCTGCCGTGGCAAAAGCAACGACCAGAGCAATACAAGTAGTGTTCATCCGCATATGGTTACTGGCTGGCCTTGAGCAAGTCCGCAATTGGCGCGATCGCTCCGTGAAGCGGGACGATGCGGTCGACGGCGAGCTTGCGTGTCTGGATATTCTCCACCAAGTTGGCGGCGTAGGGGTTGGCCTGCGCGCCTGGACTGAACGCGTCCACTTGCACCAGCACACGGTCGCGAGGGACATACGCCATCAGCATGGTGTCGGAGTGCGGGTTGCCGGCGACATGATACAGCGTCAGCGCCATCGTCGCGTCCTTGAACTCGCGTTCGGCGTCGACGGTTTCGACCGCGACGGCCTTCGGATTCTTCGCCAGGTCGTCGGGCTGACGCGTGTGCGGCCGCCTCGCCATTTGCTCGACCCACGCCTTGTTGCCCTCGTGCGTGATCACGGTCAGCCCTTCAGCGATGGCCGCGCGCAGACCGGCCGTGTGATCGAAGTGATGGTGGGTCGTGACCAACTGTGTCAGTGGCTTGCCGGGCACCGTTTCGCGCGCCCTGGCGATTACCGCCCGGGTTCTCGCTTCACTTTGCGGGGCGTCGATCAGCATTAAATGGTCGCTGAACTCGACAAGCACGCTGTGATGTGAGTTCCCGGCGAACAACCAGATGCCCTTCGCGACCGGTTCAACGGACACCGTGTTTGGCGGAGGCGGGGGAAGAGCGCCGCTGCCGTTGATTGCGCCGGCGGGTGCTCGCAGACCGCTGGTGTCAGCATCGACCGTTTGCGTTGCGACGCGGATGTCCCAGGTGGTGAAGTCGTCCACTTTACCGACGAGGTGTGCGGGCAACTTGAGGCCGTTGACGACTTGGTAGTCCGAGAAGGTCGTCGTCACCACGATGTCGCCCAGGTTGGCGTGGTACGTGTTCGACGAAATCGACAAAGGTACGCCCGACGCGTCGAGCGTCATCGTCAGCACGGGGCCGGCGGCCGTGTGGATCTCGGCTTGCCTGACGGCGCCGACCGTGCGGACGTTGGCGACCGTCGTCTTTGGGTCCGCGGTCGACCGCAAGAGCGTGACCGGGTGGTGATAGAACTCCGCCTTGCGGAGGTCGCCGGCCAGGCCGCCCAGCCGAATGGCCGTGCCCGAGGCATTGACGTTGTATGCCACCTCGCCGTCGACGCCTTGCACCAGCGTTTGCGGCTGCGGACCCTGAAAGTAGGCGAACTTCGGCGTCCGGGTTTGTTCGAGGCGCTGACGGACATCTGCCACGTCGATGGTCCGCTTGTAGCCACTCACCGCGAAGGTCTGCGTCGCGGCTTCGGGCTTCATGTCCTGCCCGAGGTTGTAATTCACCCCGCTGCCTTCAAGGGTCAGGCTCTTCACCGTGTCGATGCGGCCGCGGCCGCCGAGGGCGCCGGCGGTGTCGATAAGAAACTGCTGTTCCGCCGTCGGCTGGGCGCAGCCGGAGAGTGTCAGCAGCGCGGCCACGGTTGCCAGCGGTAGTGATTTCGTCATGAAATGTCTCCGAACACCCGGGCCTCGCGCGGCGGGCGGCACCAATGGATTGGATCGCGCGCCTTGGTTGGGTCGAATCGGCAGCAGTATATTCCCGCCGCTCGTCACACCGTTCACGGAAAAGCGCTATTACACGGGCGAACAATCAGCGACAATGGCGCGTCGGTTATCTAGCAATCAGGAAAATCAGTTGGACGGTGCTAGTGGCCGTTTACCTATTTGTTTACGACGGAGGATTGGCAATGACGATTGTTCGCCGCATGGCGTTGTTCGTTTGTACGGCGGTTCTGCTGAGCGTGGGCGTCGCCCACGCGCAGACGACCGGGTCGATCACGGGCACCGTGACCGACGCGAGTGGTGCGGTGCTGCCAGGCGTGACGATCACGCTCAGCGGCGAGCGCCTGATTGGCGGTCCCCAGACCCAGGTGAGCGACACCAATGGCACCTACCGCTTCGACCGCCTGGTGCCCGGCGCCTACGGCGTGCGGATGGAGTTGCAGGGCTTCCGCTCGGTGGATCGTCCCGACGTCCGCATCAGCGCGGCGTTTGTTGCGACCATCAACGGCAAGATGGAAGTGGGTTCGCTGAGCGAAACGATCACCG
>JANMUX010000321.1:0-18720 GCA_031392125.1 Acidobacteriota bacterium | reverse complement strand
TAACACCTTCATGCTCGCGCGCGATTACGACCTGGTCGCGTTCGTGCGCCGCGTTGCCCAGATGTGCCGCGGCAAGGCCTACTTCACCACGCCCTACACTCTCGGTGAGTACGTCCTGATGGACTACATGGACAAGAAGACGAAGACTATTCACTAAGGGACCGGGAGTCGGGAGTCGAATTACAGTTCTATGTTTCCATCGTCGCTACCAATTTTTCCGCTGCCGACAGTCGTTCTTTTCCCGAACGTCTTTCTGCCGCTCCACATCTTCGAGCCGCGCTACCGGCAGATGACCGCCGATGCGCTGGCCGGCGACCGATTGATTGGCCTGGTGCTGCTGCGGCCAGGCCACGATGCCGACTACGAAGGCCGGCCGCCGGTCTACGGCACTGGCTGCACCGGGCTCATCACCCACGCCGAGCGCGTCGACGAAGGGCGGTTCAACCTGGTGCTGAGGGGCCTGGAGAAGTTCACGATTGTGGGCGAGGAAGACCCCGCGATCGGCCAGCTTTACCGGCGGGCGATCATTACCCCAATCGACGAGACCGTCGCCCATCTCGAACGCGAGCGGTTGAGGGATGCGCGCCGAAAGCTCGAAGGATTGCTGGAACCGCTGTTCGAGGGGACGATGGAGAGCCGGCTGCCGCAGAATATGCCAGACGATGACCTGATCAACGCGCTGGCGCAATACCTGGATTTTGAACCGCTGGAGAAGCAGGCGCTGCTCGAAAGCCTGGGTCCGCTCGCCCGCTGCCGGTCGATGATCGAGCTGCTGGAAATGAAGGCGTTGCTGAAGAACTCAGCCGGCGATGCGGGCTTAGTTCACTAGCACCGGCCACGGTGGAGGCAACTCTTCAGGGTTGCCTGTGCGAATGTGGTGTCCGCCTTCAGGCGGATGGCTGGACGCACAGGCCGCTCGCCATCAGCTTCCACCCTCACTCCAGACGGCTTTCAACTCGCAGCTCGGTCTTGTGGTGGAGGCAACCCCTTGTTGGGGTTGCCTGACGGCCCTTCACGCTCGCTGCGAGGTTGTCTATAAGTAACCTGCCCGTCGGGGCGCTGTTGATTCCCAACGGTCCCAACAGAGATCGGTCGCCCCGACTCCCGCCGACTTGCGTTCGGGCTCCAGCTGACGGCGAGCGTCCTGCGGGTGTCGAGAGCTTGCCGCTCTGCCGGGAGCGGCTGGTTAGACACCGAAGCATTTACGGCGCTATCGTAGGCGTGGAGCCGCACCATGCACAATGAGTTCAGCGCGGTGCTCAAGCAGGATGGCGAGTGGGTGATTGCGTTTTGCCCAGAGATTCCCGGCGCCAATGGCCAGGGCCGAACCAAAGCTGAAGCCAGCGAGAGCCTTGCTAAAGCCATCGCGCTGATTCTCGAAGACCGCCGGGAAGATGGATTGCGCGGCGTGCCGGCCGACGCCGAGTGGGGCACGGTTGTTCTGAAGTGAAACGAAGCTCGCTGCTTCAGCACCTGCGCAGGTTTGGCTGCATCTTGAAGCGTGAAGGTGCCTCGCCAACCTCCTGGCCCGCAAGATCTGTCGCGGTCTCGGTATTCCTGGAATTGGTAAGTAGCTGCTTGGCGGCTGTCTAACGCATCGCCGCTCAGCCGCGAGCGACCGTTAATATTCTAGTGTCTCAGAACACGCCGCCGCTCGTCGGCTGCAGCGGCTCGGTAGGCCGCGGCCTACTAACCGAATACTTCGTGGGGCGTGACACTGACCCACTTCGAACGCTCGAGTCTGGAGAGGCGTAGTTCCTGGCCCTTCCGCCACGATGCGAGAACTACGGCCCTCGCGCGATGGTGTCTTGCTACTGCGCGAAGTCGTAAGTGATCGTCGGGGGTGGGCTGTCGCGACGTGCCGCCTTTTGCCTGGATCAAGACGATGTCTAGAAGGTCGCCTCGCTTGGTTGCTCCTACGGGATGCCCGTGGTCCTTTCGAATCGCCACTAGGTCGACGATACCTCTGGATTCAGCTCCCGTCGGTCCGCCGAACTCGACCAAGTGCCACTTGACCCCCTTGCGACGGCTGTAGGTGATCAGCCACTTGGTCATGATGCGCGCCCACTTCGCCGTGTGGCGCGCCTTCCCGCTAGGACTGTCGCGCAGACGATGTGTCACTGCAATGATTTGCAGCCTAACGGCCAGATTTCAGCCGCGGCGGCTAATGATTACACCCGTCGACGTCGGCTGCAAATTTTTGTTAGGGCTCATCGTTCCGATTTTGTATGAACTCTGAAAGGGTCTTGCCATCCAGAATCGGATCAGGCGTGTTCACGACGGCAGAGAATGGAAATGCCAGCCCATAGTGGACGGCTCGACGGATCTGGGTGATGCGAATCACTTCCTTCCGGGCGGAGATCTCGGCGAGCTCTTCCGTCGACTCTTCGATCTCCTCGCTGCGTACCGATCCTGTGGCATAGCCGACAACCTTGCCTTCGAAGAACACAGGTGATCCGCTCATCCCGGCTGGTACCGCGAAACTGAGTTCCAACCGCGTGGTCGCCATCGTCACGTGACCTTTAAGGATTCGCATCTCCTTGCCCGAAGCCCAGACCTCATGATCCGGAATTCCGATGACCTGAACGTCAGAGCCGGCAACGACTTCGCTAACTGACACCGGGAGGTGCTTCGTTTCGGGCAGGTTGACATGGAGGAGGGCTACTTCCCATTTGTCGAACTTCGCCGCGTGCGTGACCCAACACACTTCCTCGACTCCATTTCGCAGGACAACAGCGATAAGACGACGGCCCTCTTCAAGCTGGCTGGGAGCCGGAAGCACGTGTCCGGCGGTAACCGCGTCGCCTTGCCTAGTAACGAAGAACGCTGTTCCGAGAAACGTCCTGGACTCAAGAAGGACGCCGTTGCTCTCAGCCCGAACCGAGAAAATCGGAAAGCTGTACTGACGTGCGTCGTCAAGTATCACGGTGTTGCTTCGATGAGCCCTAGCTAGGTACTAAGCTGCGTGCATCCTATCCCGATCCCGGCTTACGCTGACGCGCTTTCGCAAGGCTTCTACGGCCGGGTGGCCTATGCCCACCGTGTTGTCTCGGTCTTGATAACACGGCGGAGCACTCGCTTGATAACGCCTCAACGGAGCGAACCGGACGTCCGGTCCGGAGTCCCAACCGGCGCCTCCCTTGCCACTCGCTGAGGCGTCTCGCCATCGGGTGGAGCGGGAGCGTAGCCGGCGGGAGTCGGGGCGTCCGATCTTTGTTTAGACCGATGGGAATCAACAGCGCCCCGACGGGCAGGTTACTTACAGACAACTCGCAGTGAAGGTGATGAGCTTCATCAAGACCTGGACTGCGAGTTGACAGCCGTCGCGGAGCGACGCGCGGAAGCCGATGGCGAGAGGCCTCGGCCGTTATCCGCCTAAAAGGCGGACTCCACATGGGCTATTTCTTGAGCGCGCCGCGGAGCTGGTCGGCGAGCGAACCAATACCGCCCGACGGCGCGGCGACCTGGCGCTCGCGGTACTCCTTAACTTCGTCCACCTTCTTGCCATCGCGGACTTCGGCGCCGTCTTGAATCATCCCGACGCCGATGCGTTTCTTGTCCGCATCGACGGCGAGGATCTCGAAGGGCGCGATCATGCCCACCGTAATCGACTTTGCCCACGCGTCGGCACGACCGGTCGGCGCGAAGGTTGAGAAGTGCGCCAATGCCTCGACGCCAGGTTCCAGTTCGACGAACGCGCCGAAGTCGGCGATGCGGGTGATGCGGCCGGTGAGCACCTGCCCTACCTGGTAGCCGGCCACTACGGCCTGCCACGGATCGGGCGTCAACTGCTTCAAGCCGAGCGCGATGCGCTCGCCATCGGCCTCGATTCGCAGCACCCGAACCGTGATGTCTTCGCCAACCTTGACGACGGTCGACGGGTCAGTCACACGCGACCAGCCCATCTCGGACACGTGCAGCAGTCCCTGGACGCCTGCGCCCAGGTCGACAAACGCGCCAAACTCGCGCACCGAGGCGACGCGGCCGGTGACGACGGCGCCGACGGCAATCGACTTGCGCAGCTCGATGGCGCCGGCCTTCTGCTCTTCTTCGAGCAGCGCGCGGCGTGAGACGACGAGGTTTTTGCCGCCGTCCTTGAACTCGATGATGCGGAACGCGTAGGTCTTGCCCACGTGCTGGCTGGCGTCTGCGGTCCGCACGGTGTCAATCTGCGAGAACGGACAGAAGCCGCGCTGGCCGGCGATGCGTACTTCGTAGCCGCCCTTCACCTCGCCCTCGACCTTGCCCTCGACCGACAGCCGCGCCTGGTAGGCGTCCTCGAGTTGACGAAGCGACGCCGATCCCTTGATCCCCTTGCGCGACAGCGTGATGCCTTTATTGGTGCCGACCACCACCGCCTGGATCCGGTCGCCCACGCTGACCTCGAGGTCGCCCTCGTGGTCTTTGAGGTCGGCGGTCTCGATCACGGCCTCGCCCTTGCCGCCGACGTTCACCAGCGACGTGTCGGGGCCAATCGCGACGACCGTCCCCTCGATGGTCTGTCCCCTGGAAAAGCGCCGGGTTTTGACCGACGCTTCGAACATGGCAGCAAAATCTTCAACTTCCGGCTCAGTCACGGCGAACTCCTCCCACCATTGTAGGTGCGACCCTCAATGGTACTTCGCGGACCGGCAGACAGGCCTTCGAAAATTGACGTCGTGTCCCCCAGTGTCCTCTGTGGCCCATCAGTGCGTCAGGCCGTAGAGCACAACGTCGAGGCCGACCGCGTAGCCTTGCGGCGAGAAGTTGAGGAAGAACTGGGGGTCGTCGCCCTCGCGCTCCCACGCGTCCGAGATATCGGTGTTGTGGGTCATCACGACCATCAACCGGCCGTGTTCGTCGGCGATACCACGCAGGTGCGGTTCGCGGCTGAGCTCGTAACGCTCTGACGTCTCGCCCCCGCTGCGCCGCCAGAACCCGATGTTGGGAATCTGCGGCAGGTCGGTGAATTCGAACAGCGTGCGGCGAATCGGGTGATCCACCCCGAGATCGCGAATCGGGTACTGCGCCGGTGGCAACACCTTGCTGATCTGGCCGACCCAATTGTCCCAGGCGTAGGGCCCCCAGAAGTCATCGACCCATAGATACCCGCCCTTGAGCAGGTAGGCCCGCAGGGTGGCTGCGTCCTGTTCACTCACGAACGCGCTACCAACGTCGGTCGCGCTCAGGAATGGGCATTGAAACAGCAACGGGTCGGAAATTCTGACGGTGAGGTGGTTAGGCGAGCCATCCTGCTGCCGGCTGACCGTGGTCTTGGTTAACTCGCCAAGGCGGGTGGAAAAGTTGATGTCGGCATCCGGGTAGTCGGTCGACCAGCCGGACCCGCCTGCCTCGCTGCGATCGCTTGTATACATGAGACGGCAGAAGTTGAAGCCGCCATCGAAGCTGGTTGCGGAAGGAGGACGGGGAGGAAACCGGCGGCTGCCACCCCAACCGCGAGAGCCACCCCACGGCTCCTGCGCCGAGGCCACGCCGGCAGCTAGCACGAGGGCGATGGCGAAGGCGCGGGCGAGGCGAACCATGGCTTCAGTCAGTCAGATCAGTGGGTCATCGCGTAGAGCACCGAGTTCAGCCCGACCGCATAGCCGTTTGGGGAGAAGTGAAAGAAGAACTGCGGGTCGTCGGCTTCGCGCTCCCACGAATCGGCGATGTCGGTGTTGTGCGTCATCAAGACCATGATGCGGCCCTGGGGATCGGTGATGGCGGCCATGTGGGCCTTCTCGCTTTCCGAACCCATCTCCGAGGTCTCGCCGCCACTCCCGCGCCAGAAATTAATCGATGGCACTTGTGGAATCTGCGCGACGGGAAACAAGGTGCGGAAGATCGCGTGTTCGGGCGCCAGGTCCTTGATCGGGTATTCATGCGGCGGCAACACCTTCGCGATCTCGGTGGCGAATGACTGCCAGGCGTAGGGCCCCCAGAAGTCGTCAACCCACAAGAAGCCGCCCTTCAGCAGGTATTCGCGCAGGCGATCGGCATCGGCCGGCGAGAACCCGGCGCTGCCGGGATCCGACGCGATCACAATCGGGCACTGAAACAGCGCATCGTCGGTTGGCCTGACCACCAGGTGGTTAGGGCTGCGCTCGCCGTCGAAGGCCACCGTCGTCTTGGTGAGTTCGGAGAGCCGGATCGAGAGGTTGATCTCGGCCAACGGATAGTCGGTGCCCCAACCCATACCAAGGTTTTGCTGACGCACCTGCTGGTACATCAACCGGCACAAGTGGAACTTGCCGTCGAAGTCGGCCTCGGTGGCAAACCGTGGCGGCGCGCCCGATTCACTGCCGAACCGTCCGCGTCCGCCTCGGAACCCGCGCTGCGCCTCTGCCAGCGTAGCGGCCAGCAGCAGTGCAACGACCAGGGCCGAGACGAGACGAGTCATTGACGCTGCTTTTGTCTCGACAGCGACCGGTAGTATTCCTCGACCAGCGCCTTGAACTCGGCGGGCACTTCGTCGGAGCCGTTGACCAGCGCGCGATCGGTTTCGTCGCCGACTTTCCGCCGCAGTCCGTATTCGAACCGCTTCATGCCTTCGGCCACGAACGTTTGCAGCCGCTCCAGCTCCGCCACGTCCTGGTAGGCGCGCTCGGAGTCGAGTTCGCGAAGGCGCTTCATGATCTCGTCGAGTTCCTTGGGATCGATGTTCTGCTCGCGCAGCATGTTGCGTAGCGCCTGGCCTTCCTGCGCCCAGCGTCGGGCCTCGCCGCGGAACTGGCGGATGTCGTCGGGCGAGAAGTTACCGGGGCGCCGATCGCTCCCATTCCAGCCGCCATCACCAAATCCGCCAAGGCTGGCACGGCCGCTCATGTCGCCGGCGTTACGGTCGCCGCCTTGCTGACCGCCGCCGCCCTGCTGCCCGGCACCTTGTCCCTGTCCCTGTCCCTGTCCCTGTCCTTGCCCCTGGCCCTGGCCTTTGCCTTGGCCTTCCTTGCCGGACTGCCCTTGCCCCTGCTGGCCTTCCTTGCCCGACTGGCCCTGCTGACCCTCTTTGCCGGGCTGACCTTGCTGGCCGTCTTTACCTTGCTGCCCCTGTTGACCGTTCCCCTGCTGGCGCGAACGTTCGGCCATGCGCTGGCCCATCGAGTCCATGCCACGGGCAAGCTCGCGCGCCTTGTCGAGCGCCTCGGTGCTGCGGTCGCGGCCCTGTTGGCCGACGGTATTCGCGGCGTCGTTCAGCTTGTTTCGCAGCGCCTCGATGTTGGCGCCGATCTCCTCCTCGAAGTTGCGCGCGTACTGCTCGGGCGCGCCCGAGCCGAGCAGGCTCTTCGAGTAGCGGATTTTTTCCTTCACCTTGTTGTCGCGAATGCCGCTCACGGCCTCCGACAATTTGCGCGCGGTGTCTTTTGCGTCCCTGGTCTGTTCGCCAACCATGCGATCGAGTTGCTTCTCGAGGCCGGCGACCTTGTTCTCGAGCGCGTCCTTGCGCTGGCCCAGCAACTGCGACTGTTGCAGGCGATCGGGACCGGCCTGCGGCAAGCCGCGAGCATCGGCAGCGATGTCTTTCTGCTCGTCGGCAATTTCTTCGGCCTGGCGCTGGGCATCGCGCACATCACGCTCGCCGCGTGCCTGCTGGTTGCCGGTCAGTTGGCGCTGCGCTTCGCGCAGCCGTTCGGCGGCGGCCGAGGCCTGCCCGCCGGCCGACGGATCGCCTTTTGCCGCAGCACGCTTCATCGCTTCTGCGGCGCTGCGCAACTGGCGCGCGGTGTCGGCGAGATCCTGGCGCTGCTGATCACGCGAGAGTTTCTCGAGCTGCCGCGCCGCTTCTTCGGCCTGCTCTGCGAGCGCGCGCTGCAGGTCGCCGCCACCGCCGCTGGCCGACTGGCCCGCCGCCTGGCGGCGCTGGCGTTCGATCTCCTGTTCCTGCCGTCGCGCCAGGTCCTTTAGTTTCTCGGCCAGCGCGTCGATCTGCTGGTCCTGCTGCTGCGACGAGGCCTGCGAATTGGTCTCGTACTGGTTGGCCATCTTGTCCATTTCCATCTTGAACAAGTCCGCCAGGTCTTCAGCGATCGAGCCCGCGCCGCCACCACCGCCACCGCCGCCGGCCTGGCGTCCGGTCTGCACTTGCAGCTCAAACTCCTCTTCCGCCTGCTGCAGAAATTGCAGCGCCAGGTTCTCGGGCGGCAGGGCGCCGTCGGGTTTCTGCGCCTGCAGCTGCTTTTCGGCCAGGGTCATCTGCTCGGCAGCCTTTGGCAGCAGGTCGGCGATCTTCTTGAACGACGGATCGGACACCACGAGCCGGCTGTTCATGCGGTCGACCAGCCCCTTGACCTGGTCGCGCAGCTTGCTTTGCGCCAGCGTCAGCACCACCATGTCGGCGCGGAACTTGTCGGCCTTGATCGTCTTACGATCGCGCTGGATGTTGAACGTGCCGGAAATGATCTGGCGCTGCTGTTGCGAAAGCGCGCCAACTTCCTGCCCACCGCCACCGCCGCCACCGCCACCGCCGCCCGCCATCGAGGTTGCCGGCTTGAAATTTTTGTCGAACGGACGGATGCGCAGGAAGAAGATGTCGCTGGTGGCCTGCTTGGCACCGGCGACCGCGTCGTTGTCGGTGGCCTTCGCGTAGTACGACAGGGAGTCACCGGCCTTGACACCGAGTTCTTCCATGTAGAACGTGTGGCCGGCCGTTACTTCCGCGACCGGCCGCGCGCCATTGAACAATGGGATGGTCTTCTCGGGCCCGCCGTTGACCGAGTAAACCAACTGCAGGTTCTTCACCGCATAGTCGTCGTCGGCCTGCGCCTCGACGAAGAATTCCTGCACGGGCGTCGCGTCGGTGTCGCGTCCGGGCTTGGACAGCTTCACGGTAGGCGCGAGGTCCGAGAGCAGGTCTACGGTGTACTGCGGTGACGCCGGCAGGCGATCGCCGCCGGCGGAGTCGAGCTCGACATGATAGAAGCCGTCGTGCTGGGCCTTGAACTGCGCGGTCAGCGTGCCATCAGCATTGGCCGAGAGCGGCACGCTTTCGTTCTCGCCCAACACCACGCGGCCGCCCGTTGACGCCATGGTTGGCGTAATGGTGACGCGGACGTCGGTTCCCTTCAACACCGCGACGTCTCCACCGTCTTCGATCTTGCGCGGCTCCAGACCGGTATAGGACGGGTAGGTGAACTCGAGGTCGAGCTTCTTCACATACGGCAGCTCAACCACGTTCAACTTGAAGACCGGCGAGCGCACGCCGGCGGCCTCGACGACATAATCGAGCGGTTCGGCGAGGTCGAACAGCATGCCTTCGTAGGCGCCGTTCTCACCCTTCACCATAGGCACGCGCTCGAAGGCGGACGAGGAAGCCTTGCGGACCAGGATGGTGGCGTCGGCGGCATCGAAGCCCGAGACACGGGCGTTGATCATCTGGTCGGCACCCTTTGGCACCTTGGCGTCGCCCGGCGTGACTTCGATGCGATAGGGCGCGGCAGCCTCGGCGTCGGTGGAAATCACAAAAATCGCCGACAGGGTATGGCGCAGGTACGCCGGCCCGAACGTGAAGAGCGCGATCGCCGCTGCAGCGACCCCTCCCGCGACCCACGCATAGCGCATCATCGAGTCGCGCTCGATGCGCTGGCCCTCGTGGATCTCGTGCGCGCGATCGATGGCGTTCTCGACCAACCGGCGAATCAGTACCGGCGACCAGTCGCCCGGACGCTCCGACGCTTCCATGGCGCTCAGGATGGTGGAGTCGAGAGACGGCTCGTGTTCCTCCAGGTAGAGCACGACCTGTTCATCGCTCACCTTGCGCGACAAGGGGCGCGCGAAGAACCAGGCGCCGGCCGCCACCAGCACCAGGCCGGTGGCGATGCGGAACCAGAAAATGGCCGCGGGTGTGAACTTGAGCGCTTCGAGCGCGTAGGCGATCGCCACGAGGGCGAGCACGCCGGCGATCAGGAAGCCGACGGCCCCGCGCAACGCCAACTTGAGGCGCCATCGCCGACGTACCTGCCGGACCACTTCGAGCAACTGCGCGCGGGGATTGGGCTCGTGATTCATCAGCGGCTCTTTCTGTCTATCCGGCTACCCACCTTCGCCAGGACGACGGTGGTCAAGATATGTGTCAGCCCGATCGCTCATCGGGTGGCGCGCGATAGTCGGTGCGCCAATACCGTTTCGGCGATCAGCAGCAGGATACCTGCGAACAGCAGATACCACCAGACCCGTTGGGCCAATTCCTGGGCCTCATCAGGTAAGACGTCCTGGCCTCCCGCTGGGTCGGAACTGCCGGTGCCGGTGACTCCGGCAATCAGCTCCTTGGGATCCATGCGATCGAGGTTCGACTCGGCGAGGTTGACGTTGGCTGCCGCCACAATCACCGGTCCCGGTTCTCGTCCTGCCATGCGGATCTCGTAGAAGCCCTGTTCTATCAGCTCCAGGGCTGCCGTGGGCGCCATCGACTCAGAATTCACACTTAAATCACGCCGCTGTCCCGACGGTGACAGGACCGTGCGCGCCGTGTCGCTGCGGGCTGACGCCGTCGACGTGGCGCCGGCCGCGACCTCGGCGGCGGTCACGTCGAGTACGTCGCCGATGGTGAGATAGCCCGGCTGTTCGCGGAACCCGGACAAGTGACGGCCGAGCTGATGCACGAACGGCAGGAACACTGGCTTGAGCGCCAGGTCGTTCCAGCCGAGGTCGAGCGTTGACGCAAACATGACGACGCGGCCGCGGCCGATGGCTTTCTCCACCACCGCCGGCTCGCCGGTGTCGAAGCGCGCCAGCACGGTCGCATCTTTCGCCGCCGTGAGGCCGCGATACGAATAGAACCGCGCGGTCGAGAAATCGCCGCTGCGCGGTGCGCGGAACGGCTCGAACACGGCGTGACCGTAGTCCATGCCACTGAGCTTGGCTGCCGCGCCGCGCGTGCGGTCCACCGGCCCCGCGACGACCGCGGGCAGCCACGCTTCGCGCGCGGCCGGCCACGATGCCCGCGGGCCAAGGGCGATCAATAAGCCGCCGCCGCCTTCGACAAATGTGATCAGGGCCGAGGCCGTCGCCTCGGGCACCGCGACGTCGTTGAGAATCAGCAGCCGTGCGCGGTTCGCCGTATCGCCGGCGAGCGCGTCGATCGACTGCAGCGAGGTTTCAAATCTCGGCGCTTCGCCGATCTCCAGCGCGCGCGCCAGGTACAGGTTCGCGTCGCTGCGGTTGCCCTGCGTCACCACGGTGACCGGCACTGGCGCACTCGGCGTGATCACGAAGTTGAACACGTTGTCGCGCGCCAGGGCGTCGACCGACGATGCGGCCGGCGCGATGCCGGTCTGGACGGCGCCACCCGCCGGCGGCTCGCTGCCAAGGCGGACGGTCGCGCGGGTCGTGGTCGCCGCGATCGAGACCGGGGCGAACGTCACGCTTGCCGAACCACTGCCCTCGACGTTGACCGCAAGCGTCTGCACAATCCGGCCGTCCATCTCGAGCTGCACCGGCACCGCCGTCGCCGCGGCGGCGGTGCGATTCACGACTCCCGCCGTCACGGTGACGCGCTCGGGCTGTCCGGCGTCGCGCGTGCGCAGCAGCGTGGCGGGAGTCAGCGCCAGGCTCGGACCGCTCGCGCCTTCAACGACGGCGGTGGTGATGACCGTGCCGCCCGGCAGGCGCAGCGTGTCGTCCGGTTGCCAGCCGCTACGCTGGAAGTCGGAGACGACGATCACTTCCTTGCGCGGCAGTATCGACTCGGCGAGCAGGCTGCTTGCCAGCTTCAGTGCCGGGCCGAACTTGGTCGAACCCGGACCGGGCGACGCGGCGTTGATCTCGGCCACGGCGCGCGAGCGATCGGGCGTGGACCGCAGCGCGACGTCGGCACGATCGGCAAACAGCACCAGCGAAATGCGATCCGCGGACGTCGCACTGGCAATTGCTTCGGTGGCCACGCGTTGCGCGCGCGACCACGAGTCGCCGTAGCCCATGCTGTACGAGCGGTCCATCAGCACGACGATGTCGCGGGCGCCGCCCGGCGCGGCGGCGACATCCGAGCCGCGCAGGAACGGGCGCGCGAACGCCGCCACGATCAACGCGAGCGCCGCCAGCCGCAACGCCAGCAACAACCAGTCGCGAATGCGCCGCTTCTGCACCGATTCGTAGGGGATCTTCCTGAGGAACATCAACGACGGGAACACGGTCACGGCCTTGCGCTCGCGCTGCGTCAGGTGCACCAGCACCGGAATCGCCAGTGCGGCCAGGCCGAGCAGGAAGAGGGGCGTGAGGAACGACACCGGTTACCTCGTCCTGGACAGCCGCTCACGCATCGACAAGAAGCGGAACAGCGCGAAATCCAGTGGCTGGCTGGTGTTGAGCAGCATGTAGTCGACCTGCTGCTGCGACGAGCGGGTGGTCAGCGCCTCGATGTGCGCCGCGACCAGCGAGCGATACTGCTCGGCGAGCGCCGCCGGCACGATCGGCATCTGGTCGCCGCTCTCGAGATCCTCAAAACTCGAAGGCTCGGAGAACGAGAACTCCATTTCCTGCGAATCGAGGACGTGAAACAAGATCACGTCGTTACCGCGGAAACGAAGCGGCCCGACGGCCTCGAAGATCTCGTCGGGCTCGGCATAAAAGTCCGAGATCACGACGATGATCCCGCGCCTGCCAAAGTGCTCGGCCAGCCGTTTTAACGGCGCCAGCAGGTGCCCCGGCTTGTCGGCCTTGGCGCGTTCGAGCGTGTGCAGGATGACGTCGAGGTGCTTGGCCGAGGGCGGCACGTGATCGACGATGCCTTCGTCGAAGGTGACCAGGCCGACGCGGTCGCGTTGCTGGTTGGCGAGGTAGGTCAGGCAGGCGGCCAGCGTCTTGGCGTAATCGAGCTTCGAGATCTTCTCCCCGAAGCTCATCGACTTCGAGACGTCGAGCAGCACCGAGAAGTTGGCGTTGGAGTCGGCCTCGAATTCCTTGATGTAGTACTTGTCGGTGCGCGCGTAGACGCGCCAATCCACGCGCCGGATGTCGTCACCCGCGACGTAGCCGCGGTGCTCGGCAAAGTCCACCGACGCGCCAAAGAACGGCGAGCGGTGGGTGCCGTTGATCAGGCCATCGACCACCGTCTTGGCGACCATCTCCAGGTTGCCGATGCGCGCCAGGACCACGGGGTCCACGAAGCGCGCGCCGGGAATGGGCTGGTGTACGGACATTGTTCTCCCAGGCGGAACTAAAGTTCCGCCCTCCTGGCTCTCTCTACCAACTCGCCTGACCTGCCCAACTCGCCCTACATGCCCGAACGCGGCGACGGCACGGCTTCGAGCAGGCGGTCGATCAGCACGTCGCTCGTCACGCCCTCCGATTGCGCGTGGAAATTCGTGAGCACGCGGTGGCGGAGCACCGAGTGCGCAATGGCGCGAATGTCCTCGAAGCTCACGTGGTAACGGCCGCTGGTCAGCGCGCGCGCCTTGCCGCCGAGCACGAGATATTGGGCCGCCCGAACACTGGCGCCAAATGCCACCCACTTCTTCACCGAGTCGGGACAGGTCGGCGACTTCGGCCGGCTGGCGCGAACCAACGAGAGCGCGTAGCGCATGACCGGATCGGCGACGGGCACGCGGCGCACGAGGCGTTGGAAGGCGACCAGGTCGGGACCGCTGACCGGTCGCTCAAACTGCGGATCCAGGTTGGTCGTCGTGGTCTTGACGACCAGAAACTCTTCCTCTTCGGGCGGATGCTCCATGACGATGTGAAACATGAAGCGGTCCAGCTGCGCTTCGGGCAGCGGGTAGGTGCCTTCGAGCTCAATCGGATTCTGCGTGGCGAACACGTAGAACGGCTCTTCGAGCTTGTAGGTGCGGCCCTGGATGGTGACGCGGTGTTCCTGCATGGCCTCGAGGAGCGCCGACTGCGTCTTGGGCGGCGTGCGGTTGATTTCGTCGGCCAGCACGATGTTGGCGAAGATCGGGCCGGGCGAGAACACCATCTGGCGGCGTCCGGTGGCGGCGTCTTCCTGGATGATGTCGGTGCCGGTGATGTCGGACGGCATCAAGTCGGGCGAGAACTGGATGAGCGAGACCTTGAGTTCCAGCACGCGCGAGATGGTGTGAAACAACAGCGTCTTGGCCAGCCCGGGCACGCCGATGATCAGGCTGTTGCCGCCGACAAACAGGGTCAGCAGGACCTGGTTGACGACCTCGTCCTGCCCGACGATCAACTTCTTCAATTCGCGGATGATCTTGTCGCGGCCATCCTTCATGCGGTCGGCCAGGGCCAAATCGTCCGGCGAATTCATCTCTGCGGTGTCCACGGAGGCTCCCTTCACTGCTCGTTCGTCAACCTGTCAATCCGCCTAAACGCGGACACTACTAATGGGTCATCGCGTACATGACGTAGTTCACGCCAAACTTGTACGCCTCGTTCGATAAATCCACCGGCACGTAACCGGTGTCGGAATATTCCCAGAGCTCGCCGAGGTCGTGGTTGTAGTTGGCCACGGCCAGCAGCCGCCTCGTGGGGTCATTGTCTTCGAAGATGCCGGTCCACTCGGTCGGCCCGTAATAGCCCTCGACTTCCAGCGAGTTGATTTCGAAAAACGAATGGAAGATTGGGTGGGACACGTCGAGCGGCACCAAGCGGGCGCCGGGCAGCACCCGTTGCATCTGAGCCACCAGGTTGTCGCGGTGATTCTCGCGAAAGTCGTCAAAAATGACGAAGCCGCCCTTTTGCAGGTAGGCCCGAAACCCCTCGGCCTCGGCATCGCTCAGCGTCCAGAAGCCGGGCTCAGACATGTAAGCGATGGGAAACAGGGCCATGCCGGGATCGTCGAGCGTGCGGACGTTACTCTGGTCGAGCACCGTCCGCGTGAACGTCAGCTCGGCCATGATCTTCATGAAATTGAAATCGGCGCGCGGAAAATCGTGGGCCCACGGCGGCTCGCGACGCATCATCCGCAGGTCGGCCGGGCCGTAGCGCAGCCGCGTGAACACAAAGCGTCCGTCGTACTCGGCCTGACCCACTTCCACCGCGGGTGGGGGACGCCGGTCACGAAAGCCGCGAAACTCCTGCGCCAATAACGCACTGCCGGTCACCACCACCAGCGCCGCCACCGCTAGCGCCCTACGCGAGGCCGACGACACGTCGGTACCCCCATTCGGCGCACAACAGGCCGACCAGCAACATCAACACGATCGGCATGTGCCAGAGATCGTGCTCTTCCACCGAGGTGACGCCGCGTCCGGTGTAGCGCAGGTCATCGGCCAGCGTCGAGACATTGCCTGCCTCGTAGTAGCGCCCGCCCGTTTCCTCGGCGATCCGCCGCAAGGTCGCCGCATGCATGGTGGCGTCGAAGAACTCGGCTTCGCCGGGCGCGGCGCGAAAGTGCGTGACCGTGGTGCCAATCGTCTTGCCGGCGCGCGTGGCTTCGAGCTTGGCCTGGTACCAGCCGGGCGCCTTGGTCGGCACCGACACGGTGTATTGGCCGGCGTGCTCGCCGTCCCACGACATGGGCAAGTCCGAGATCGCACCATCGGGTCCCGTGATGGTGGCCACGACGACCGCGTCGTTCAGTTCCACGAACGACGGATCGACGACGTTGGCGACCAGGGTCGCGGCCTCACCCGGCTCGACGCGTTCGGTGGTCAGGCTCGGCTCCACCTGGTCGGGCACATCGTCCACGACCGATCGCAGTAACTGCCGCCAGTAGTTCTCGTGCGTCATGTCTTCGACCGGGATGCTGGCGTGCATTTGCCAGATCCACGAGTCCTGGGGAAGAAAGGAGAAGGCCTTGCCGCGGCCGTAGCGCTGGAACGCCAGCATCGGCCGCTCCGCGCGCGCCTCGTCGGTGCCATTGAGCAGCACCGTGGCGCCCGGCTTCACGGCGTCGATGCGGTTGACCGAAGTGATTCCCGGCAGCGTACTCCAGCGTTCGGCCGAGGCAGTTTCGCTGGCCGCCAGCTGCGTGACCGCGGTGGCGCTGCCGGCGCGGGTCGGCTTCACGGTGAGGCGCGACACCGTGTCCTTGGCCTGGATGCGAGTGCGATCGAGCACTACCGGCAGCACGTCAGCCACGGCGGTGCCGGCGTAACCGCCCTCGGCAAAGGCGCGCGGGCCACCGAGCGTGAGCAGTCCCCCGCCGCGGCGATCGACGAACTCCGCGATCATGCGCATCTGGTCGCCGGTGAACGCACCGGCTTCGATGCTGCCGAGAATCAGGCCGCGATAGGCAAACAGCTCTTCGCGGGTCTTGGGAAACCCGGCCGCCAGCTCGTCGGCGTTGTCAACGCCGATGCGGATGTACTTATTGTCGGCGGTGCGCTGCAGCACCGCGAGCACCAGGTTGCTGTCGTCCTTGATCGCGCGGCCGATGAACTTCATCTCGAAGCGCGGCTCGCCCTCGAAGTAGAGCACCTTCTCCTTGCGGTCGCGGACATCGATCAGCGCTTCACGCGCGTTGTTCTCGGTGACCAGCTCACCTTGCTGCGGCGAGACGCGAAAGCGCAACACGCGCGGGCCGGCTTCGGTGACGGTGAATCGTACCGGGACCGACGCGGGCGTGCCGGCATCGGGCAGCGTCACTTGCTGCGTGCTGACCAGGGTGCCTTCGTCCTCGACGTCGAGCGTGACCGGCTGGCCGTCGAAGCCCGACTGCGACAGCACCACATCGACCATCAGCGTCGTGCCCTTGAGCGCGGTCTTCGGCGTGGTAATGCGGCCGACCTGAATATCCTTCGAGAGTTGCTCCTGTCCAACGCCGACGGTGAACACCGGCAAGCCCTCGGCCTTGAGGCCCAGCAACGCGTCGCTGAGGGCCGCATCAGCCGTGTCGGCGCCGTCGGTCACCATGACAAGGCCGGCCACCGGTAGTCCGGCCAGCTCCTGGCGGACGCCCGACAGCGCCGCGCCGATGCGGGTTTGCGAGCCGCCAAACGTCAACTCGCCCTGCTGCGTCGTGCGCGAGGGCGCCGACGAGAAGCGGAAGGTCCGCACGGTAAAGCGATCGGACAGCGCCTTGAGCAGGGCTGCGTTGGGCGACGCGAACTGTTCGTTGACGAAGGCCGAGCGTGGCTGGCCGTTGTAATCGGCAATCTGCATGCTGCGCGAATCGTCCAGCAGCACGCCGAGGAAGTTCTGCTGCGCGACCGCGGCCTTGACGACCAGCAGAGGACGGAACAGGCAGACCAGGATGATGGCCAGCAGTGCGATGCGGATGGTGGCGAGCACCACCCGGTCGCGCGCGCGTCCGCGCCCCGAGCGGTACGCAGCAACCGTCAACCAGACGGCCACCACCACCGCGACGGCGGCAACGTAGGAGCCGGTGGAGGCAGCGAAGCGAAACTCCCCCTGGCTGAAGACCACCGGGGAAAGCTCGAAGAAAAATTTAAAGAGGGCGTCGAACACGAATAGCTCGGATTCTACTTCGGTTAGGCTAGCCCGATGCCACAGCTAAGTCGGCGTTGATGGTTGGGTCTGGCCGTGCCGCGCTGCCCGCCTGGGCCCTGCCCCGCTCCGCCGAAGGACAAGCAGTAAGACGCCCGGTCGTGGTCAATGGTCGCAGGTATTTGTAGTACGCGTGTTCACCCACGCGCCGCTCGCGGAATGTACGTTCGTGCAGCCGCCTGAGCTGGGTGGCACCGCCGTTGGTGCGGGCGAGCTGAGATAAACTGCTACATGCTCGCTACCATCCCCGTCACCAAGACCACCGCTTCCCGGCTGACGCCGGAGCTCCGCGACAAATCAGCGTTCGGCGCCGTGTTCAGCGATCACATGCTGGTTGCCGACTACGCCAACGGCAACTGGGGCGATCCAAAGATCGTTCCGTACGGCAGCCAGATGATGGCGGCAGCGCCCGCCGTGGCGCACTACGGCCAGGGCATTTTCGAGGGCTTCAAGGCCTTTCCTCGCCCCGGGGGCGGTGCGGTCATGTTCCGTCCGCAAGCCAACCACGCGCGCATGAACCGCTCCTGTCAGCGCATGGCGATGCCGGAGATTCCGGCCGCCATTTTCGTCGACGGTACCGCCGCGCTGGTGCAGCTCGATCGCAACTGGATTCCTGAAAGCGACGGCGCCGCGCTCTACATCCGTCCCGTGATGTTTGCCACCGGCGAGCCACTCGGCGTGCGGCCGTCCGACACGTTCCGCTTCATCATCGAGACCTGCCCCAGCGGGCCGTATTTCTCGGGTGCGGTCGACCTGTTGGCGGAAGACACCTACGTTCGCGCGTTCCCGGGCGGCACCGGCGCCGCCAAGTGCGGCGGCAATTATGCCGGCAGCATGCTGGCCGCGCTCGAGGCGCAGAAGAAGGGCTTCCACAACGTGCTCTGGCTCGACGGCATCGAGCGGAAGTACGTCGAAGAAGCCGGGCTGATGAACGTCGTGTTCGTCATCAACGGCACGGTGGTCACGCCGCCGCTCGGCGGCACCATTCTCCCGGGCATCACACGCGAGAGCGTGCTCACGCTGTTGAACGACATGAAGGTGCCGGTGGAAGAGCGCCGCATCACCATCGACGAGGTGTTCGAGGCCCACACCAAGGGCGCACTCGACGGCGCGGCGGGCGTCGGCACGGCGGCCGTGATTGTGCCGCTCGGCCGCATTCGTCACAAGGATCGCGAGATTACCGTGAAGGCGATGGCGCCCGATTCAGTGCTCGCCAAAGTCGGCGCGGAGCTCGAAGGCATTCGCTCGGGCCGCATTGCCGACCGCCACGGCTGGCTGATGACGATTTGAAGTCTTAAGGGCTTAAGGGCTTAGGGGCTTAGGGCCGGAAAGGCGATTGATGCCGTATTTCACGCTCACCTATGAAGTCGTGGACGACTTCGTCAA
>JANMUX010000296.1:0-10469 GCA_031392125.1 Acidobacteriota bacterium | reverse complement strand
GGCCAGCACCTCGTAGTACTTCGGGGCCTGCGACGGGTCGAGCCCGGCCAGCGGGAACAGGCGGTCGCGCTCGAACGCCACCCGTTCGGCGGCCGGATAGGCGACGTCGATGCCGAAGTTGGCCGTGCCCTCCGCGATGAGCGACTGCGGGGAGAAGAGCGGATACACCGCAAATTCCTGCCACCCGCGACCTCGTACGAGGTGGTGCTCGAGCAACACGTTGTAGACGTGATGCCCCGGATAGCCTTCGTGACACGCCAGGTCGATTGCGCGATCGACATAGATGGGCAGGTCGGTGTTCACCTGGATAAGACTCTTGTAGTCACCCTGATACCAGTTGTAGCCGCTCCACGACTTCCCCGTTACGTACTCGATCGTGAACCGCTCCTGCGGCGGCAACTCCACGTGCGCCATCGTGCGGTCGCGGCATGCGCGAACGGCCTCGCGGAACACCCGGTCGACGCGGGCGGTTGGAATGACGAAGGCCTGCTTGAAGCGGTCGTATCGCTCGATCAGCGGACCCTCGCCAGGCAGGCGGGCCTCGAGCAGTGCGAGCACCTTGTCGAACTCAGCCTCGGTCTGGGTCGGCGCCACCGCGTCATAGAGCGCACGCGATTCTTCGTCAAAGGTCAGGCGCTTACCCTGCAGCATCGAGACACGGGCGCGCAGCGCCGCCATTTGGCGCGCCAGGTATTGGCGGCGCAGCGACCAGAGCTCTGCGTCGCGCGCCAGCGGTGCCGCCGTAACGACCGCGGCCAACTCTTTTTCAAGCGCCTCCGCTTGCTGGTCGATGGTGGCCAGCGGCAGCTTCTCGGCTTCGGCCGCCTTGCGCCACTCGGCCGGACCATAGAACGCGTCGACATAGTCGGCATCGTGCTGCCCCACGGCGAGCACCAGCTTCACGTAGCGTTCGGCCACGTTGCGCATCGGGTCGGGCGTCGTCTGGGCGGTGAGCATCGCGGGCACTCCGGCAAGGACCAACAGCAGCAGCACTCTATTTCGCATAGCGGGATCCAATCATTGGAATCAGGTAGTCGCGAAACGCACGGGTGAAGTCGTACGCCGGGGCGAAGCCCCAGTCGCGGCGGGCGGCGCTGTCGTCCACGTCTTCGGGCCACGAATCGACAATCCCCTGCCGCTTGGTGTCGTTCTGCCACGTGATGTCGGCGCCGGCGAAGGCCCGCACCACTTCTTGCCGCACGTCTTCGGCCGACGGATTGAACGCGCCCAGGTTATAGGCCGTGCGCGTCAGCGCCGCCTTGGGGGCTGCGGCCAGCCGCAGCAGCGCGGCCACCCCGTCGGGCATTGCCATGAACGGAATGCGGGTATCGGGCCTCACGAAGCAGGCATACGGCTCGCCCTTGGCGGCGGCGTGAATCATCTCGGGGGCGTAGTCCGAGGTGCCGCCCGATGGCACGGTGAGGGCCGAAATCAACCCCGGGAAACGCACGCAGCGAAAATCAACCCGGCCCGACTGCGTATCGGCCGCCAGCTGCTTGTAGAACCTGGCGTAATAGCGGCCGAGTTGCTCGCAATAAAGCTTGTTGCAGCCGTACATCGTGGACGGCGTGTTGTAGTCGTCTTCCTTGACCCGGCCGGCCTTGCGCTTGGTGGCAAGGTCGGGCAACCCGTAGGCCGCGATCGAAGACGGATACAGGAACGTGACCGGCCGGCCGTGCGACTCGGCTTCGCGCTGCGAGAACTCGAGCAGGTTGAGCGTGCCCTCGACGTTGACCTGGTGCGCCGTCAGGGGCGTGAACTCAGAACGCGTCGAGAGCAACGCCGCCAGGTGATAGACGGTTTCGACCTCGAACTCCGAAAGCACCCGCTCGAGCAGCGACTTGTCCATGATCGAACCGGTGAACTCGCGCTGCACTTTCCTGGCGAGCGCGGGCTCCAACGGATTTACATCCAGGGTTACCACCGGCTGCGCGCCGGCCTCGGCGAGGTGCGCGATCAGTCCATGGCCAATTTCGCCCCCAGCACCCGTAATCAACACGACCGGCTTGCGGATCAAGACGACTCTCCCGTCACGGCTGGCAGATACACGCGAAGGCTGGCACCGCGCCCACGTTCGCTGACCACCGAGATGGCGCCGCCCGTCTGACGGATGATGCCGTAGACGGTGGACAGGCCCAGGCCGGTGCCGCGACCGGTTTCCTTGGTGGTAAAAAACGGCTCGAAGATGCGCGCTTGCGTGGCCTCGTCCATGCCAATGCCGTCGTCACTCACGGCAAGCAGCACGAAGCGCCCGGGCGACAACCCCGCCTGCGACATTTCCGGGGAATCGGCCTCGAGACGGACGTTGGCGGTCTGCACGGTGATCAGGCCGCCCGAGGGCATGGCATCGCGCGCGTTGACAATCAGGTTGAGCAGCACCTGCTCGATTTGCGCGGGGTCTGCCAGCACTTGCGCGAGCGCCGGCGCCAACTCCAACTGCAATTGCACGTTCGTTCCGATCAGCCGTCTCGCCATCCGCGACACGCTGGAGACGATCTCGTTGATGTCGAGCGGCACCGGCTGCAGGACCTGCTTGCGGCTAAATGCCAGGAGCTGCCGCGTGAGCGCCGCCGCCCGGTCGGCGGCGTGCAGGATCTCGGCAAGTTCGGCCGCCATGACCGGATCCGCCTTCACACGGTGCGACATCAGCTCTGCGTTGCCGCGAATCGCGGTCAGCAAGTTGTTGAAGTCGTGGGCGATACCGCCGGCCAGCCGGCCGATGGCCTCCATTTTCTGGGCTTGACGAAGCTGGTCCTCCAGCTTGACGCGATCGCTGATGTCGATCACCGTCGCGAGCACGGCGGGCTGTCCGCCAAACTCGGTGACCGAACAGAACGCCTCGACCTGGACCAGCGCACCGTCCTTGCGCAGGCCGCGCAGCGTGAGCTGCACGCTGGTGTTACCGTCGCCCAGGCGCGATAGCTGGTCGATCACGAGCGCGCGATCCTGCGCGTGTAACAGGGTAAAAGCCGATGGCAGATCCATCAACTCCTGCTCGGCGTAGCCGAGAATATCGGCCGCCTTGGGGTTGACGTAGACCAGCCGTTCGCCTTGCAGGATGTAAACCCCGACCAGTGACTGCTCCACCAGGCCCCGATATTTGGCCTCGGCGGCGCGCAGCGCGTTTTCGGCGCGGTGGCGCTCGGTAATATCGCGGGTGACGGCCTGCATGCCCGCGTACTCGCCCTTCGCGTCGAACACCAGCCACGCGTTTTGCCCGAGCCACACGTCCTGCCCCGACTTGGTCACGCCTGGAAACTCGACGTACGAGGTCAGCGTGCCCTGGTTGGTCTGTTGGCAGTAGTGCTGCAAGATGGCCGGACGATAATCGGCGCGGATGAATTCCGTGAACCGCCGGCCAATCACCTCGCCGCGCTCGTAGCCAAACACCCGCAGGGTCTCGGGATTGACGAAGCGGAAATAGCCCTCGGCGTCGGTCTCGAAAATAATATCGGGCGCGCCGTCGAACAGGTGGCCGTAGCGATCTTCGGTGACGCGCAGTGCGTCTTCGGTCGCCTTGCGATCGGTAATGTCGCGGTAGTGGACGACGATCGCGCCGACTTTGGGTTCTGCGAGAAGATTGCGGGCGACGCCTTCGGTCCAGCGCACGCTACCATCGCGATGACGACAGCGAAAGGCGCCGGTCTGCGGCGCGTCAGGGTGGTCAAAGAGATCGCGGACGAGGGCCTGCCAGGCATGGCGATCCTGGGGTTCGACCAGGTCGCGCACGTTCAGGCCGATCAGGTCGGCGGGCGCGTAGCCGAGCACGCTGGCGGTGGCCGGGTTCGCCCAGCCGATGACGCCGCCAACATCCACCAGCACTACGGCATCGACACTGAAATTGATGAGCTCGGCGAGTTGCCCGACACCGGGTGCCACGATCACCGCGCGCTCCGCCCTGGCATCTTCCTATTCTAGCCGGGGGCGGCGTGGCTGGCCCCTACCAGAGCGCGGCTTTCATCTCGGCGATCGCGATTTCCACCTGCCCCAACTCGGCCAACACCCGCTCGACTTCGGCAAGCGTGGCCGCCAGCATCTCTGGCGGCGGGACGCTGCCGCGCTTGACCTCCCATGCCAGGTCACGAGTTGTCTCGGCGCAGGCACGGCACACCTGGAGGGTGTGTTCGTGGGCGTCGATCAGCCGTCGCACTTCCTGTTGCTCGTCCGCAGTCACCGCGCGTCCTACGTGCGATACGGATCGGGACGCCAGGTCCGGATCGACGCCTTGATCGCCTTGGGATCCAGGTTCTCGCGCGCCGCGCGCTCGAGCAACGCCCCAATCTCGTCGTCGGACGCGAATCGCAGCGCGACGATCTGATTGGCCGACAGCTTCGCCAGCAGCGCGTCCTGGCCGGCCGGCAGCAACTCGGCGCAGCGCACCTTGGTCTCGAGCATGATGATGCGGTCCTGCAAGGCCACGACGTAGAGACGGCTAATCGCGCCGAGCGTGAAGACCGCGAAGATGATTGCCATGATCGCGGCATCGCGCGTGTCCCACCCGAAGAACAACTGGCCGACCATCAGGACCAGGGCGGTCAGCGCGAACAGGGCGGTGATCGCGGTGGGAATCGGACGGTGCGCATGACTTGCGTAGGTCTGTTCGGCCATTACTTCAGCTTCCCTTCAATTTCTTCGTAAACCTTGCGGACGGCAATCGGGCCCTGCTGCTCGGCCAGGAACCAGTCTTTGAGCGGGCCCCAGTTGGCCTGCTTCGCCGCATCTTCCGCCGACAGTCCCAGCTTGTGCAGGCGTTTCACTTCGGCGATGACGGCACGCAGCGCCTGCTGGAATTCGACCAGCTCTTCGCGCGAAGCCTTCGGCTCTTCGATAAAGCCATGGCCGGGCACGAACCGCTCGACGTCCATCGCCAGCGCCTTGTCGATCACGCTCACCCACTCGGTGGGATACGCCGAGCGCATGGCAGGAAACACACGATTGAGATAGGCCTCGCTCATGAACAGGATCTTCTGCTTCGGCAGGTAGACCAGCAAATCGCCGCCGGTGTGGGCGCGGCCCGCATAGACGGCCTGCACCTCGATCCCGCCGACGTCGATCACCTGGCGGTCGCCGGTCATCGCCGGCGCGGCCAGTTTCATCTGCGCCTTGGACTGCGGCGAAACGATGTAGGTGATGCCTGTCGGCAACACCGAATTGCCCGCGGTGTGATCGCCGTGATCCGATCCGACGATGTACCACTTCACCGGCTTGGGCGTGACCTTGGCGATCGCCGTCAGCAACGCCCGTGTGGCCTCGGGGCTGCCCTGGCCATCGGCCACCAGCACGCCATCGGTGCCGACGACGAAGAGGCTCACCGTGGTGAAGCCAGGATTGCGAATCTCTTCGTAGCCGTAGACGTGCTCGGCGAGCTTGATGGTGCGCGGGAAGTCGGTGAGTTTCAGTCCGCGTTGGTCGGGAAAGGCGGTCCTGACCTGCCCGTCCGCCATCGCGCGAAGCGCGACGGCGGAAGCGTCACCCAGCGTGACACCCAGGCAGGTCAGCGCGGCGATAACAGCAAAACGCATTCGGGCATTCTATCGCCCATCGATGAGATCGCCCAATCCGCCGACGCGGTCGAGAATTGAGCCTTCTTCCTTGCGCCAGCCCTTGCTCTGTGGCGCGGCAGAGTAAATGCGGTCGGCCATGCGCGACAACGGCAGCGACTGCAGCCACACGCGGCCGGGGCCCTGCAGGGTCGCGAAAAAGATGCCTTCCCCGCCGAACAGCGCCGTCTTGATGCCGCCGACAAACTGGATGTCGTAGTGCACGCTCGGCTGCAGCGCGACCAGGCAGCCGGTGTCGACGCGCATGGTCTCGCCGGCCGCCAGCTCGAAGTGGTGGATCGTACCGCCGGCATGCACGAAGCACAGGCCATCGCCTTCGAGCTTCTGCATGATGAAGCCCTCACCACCGAACAGCCCGACGCCAAGCTTTCTCTGGAAGGCAATACCCACCGAGACGCCGCGTGCCGCGCACAAGAACGAGTCTTTCTGGCAGACCAGGTGCCCGCCGAGCGCGCGCAGGTCCATCGGGATAATCTTGCCCGGGTAGGGCGCGCCAAACGCGACCTTGTGCTTGCCCTGCCCCTGGTTGGTGAACACGGTCATGAACAGGCTTTCGCCCGTCAGGATGCGCTTGCCCGCGCCGAGCAGCGCGTCCATCACGCCCTTGGATTGCTTCTGGCTGCCATCACCGAAGATGGTCTCCATCTGGATGCCGCTCGTCATGTACATCATCGAGCCGGCTTCGGCGACCGCGCCTTCACCGGGATCGAGCGCCACTTCGACGAACTGCATCTCGTTGCCATGGACTTCGAAGTCAATGTCGTGGGCGCGCCGGCCGGGCGGAGGCGGCGGGACGAAGCCCGCGCCCGCGGCCGGGCCGCCCGGAGGCGCGGCCGGGTCTTTGACGAACGTCGCGAAAGCGGCAACGTCTTTCACCTTCTGCCACGACGTCATGCCGGCCGCGAACACCAGCGTCTCGGCATCGATGCTGCCGTTCTGCAGGTTTGAGATGATCTCGCTCTGACCCACCGGTCCTACCTGATGGCCACCGATGGCCATGTACCATTGATTCGAGCCGTCCATTAGATCTCCTCTTCCTTGTCTTCTTCTGCGTCGATCTTCGCCGAAGTCTCGGCTTCCATCGCCGCAACCGCGGCGGGATCCAGTCCCAGCTGGTGGGCGAGCTGCGCCAGGTAGATGCGCTCGGCGCCAGTCACCGTTTCGTCGGCCCGGACGATGGTGAACGCCAACACGTAAAATTCCCGCCGCGCCGCCGCGTCGGTGATGCCGCGCACGATCTCGGCCAGCGGCCTCATGGTCGTCAGTTCCGCCTCGACCACCGCCTCGAGGCCCGCTTCCCTGGCCCGGGCCAGGATCACGGCTCGTTCCTGGGCCGACATGTCGCCGTCGGCCCGCGACGCCGACACCGCCAGCCGGATCATCTGGAGCACCGCATCGACGGGTGCCGAGGTCGTAACGGGAATTGGCGGCACGCTGGTGTTGCCCGGCACCGTCGCACCCATGGCACCAACCCCGGCAGGCACATTCGGCACTCCAGGCACCTGCGGCACATTCTGCCCTTTGATCGAATCGTAAATGCCCCACGCCACGCCGGCGGCGGCCAGCACGCTGCTAGCGGTCAGGAACCCCCCGTTGCCGGTCACAAAACGGGTGGCGCGCCTGGCGCGCTTGCGTCCGGAGCGTCCCAAGGCGCCACGTAACACGATCGAAAGAATGTCAGTCGGGCTGTTCAGCACGTCGTTCGTCCCTCAGTGATGAAAATACTGGCGAAACGCCACAAAGGTTCCAAGGTGACCGGCGACGCGCTGCGCGCTCGGCAGCCGAAGCGCGCCTAAATCTGACCGGAAGCGGACTTCGGCACCACCGGCTTGGGCGCCTCGGGCGTCCAGTCTTCGCCGGGGTTGATGAACCGGTTGGTTTCGAGCTTGTATTGCTTGTCGTAGAGCTGTCGGTAGCGGCCGTCACGCTCGAGCAGTTCCTCGTGGGTGCCGCGCTCCACGATTTCGCCGCCTTCCATCACCAGGATCTGGTCGGCGCTGCGGATGGTCGACAAGCGGTGCGCAATCACGAACGTAGTGCGGCCCGTGCGCAAGGCCTTCAGGCCGTCCTGAATCATCTCTTCGCTCTCGCTGTCCAGACTCGAGGTCGCCTCGTCGAGGATCAACACCTTCGGCGACGCGAGAATGGCGCGGGCAATCGACACGCGCTGCCGCTGGCCGCCGCTTAGCTTGATGCCGCGCTCGCCGACGACGGCGCCGTAGCCGTCGGGGAACTTCAGGATGAATTCTTCGCAATGGGCCAGCCTGGCTGCCGCCTTGATTTCGTCGAGCGACGCGCTGGGAGCGGCGTAACCGATGTTCTGGGCGATGGTGCCATCGAACAAGAAGTTTTCCTGCAGCACCGACGCCAGCTGCTCGCGATAGTCGCGCAGCGGAATGTCCATCAGGTTCTTGCCGTCCACCGAGATGGTGCCTTTCAGGGGTCGGTTGAACGCCATCACCAGGCTGATCAGCGTACTCTTTCCCGAGCCGCTCGACCCGACCAGCGCGGTCGTCGTGCCGGGCGCCGCGCGGAAACTCACGTCTTTCAGCACCGGCACGCCTTCGTTGTATTCAAACCACACGGAGTCGAAGCGAATGTCGCCGTCGATCGGCCCAAGCGACGGCTTGCCGGCGTCGGCCTCGTCCTCGGTCTGCATGTTCATGATCTCGCGGATGCGATCGAGGCCGGCGAAGGCTTCGGTGATCTGCGTGCCGATGCTGGCGATCGAAATCATCGGCGCCGCGAGCAGGCCGATGAAGAAGATATACATGACGAAGTCGCCGAGCGTCATCTCTTTGGCGAGAATGGCGTTGCCGCCCATCCAGATCATGATCACGCCAACGACACCGATGATCACGGTGCTGCCCGAGGTGGTGGCCGAGACGCCGGTCATCGACTGGGCGATGTTGCGGAACAGCTTGTGGGCGCCATGCGTGAACACGATCTCTTCGCGTTTCTCCGCCGTGTAGCTCTTGACAATGCGAATGCCGCCGAGCGCTTCGGTCAGCCGGCCGGTGACCTCTGCCTGGATCTTGCCGCGCTCGCGGAACAACGGCCGCAGCCGCTTGAAGGCGTTGGCCATGCCGCCGCCAAAGAGCGACAGCACTACAGCCGTCACCACCGTCATCTGCCAGTTCAGGTAGAGCAGCACGCCCAGGGCGATGATCGCGGTGAGCACGCCGCCCACCAGCTGCACCAAGCCAGTGCCCACGAGGTTGCGAATGCCTTCGGCGTCGCTCATGATGCGCGACAGCAGGACGCCGCTCTGGGTGGAATCGAAATAGCGCACCGGCAGGCGCATGATCTTCGCCTGCACCTTCTTGCGCATGTCGGTAATGGCGCGCTGGGCCGCTACGCCGAGCGTCTGCCCGAGGAAAAAGCTGGTGAACGCCTGCACCACCGTTGCGGCGCCGGCGGCCAGGGCAATCGGGACCAGCAGATCGTGCCGGCCCTTGCCGATCACATCGTCGATGACGTACTTGGAGAGCGCCGGAAGCACGATGCCCGAGAGCCGGCTGATCATCATCAACGTCAGGCCGATGGCGAGGCGGCGGCGGTGCACCCAGACCAACTCGCGAAACTCCCGCCAGGCGGCCGCCGAGTCGATCTTCTTCTTAGCCGCCGTCTTCACCGGCTCGCCACCGGAGGGCGACGAGGATCGAGCGGACGAGCGTTCAGCTCGCCGCATGCTGGGGGCGCCGGATCGAAGGAGGGCCATGGGTTAGTTCAATGCGTAAGGAACGGCGAGCGTAAAGGGCGCGATGCGCGCCTCGAACGTATCGCCGGCGGGTGTCACCATGGTGTAGCTGCCGTGCATGGTGCCGACCGAGGTCTTCAGGTGGCAAAAGCTGTTGTATTCGTAAGTGACGCCGGGCGCCAGCACCGGCTTCTCGCCGACCACGCCCTCTCCGCGTACTTCCTCTTCCTCACCGTCGGTGTTGGTGATCACCCAGTGACGGCTCAGCAACTGCGCGGTTTCGGAGCCCGCGTTAGAAATGCGAATGAAGTAGGCGAACCAATACTCGTTGTCCTTCGGCGAACTGCGCTCTGGCAGAAACTTGGTGGTGACTTGCACCCGGATGCCGTTGGTAGTCGTGTCGCTCACTAAACGATTATCCCATGCTTGGGTCCGAGGTCTTGGAGTCTTGAGGTCTCGAAGCTAGCGGTCAATCCAGGTGCCCGCGCTCGGCGTCGCCCATGGCCACCTTACCGCCGGGGAAGTACTCGGACCAGCGCCGCGACACCGTGGCAGCAACGTCGGGCCGGCAGGTGACTTCAGCTGGATACCACGGCTTCATCCGCGCGTCGATCACGACTGGCGGCTCGTAAGAAATGTGGTGGCGCACCACGCGTTGGGCGGCGGCATAGATGTCGGCCGCCGGCTCGAAACGGGTGAACGTCGTCCACAAGAAATTCATGTCGCTGCGGGTCGCGCGGTCGGGCTCGTCGCTGACGACCACCAGCGGCCACCCGGCAAAGGCCGGATGGGCGGCGACCCGGCTGGGCGCCTGCGGGTCGTCCGCGAAGCTGCGTGTGCCCACCACCAGGCAGCCGCCGCAGAACACGCGCACGTCGGTGACGTCCGATGGCGGCGCGGTCGGCGGCGCAAACGCGCGCGGCAGGTCTCGCACGGGATCGCCCAGGCCAAGCCAGACCCCCTTCGACCCCTCGTTGATGACCGGGCCGGTGTAGTCGAGCGTGTCCATCGACAGGTTCGAAAACACGTAGAGGTCGGTGCGCGGGTCGGTTCGGGCCAGCACGTGCTCCAGCGTGGCACGAAAGTCCTTCAGATCCACTAGCCGATCGGTCAGGAGAATGAACTTGGTGAGCGATAACTGTCCCTCGCCCAGGATGCGGAACGCGCTCGCCATGGCTTCGCGCTTGTAGCGCTGCTTGACGACCGCC
>JANMUX010000501.1:0-5196 GCA_031392125.1 Acidobacteriota bacterium | reverse complement strand
CTTCGACCGGCTCCATGCGGACGCCGTCGATCTCCTTGACGACAATTTCTGGCCGCGAGACCTGCATCTCGAAACCTTCGCGGCGCATCATCTCGATCAGGATGGCGAGTTGCAGCTCGCCGCGGCCGAGCACCTTGAACTGTTCCGGCGTCTCGGTCGGTTCGACCCTGATCGACACGTTGCCGAGCAGTTCTTTCTCGAGGCGCTCCTTGAGATGCCGCGAGGTCAGGTAGTTGCCGTCACGGCAGGCCATCGGCGAGGTGTTGACGCCGAAGATCATCGACACGGTCGGCTCGTCCACCGCGACCGGCGGAATCGGCATCGGGTTTTCCGGGTCGGCAATCGTCTCGCCGATGGTGATGTCGTCGATGCCGGCGAGGCAGACGATGTCGCCCGCGGTCGCTTCCTCGATCTCGACGCGCTTGAGTCCCTCGAAGGTGAACAACTTGGTGACCTTGGTCTCCTTGTACTTGCCGTCCAGCTTGCAGATGACCACCGGGTTGTTCAGCCTGACCCGGCCGTTGGAGATGCGGCCGATGGCGATGCGTCCCAGGTAGTCGCTGGAATCGAGGTTCGACACCAGCATCTGCAGCGGGGCGTTCACGTCGCCGCGGGGCGGGGGCACATTGGCAATGATCGACTCGAACAGCGGGCGTAGGTCTTCTCCGGGCACTTCGAGACTGGTGCTCGCCGTGCCCGCGCGGCCGTTGGTATAGAGCACCGGGAAATCGATCTGCTCCTCGGTGGCATCGAGATCGATGAACAGGTCATAGACCTCGTTCAGTACTTCCTGCGCCCGCGCGTCGGCGCGGTCGATCTTGTTGATGACGACAATTGGCGGCAGGCCGCGTTCGAAGGCCTTGCGTAGCACGAAGCGGGTCTGCGGGAGCGGCCCTTCGGCCGCGTCAACCAGCAACACCACGCCGTCGGCCATCGACAGCACGCGCTCGACTTCGCCGCCGAAGTCGGCGTGGCCGGGGGTGTCCATGATGTTGATTAGGGTGTCCTTGTAGTGGACGGCGGTGTTCTTGGCCAGGATGGTGATGCCGCGCTCCCGTTCGAGCTCGTTGCTGTCCATCGCCCGCTCAGTGATGCGTTCGTGGGAGTTGAACACGCCGCCCTGGCGGAACATGGCGTCGACCAGGGTGGTCTTGCCGTGGTCGACGTGGGCGATGATGGCGACGTTGCGGCGAAGGGGATTCGCGATAGGCAATGATTTCTGCGACATATGGCCTTCATCATATCAGCCTTGCTATTCCAAATTCCAGATTCTAGAATACAGAATGCTCCAGTCCTCCTTGAAGCCTCAAGATGTGCTGGTCCTGGCCAAACTCGTCACCGGCCAAGGCCGACGAGCAACCATGGCCGTGCTCGCGTCAGAGCTGGGCTTGAGTTCGTCGCAGATCCACGCCTCCCTCAAACGACTCGAGAAGTCGCGCCTGGTCGCGGCCCCCGCCGACGGCGGGCGCCCCATCGTCCACGCGGTCGAAGAGTTCCTGATCTACGGCCTCAAGTACGCGTTCCCGGCTCAGCGCGGTGAGGTGACCCGTGGCATCCCGACCGCCCATGCCGCGCCGCCGCTCAACCGCCACTTTGCCCCAGGCGCCGACCTCCCGCCCGTGTGGCCCGACCCGCAGGGCGAGGTTCGCGGCACCAGCCTCGACCCGTTCCACAAGATGGTGCCGATGGCGATCCGAAAGGACCCGGCGCTCTACGAGCTGCTCTCCCTAATCGAGGCGCTGCGCGACGGCCGGGCACGCGAGCGCCAGCTCGCGGAGCGAGAACTCGCCACCCGGCTGCGCCGGCTCCTGCATGGCTGATGCAAACCGCGACCTGTTCGAACGCGTGGTGCGGTTACTCGAACCCGTGCTCGAGAATCTCGTCTTCGTCGGCGGCTGCGCCACTGGCATGCTGATCACCGACCCGGCGACCGCCGGCATCAGGTCGACCAACGAGGTCGAAGCCATCGCTGATGTGACTTCGTACGCGACCTACACCTCCCTCGCCAACCGATTGCGCGCGATCGGACTGAAACAGGACGGCAGCAACGGGGCCCTGGCCAGTCGCTGGCGCCTCGACTCGGCGCTCGTCGACATCGTGCCCACCGACCGCAGCGTGCTGGGATTCTCGAACACCTGGTACGGTCCGGCCATCGCCGCAGCGCAGCGCATGACGATTGCTGGCGGTCAGGTGCGCCTGGTCGCACCGGCTTACTTCGTCGCCACCAAGCTCGAAGCGTTTCACGGCCGGGGCCACGGCGACGTCATCGCCAGCAGCGACCTCGAAGACATTGTGCTGGTCGTCGATGGCCGGCCGCAGCTGCTCGACGAGATCGCGCGCGCCGACCAGCAGGTGCGGCAGTTCATCGCTGCCGAGGTCAGCGCGCTCGTCGACAACCGGCGGTTCGCCGACAGCCTCGCCGGCTTCCTGCCTCCCGACCGAGCCAGCCAGGCCCGGCGGCCCTTGCTCGAGAAGCGTCTGCATGCCATCGCGGCACTGCAGCGCCCTGCACCCTAGGCACCCTAGGCCCCCTAGGCACCTTAGTTCTCCGATATCATGTGCCTATGCCGATGTACGAATATCAGTGCCGGTCGTGCGCGCACCAGTTCGAGCTGTTGGTGCGCGAATCCACCCGCTACGAATGCCCCAAGTGCCAGAGCCGCGAGCTCGAAAAGCAACTCTCGGTGTTTGCGATGAGCGCCCCCTCGGGCGGTGGGATGTCGATGAGCGCTGGGCCGTCGGCCTGTGGTGCGTGCGGGGACCCGCGTGGAGCCGGCAGTTGCCGGAACTAGCCATGGCACCGCGCGCCTTCCTGCTGTGCGCCAGCGTCTTGCTGACCGCCTCGGTCTCGTCAACCATCGCCGGCGCGACACAGGCTGTGACGGCAATTACTCCCCAGCCAATTGATTCGCCGGCGGCCGCCGGAACCGCGCAGCCCCAACTGTCGGTGTCGTCTCGCGGCGTCTTGCTTAGCTGGATCGAACGTGCGGGCGACCTTGCCACACTTAAGTTCTCGGAGCGAACGGCGTCGGGTTGGACCGCGGCACGCACGGTTGCTTCGGGCCGTGACTGGTTCGTGAACTGGGCCGATGTGCCATCGGTCCTGCGGCTGCCCAATGGCACCATCGTCGGGCACTGGCTGCAGAAAAGCGGACCCGACACTTACGCGTATGACGTCCGGCTGTCCTACTCGAAAGACGATGGTAAGACCTGGTCGCCATCGTTCATCCCGCATCACGACGGCACCAAGACCGAACACGGGTTCGCGTCGCTATTCCCGATGGGCGATGGCATGGGCGCGATCTGGCTCGATGGCCGCAACATGAAACCGGCGGCGGGCCACGACGAGCACGGCGGTGGCGCGATGACGGTGCATTTCGCGCGCTTCGACAAGGACTGGAAGCAGCTGGAAGAGTCGGCCGTTGACGCCCGCGTCTGTGAATGCTGCCCGACCGCGGTCACGGTGACCAGCGAAGGCGTGATCGCCGCGTTCCGCGATCGCAGCCCCGCGGAGATCCGCGACATCTACACGTCACGCCTCGTGAACGGCAAGTGGTCCGAGCCCTCGGCGATTCACGCGGATGGCTGGAAGATCGCCGCGTGCCCGGTCAACGGACCGGCGCTCAGCGCGAGCGGCCGCCAGGTGGCGGCGTCGTGGTTCACGGTGAAGGGCGAACAAGGCCAGGCTTACCTTGCCTTCTCCGCCGATGCAGGCCGCACTTATGGCGCCCCGATTCGCATTGACGATGGCGGGTCGCTGGGGCGGGTCGATGTTGCGCTGGTACCCGACGGCAGCGCCGCCATGGTGACCTGGATCGAGTTTGCGGATCAGCGTTCGCAGTTCCGCGCCCGCCGCATCGACCGCAACGGCGTGCGTTCTGCGCCGGTGACCATTGCGGGCCTCGCCGCCGGTCGAGCGAGCGGCTACCCCCGCATGGCCCTCAACGACCGCGAAGTGGTGTTCGCGTGGACCGAGGCGGGCACGGGCGGCGCCCTCCAGGTCAAGACTGCCACCGCGAAGCTGCCGTAGGCCACGCCTATGAAGCGCGCCTTGCGTTCTGCAGCGTGGTTGATCGTCGCGCTGGTGCTGGTCGTGGCCGGCGGCCTGTTGCTCGTCCAGGGCCGCGGTGTCAGCACGCAGCCAGACCCGTCGTGGGCCGAGAGCCGCGTCGCGTTGTTCCTGCGAGGATGGTTGACGCCGCAGACCTTCAAAGGGCTCAGGAACCCGGTCACCGCGACTCCCGCCAACTTTGCCGCCGCGCGGCAGCACTTCGCCGACCACTGCGCCAGTTGCCACGCCAACGACGGCAGCGGCAACACGGCGATGGGCCAGGCGTTCTATCCCAGGACGCCCGACATGCGCTTGCCGCGGACCCAACAACTGAGCGACGGCGAAATCTTCTACTTCATCGAGAACGGCATTCGCATGACCGGCATGCCCGCGTGGAGCACCGGCACTCCCGAGGGAGAGAAGGCCAGCTGGGAGCTGGTGCACTTCATTCGCCGCCTGTCGTCACTCACGCCCGACGACTTGGCGATCATGGAACGCTTCAATCCCACGTCGCGGGATGTGATCGAAGAAGAGCGGAAGGTCGAAGAGTTCCTCAACGACGCCGAACCGGTGCCGCCGCCGGCCGCCGACCCCCACGCCGGACACCAGCCCCCTAAGTCTCAATAGGCGGATGCGCGAAGGATGTCTTCGCAACCATCAGTTTCGTCCCCACATTCAAACCTCGAACCGTCTTGATCGCCGAAGGGTTGCGAGATAAGGTGCGCGTGATCGACTGCACAATCGGCCCCACGATCGGCCCGCGTAGGCCCTGATTGTCATTCACTGGAGGCAGGCATGTTGCGGCGTTTCACCTACTCTCTCATTGCACTGCTTGCCTTGGCGTGTCCGGTGCTTGCTCAGCAGGGCACGGCCGAACTCCGGGGCAAGGTCAGCGACCAACAAGGCGGCGTTCTCCCCGGCGTCACGGTGCTTGTGCGTCACCAGGAAAGCGGACTGTTCCGCGAGGCCGTCACCGGCACAGACGGCTCGTTTCTGATGAGCGGCATGACTCCCGGCGTCTATGAAGTCTCGGCCGAGCTCGCTGGCTTCAAGAAGTACACGCAGCGCGACGTGCGCCTCGAAGTTGGACGGACGACGCCGGTCGAACTCAAGTTCGAGGTCGGCGGGCTGACCGAGAATGTCTC
>JANMUX010000173.1:0-9243 GCA_031392125.1 Acidobacteriota bacterium | reverse complement strand
GGCCGCCTGGTGTCACCGGTCAACATGTCCTCGTACGACACGTGGATCAAGCAGTACCGCCCCGACGAGAACACCGCCAACACCAGCATCAACTACTACCCCAAGGGCGCGGTCATCGCGTTTCTGCTTGATGCAAAGATCCGCAAGGGCAGCGAGGGCCGCCGCTCACTGGACGATGGGATGAAGTGGGCGCTGCAGCGCTACTCTGGCGAGAAGGGTTACACGCCGACCCAGTTCTACGACGTGATGAGCGAAGCCGCCGGTTCAGACCTGAAAGGGTGGTTCGCGAAGGCCGCCGAATCGACTGACGAGTTGGATTACACCGAGGCGCTCGAGTTCTATGGCTTGCGCTTCCGCCCGGTTGACACCAGGAGTGCACGCCCCTTCATTGGCGGCGGCACGCGTAACGATGCCGGACGGCTGGTGATTACCTCGGTGCGGCGAGGCACGCCTGCGATCGAGGCCGGCCTCAACGTGGACGACGAGATCCTGGCGATTGATGAGGTACGCGTGCGAGCCGATGGTCTGGCGGCCCGGCTTGACCAATACAAGCCGGGCGATAAGGTGACGCTGACGGTCGCCCGCCGCGAGAAACTGACGAAGCTCGACGTGACGCTGGGGGCCGAGCCGGGCCGCTCGTGGCGGCTCGAAGTGTCACCGACCGCCACCGCCGAGCAGCAGGCCCGCCTCACGTCGTGGATAGGCAAGTAGCCACTACCTAAATCGCGGCATTTCACAGGAACGGGGGCTTTCCGGGCCCTCCCAACCTTTCCAGAGCAAATTCCGTCTATTCAACGTGGTTATGCGATTCATTCGTTGCGGTGCACTTGCGGCCCTGGTTCTTCTCGTTCCCACGTCCACCTTCGCGCTAGGCGCTACGGCGGACAAGTTGGCAACCGCCTCCGACGAACGGCGCATCAACACGAGGGCAATCGAAGCGATCGCCGTGCCCGTGACCAGTCCAATCCTGGTCGACGGCAAGCTGAACGAAGAAGTCTGGCAGCAGGCGCCGGTCATCAACGAGTTCGTGCAGCGTGAACCGGCGGAAGGGCAGTCGCCGACCATGCGCACCGAGGCGCGCGTCGCCTACGACGCCGGCGCAATCTATGTCGCGGTCCGCGCCTTCGACACCGAGGCCGGTCGCCTGGTGGGCATTCTCACGCGTCGCGATCAGCGCTCGCCTTCCGACTGGATTCGCATTGTCGTCGACTCTTATTTCGACAAGCGTTCGGCGTATGAGTTTGGCGTGAACCCAGTCGGCGTGAAGACCGACCGCTACTACTTCAACGACGGACAGAGCGACGACAGTTGGGATGCCGTGTGGGACGTTGAGGTCGTGAAAGACAGCGCCGGCTGGAGCGCCGAGTTCCGTATCCCGTTCTCGCAGCTGCGCTTCAACTCCCTGTCGGGTGGGCCGGTCGGATTTGCGGTGATCCGCGAAGTGGGACGGCTGGCGGAAACGTCGAGTTGGCCGTTGCTGTCACGCAACGCCAACGGCTTTGTCTCGCAGTTCGGCGAAATGCGCGGCCTGACGATGGCCGGTACCCCGAGGAAGTTCGAGCTGCTGCCTTACACGGTGGGGAAGCTCGACACGCAGCCGGTCGACGCGGGCGATCCGCTCAATCCATCCACCGACCCCGGCGCGACGTTCGGTCTCGACATGAAGTATGCGGTCACGCCGGGATTGACGCTGACGGCGACCGCGAATCCCGACTTCGGGCAGGTTGAAGCCGACCCGGCAGTGGTCAACCTCGATGCGTTCGAGACGTTCTTTCCAGAGCGGCGGCCGTTCTTCGTTGAAGGCTCCGGCACCTTCCGCTTCAACATGGACTGCAACGATGGCAACTGTACCGGCCTGTTCTACTCGCGCCGCATTGGCCGTGCGCCCCAGGGCTTTGCCGCCACGGACGCTGGCGAGTTTTCGAGGGCACCGGTGTCGGCGACCATTCTCGGCGCTGCCAAGCTCACTGGCCGCCTGGCCGGCTTCTCGCTGGGTGCCTTGACCGCGGTCACGGCGCGTGAAGACGCGGAGATTGCCGGCGTCAACGCGCTCGGCCGGCGCGATCAGACGGTGGAACCGCTCACCGGCTACACCGTCCTGCGCGCGCGCAAGGAGTTCAAGAACCAGTCGTCGATCGGCTTGATGACGACCTCCACCAACCGCCAGCTCGATGACGCGGTGTCGTTCCTGTCGAAGAACGCGCTGGCTGGCGGCGTCGACTACGACATTCGCTTTTCGCCGATGTACGGGGTGACCGGCTACTGGGCCGGCAGCCGCATCAAGGGCAGCACCGAGGCCATCACCCGCCTGCAAACCAACACCGTCCACGGCTTCCAGCGTCCCGACGCCGATTACGTCGAGCTCGATTCTGCGGCGACGGCCTTACAGGGCCACGCGGGGTCGCTGTCGTTCGGCAAGATCTCGGGTGAGAAGACGCGCTTCAGTTCGAACCTCGGTTTCAAGAGCCCTGGTTTCGACAGCAACGACCTGGGCTTCATGCGACGCGCCGACGAGAAGACGGTGGGCAACTGGTTTCAGTGGCGCAACTTCACGCCCGGGAAATACGTTCGCACGCGCAACTTCAACATCAACCAGTGGGCGGCCTGGAACTTCGGCGGCGACCGGCTGTTCTCGGGCGGCAACCTCAACACGCACTGGACGTTCACGAACTACTTCAACATCGGCGCCGGCTTCAACGTTGATGCCGCGCCGTTCCGCGATCGCAGCACGCGCGGTGGCCCCGGGGTGCTTGGCAACCCGGGCAAGAGCCTGTGGTATTACGCCAGCACCGACAACCGCAAAAACCTGTCGTTCTACTACAACGGCGACCATGGCGGCGACCGCTTCGCCTCGTCTCGCCACGGGTTCAGCCCCGGCTTCAACTACCGCGCGTCGTCGTCCATATCGCTCAACATGAGCGTGCGCTACAGCATCAACAAAGACGACTCGCAGTGGGTCCGCAACGTGCCCCTGGCGAACGGCGCCACCCGCTACGTGTTTGGCCGCATCGACCAGAAGACGATGTCGTTCAACACCAGGTTCAACTACACGATGACGCCGAACCTGTCGCTGCAGGTCTACGCCGAGCCGTTCGTGTCGGCGGGCCAGTACACGAATTTCAAGGAGCTGGTTGACGGCCGCGCCGCGAACTACAGCGACCGGTATCGGCCCCTGGGTTACGACGGCAATCCCAACTTCAACATCCGCTCGTTCCGCACGACCAACGTGCTGCGGTGGGAGTACAAGCCGGGCTCGGCCCTGTTCCTGGTGTGGCAGCAGGGCAAATCGGATTTCGAGAATTTTGGCGACTTCCGCTTTGGCCGCGACTTCGACGGCGTGTTCTCAGCGCCGTCACGTAATGTTTTCCTGGTCAAGTTCTCTTACTGGCTCAATATGTAGGCTTCTGTCGGGAGTTGGGAGTCGGGAACCGGGAGCCGGAAGTCAGGAGGCGCCGACTCCCGGTTCCCGCCCCCCGCCTCCCGATATATAGTCATTAGTTCCGCATGGCACCTCAATTCGTTTACACGATGAAGGGGCTCGGGAAGACGTATCCTCCCGACGCTCAAGTCCTCAAAGACATCTGGCTGTCGTTTCTCCCGGGCGCCAAGATCGGCGTGCTCGGCCTGAACGGCGCCGGCAAGTCGACCCTGCTCAAGATCATGGCCGGTGTTGAAACCAGCTTCACGGGCGAAGCGTTTCCCGGACAAGGCGTGAGCATCGGTTACCTGCCACAGGAACCCGTCCTCAATCCCAACAAGGACGTGCGCGGCAATGTCGAGGAAGGCGTCGCCGAGATCAAGGCGCTGCTCGATCGCTACGACGCCGTCAACGCCAAGCTCGGCGAAGACCTCTCCCCTGAAGAGATGGACAAGGTCATGGACGAGCAGTCGCGGCTGCAGGACCGCATTGATGCGACCAACGCCTGGGACCTCGACTCGCGGCTCGACCTGGCGATGGACGCGTTGCGCTGTCCGCCTCCCGATGCCGACGTCACCACCTTGTCGGGCGGCGAGCGCCGCCGCGTGGCGCTGTGCCGGCTGTTGCTGTTGTCGCCCGACCTGCTGCTGCTCGACGAACCGACCAACCACCTTGACGCCGAGTCGGTAGCGTGGCTTGAGCGCTTCCTGAAGGACTACCCCGGCACGGTCGTCGCCATCACCCACGATCGCTATTTCCTCGACAACGTCGCCGGGTGGATTCTCGAGCTCGATCGCGGCAGCGGCATTCCCTACGAAGGCAACTACACCGGCTGGCTCGAGCAGAAGTCGAACCGGTTGCAGCTGGAAGAGAAGACGGAAAGCAAGCGGCAGCGCTCGCTGCAGCGCGAGCTGGACTGGATCCGCATGTCACCGCGCGCGCGCCAGGCCAAGGGAAAGGCGCGCCTCAACGCGTACGAGGAGTTGCTCGCGGAGGACACCGCCAAGAAGGTCGACACGGTTGAAATCTACATTCCGCCCGGGCCGCGCCTGGGCGACATCGTGGTCGAAGCGCGCGGCCTCAAGAAGGCCTATGGCGACACGGTGCTGTTCGACGACCTCACCTTCACCCTGCCACCGGCCGGCATCGTCGGCGTGATCGGCCCCAACGGCGCCGGCAAGACGACGACCTTCCGCTTGATGACCGGGACCGAACAGCCGGATGGCGGAACGATTCGCCTCGGCCAGACGGTGCAAGTCGGCTACGTGGATCAGTCCCGCGACGCGCTCGATGCCAACAAGTCGGTTTACGACGAAATTACCGACGGCCTCGACGAACTCGAGATGGGGAAGAAGACCGTGGCGTCGCGTGCCTACGTGTCGTGGTTCAACTTCAAGGGCGGCCAGCAGCAGCGCAAGGTCGGCACGCTGTCGGGTGGTGAACGAAACCGTGTGCACCTGGCCAAGCTGTTGCGCAAGGGCAGCAACCTGCTGTTGCTGGACGAACCGACCAACGACCTCGACGTCGACACCCTGCGCGCCCTCGAAGAGGCCTTGCTGAACTATGCCGGTTGCGCCGTCGTGATCAGCCACGATCGCTGGTTCCTCGACCGCATTGCCACTCATATTCTCGCCTTCGAGGGCGACAGCCAGACTGTCTGGTACGAAGGCAACTACCAGGACTACGAGGCCGACCGCAAGCGCCGTCTCGGTGCGCAGGCTGACCAGCCGCATCGCATCAAGTACAGGAAGCTGACCAGAGGGTGAATGTGCCAGAAGGCCGGCACGTTGGTGCCGGCTGTCAATGACCGCAAAGGAGACAACGATGAGCGCAGACCAGGCCAAGTTTTTCGCGACCACTATCGGGCAGAACCTGCAGGGCGAGTGGATGCACACCTACAAGGCGATTGCCGCCGTCCCCGACGCCAAGAAGGACTACCAGCCGGACCCGGGGTCCCGCTCGGCGTGGGACCTGGCGCATCATATGGCGACCTGCGATGTCGGCTTCCTGCACGCGGTTGTCGCCAACGACTTCAGCGGTTTCCCGGCGAAGTGCGATGCCAAGACCATTCCCGAGCTGGCGGATTGGTACAAGCACGAGTTCGCCAAGGGCCTGGAAAAGGTGCTGACGCTCGACGGCAACCACCTGTCGCAGACCGTCGACTTCTACGGCATGAAGCTGCCGTCGATGACCTACTTGATGTTCTGCAACAACCACATGATTCACCACCGTGGGCAGCTGACCACTTACATCCGTCCAATGGGCGGCAAGGTGCCGGCGATGTACGGCGACAGCTTCGACGAGAAGATGGGCGGCTAGGTAGGCGCCAGCGCTGACATGGTGGCATCAAAGTCCTCGATCTCGCTGAGCCTGGTACTCGCCGGCGCGCTGGTCCTGCCGTTGGGGCTCCGGGTGCTCAACGGGTTTGCCCCGGCCACCGGGTTGGCGCCAAGTTACCTGCCGACCATCGAAGAACCGCGGCTGCGCGAGCCCTTCGATGAAGAGGGCGCTGCCACCCTGCGCGAGGCACGCCCCGACTACGTGGTGATTGGGGATTCGATGGCCGGCACACGCATTGTCCCGGGCCACCTGTCGCGCCTGGTCGGGGGACGAGGAGTCGCGGCGCTGCTGCATCCGGGCAGCAGCGTGGCGTATTGGTACCTGACCTTCAAGAACATGGTCGTCGAGAATCCGCCGGTGCGGATCAAGGCGGCCATTTTCTTTTTCCGCGACGATCAACTCACCCTGCCGTTTCAGCGAGTCACGCCGGGAACGCTCGACCGGGTCGCGCGCGACCACGAGCCGGTGCTCGACCAGGTGCTCGCCGCGAATGCGCTGGGGGCCTTCGCCGGCGTTCATCGCGCCGTTCAATCGGCCTATCAAGGCAACCGTACGCGCGATTGGCTGCTGCCATCGCTGACTCACGCCCCGGCGGCGGTCGCGGCACCAGGGCAGGACCCCAAGACCTTTCTCGCGGGGATGAACAGCCAGCTGTTCTCGCTCGAGACGTTGCGAAATACGTCGGTCGCTGACTTGCCGCCGCCCACTGATGACACCCTCGACTTCAACAGCATGGTCGGCCGCTCGATCCTGCCCGAGATCCTGCGCCTGGCCAATGCATCTGGGGTGCGGGTGGCTTTCATCCGCGTGCAGCGACGGCCGACGCCGCAGGGACCGCCCGCTCAGTCGGACGGCCTGGTGCAGTACCTGAAAGACCTGCGGCAGTACCTGGCCGAACACGGCGCCTACTACCAGGACGAGTGGGGCGACCCCGAACAGCCCCTCGCCATCTACGCCGATGGTGATCACGTGACCCGCGAGGCGCGTATTCCCTATACCGAAAGCTTTTTCAAAAAGAACAGCCGCCTCTTTCAGTGATTTTTCACAGCCTCGATTTCCTGGTGTTCTTCGTCGTCACGCTTGCGGCCTACTGGTCGCTGCCCCTGCGTGGACAGAACCTGCTGCTGCTGGCAGCGAGTTATCTCTTTTACGGCTGGGTCCACCCGTGGTTCCTGTCACTGATCTTTGCAACCACGTTCATCGACTATTGGTCCGCGCGCCGGATGACCGAGCGGCCGGAGCAGAAGAAGGCGTGGCTCTGGCTCAGCATTGTCACCAACTTCGGGATGCTTGGCTTCTTCAAGTATTTCGGATTCTTCGCCGCAAATGTTGCCGCCGCCGCGGCGTCGCTCGGTTGGGACGTGCCGCAGGCGGCATTCGAGGTGCTGTTGCCGGTCGGCATCTCGTTCTACACGTTCCAGTCGATGAGCTACACCATCGACGTCTATCGCCAGCACGCCCCGGCCCGAACCAGCTTCGTGGACATGGCGTCGTTCGTCTCGTTTTTTCCTCACCTGGTCGCCGGGCCGATCATGCGGGCGACGAACCTGCTGCCGCAGTTCGAGCGCGAGCGACGGTTTTCGGCTGCCGCCGCCCGCGACGCGACCGTGCTGATTGTGTGGGGGTTCTTCAAGAAGCTGGTGATTGCCGACAACGTCGGCGTGATCGCCAACAAGGTGTTTGCGTTGGACTCTCCGGAGTTTCCCGTGCTCTGGGCCGGCGTGTTCGCCTTTGCCGTCCAGATTTACGCAGACTTCTCGGCGTACACCGACATCGCCCGGGGCGTGGCGAAGTGGTTTGGTTTTGACCTGATCAGGAACTTCGAGCAACCATACCTGGCCGCCAGTCCATCGGAATTCTGGCGCCGCTGGAACATTTCACTGTCCACCTGGTTTCGTGACTACGTCTACATTCCGCTCGGCGGCTCACGGGTCGGCGGCTCGCGCGCGGCGTTCAACATCATGCTGACGTTCCTCGCCTCAGGGCTGTGGCATGGCGCGAGTTGGAACTACGTGCTGTGGGGCGCGTACCACGGCGGTTTGCTGGTGCTCGACCGGCAGGTGTCGCGGCTTTGGACGCCGGCCATGAGCGTGCGACGCACGCTGAGGTTGGTTCAAGTGCCGGCGATGTTCGCCCTCACCTGTGTGGGGTGGCTGATTTTCAGGGAAACCAATCTCACGCAACTGATCGAGGACCTGCGATTAACGCCGTCAGGAGTCAGCTCCGCGGGGGCATCGGCCGGCACGTACCTGTTTCTGCTGGCGCTCGTGTATTCGTTGCCGCTGTGGGTGCAGGACTTCTGGGCCGAATTGGGCGGCCCCGATCTGTCGGTCGCCATCGACGAGCCCGAGACAGCCGTCAGTTGGCGGCGGACAGCAGCCCAGGCCGCCCTGTGTGGCGCCATGGTCGCGGGGATCGTCGTCTTGCGCAGCCAGACTGCGCTCGACTTCATCTACTTCGCATTCTGATCCGCCGGAACCCGCGCCAGCCTGAGCGCGCCCACCCGGGCGCCGAGTTGCCGGATATCGGGCTGGTGCGCAAGGCGATCGGCATCGAGAAGGGCTCCGGCACGCCGAACACCAAGAAGGTCGGCAAGATCACCCGGAAGCAGCTCGAGGAAATCGCGAAGGCGAAGATGCCCGACCTGACTGCGTCGAGCCTGGAAGCGGCCGTGCGCACCATCGCCGGCAGCGCCCGCAGCATGGGCGTCGACGTGGAGGGCCTCTGACATGGCAACAGTAGCCAAGCGCCAGAAGCCGTGGGCCGAGCGCGTCAAGCCCGGCCACGCGTATCCGATCGACGAAGCGGTCTCGATCATCAAGGAATTCGCGAACGCGAAGTTCGACGAGACCGTGGACGTCGCGATCAACCTGGGTGTCGACGCCGCGAAGTCGGACCAGCAGGTGCGCGGCTCGACCGTGATGCCGAACGGCACCGGCAAGAAGGTGCGGGTCGCCGTGTTCACGCAGGGCAAGAACGCGGACGCCGCGCGTGAAGCGGGCGCGGACATCGTGGGCTTCGAGGACCTCGCCGAGAAAGTGAAGGCGGGACAGATGGACTTTGACGTCGTGATTGCGAGCCCGGACGCAATGCGCGTCGTGGGCGGGCTCGGCCAGATCCTCGGTCCGCGCGGGCTGATGCCGAACCCGAAGGTCGGCACGGTGACGCCGGATGTCGCGGGCGCGGTCAGGAACGCGAAAGCGGGCCAGGTCCGCTACCGCACGGACAAGGCCGGCATCGTCCACTGCACGATCGGCAAGGCGAGCTTCAAGCCCGAGGCGCTGAAGGAAAACCTGCTGGCGCTGATCGCGGACATCCAGAAGCACAAGCCTTCGACCTCGAAGGGCGTGTTCATGCAGCGCGTATCGGTGTCCTCGACGATGGGTCCCGGCCTCGCCGTGGATCGCGCGTCGATCGGCATCTGAGGAAGAATTTATTTCGTTGTCCGGGCGTCGGCCCGGGCCATCGAAGACCGCAGGCGGGGC
>JANMUX010000128.1:0-5583 GCA_031392125.1 Acidobacteriota bacterium | reverse complement strand
AAAGGGTGGCGGGCCTGCCCGCCGTAGCCCGAAGGGCGAAGGCGGGATAAAGTAGGAAGGTTATGAACCCGTGGGACCAGTTTACCGGGGCCAACGCGGGGTATGTCTACGAGTTGTTCGAGCGCTACCAGCGCGATCCCTCGTCGGTGGACGAGGCGACCCGCCGGGCGTTTGCTACCTGGACGCCCGCCTTCGCTCAAGACGAATCCGATCAGCTTCGGCGAGGCCCCGCAGCGGCCTCCGGCCGCGATGGCGGGTCCGCCGACCAGATTGACCTGAAAACGGGCATTGCCGCCTTCACCCTGGCGGGCAAGATCCGCCGGTTTGGCCACCTGGCGGCGCAACTCGATCCGCTTGGTTTTCATGATCCGATCGGCGATCCAGCGTTGGCGGCGCAGTCGCACGGCCTGTCAACCGAGGCCCTGAAGCGGCTACCGGCGTCGATTGTCTCGGGCCCGGCCGCCGCAGGAGCGGCGAACGCGTTCGAAGCCATCGCGCGCCTGCGCGAAATCTACTGCTCGACCACCGGCCATGACTACAGCCACGTGTTCGTTCCCGATGAACGCGCGTGGTTGCGCCAGGCCGTGGAGTCGGGCCAGTTCCGCCCGCCGGTCGACGCGATCAATAGCGTCGAGTTGCTCGACCGCATCACCCAGGTCGAAACCTTCGAGCGCTTCCTGCACCGGACCTTCCCGGGCAAGACGCGGTTCTCGATCGAAGGCCTCGACATGATGGTGCCGATCATCGACGAGATCATTCACGACGCCGCCGAGGGGGGCGTGCAGCACGTGATGATCGCCATGGCCCATCGCGGCCGCTTGAACGTGCTGGCGCACATCCTGCAAAAGCCCTACACGCAGATTCTCGCCGAGTTCAAGGATCCTATCTTCTCGAAGCAACTGCGCGTCGATCTCGGCTGGATGGGCGACGTCAAGTACCACGCCGGCGCGCGCATCGAAGCGCAGCCCGAGGGCTTGCCGAAGCAGGTGGTCATCTCGATGCCGCCCAATCCGAGTCATCTCGAAGCGGTCGATCCGTTGTTGAACGGCATGGCCCGCGCTGCCGCGACCTCGGTGGATCAAGGCGGACCGGCCCTGGTCGACAAGGGTAAGGTGCTCGCGATCCTCATCCACGGCGACGCGGCTTTTCCGGGTCAGGGAGTGGTGGCGGAAACGCTCAACCTGTCGCGGCTCGACGGCTACGACGTCGGCGGGATCATCCACATCATCGCGAATAACCAGCTTGGCTTCACGACCGATCCGGACGAATCGTTCAGCACCAGCTATGCCAGTGGCCTGGCGCGCGGGTTCAAGGTTCCAATCACGCACGTCAACGCCGACGATCCGGTTGCGTGCATCGAGGCCGCCCGTTTGGCGATTGCCTACCGGCAGCGCTTCAAGCTCGATTACCTGATCGACCTGGTGGGCTACCGCCGCTATGGTCACAACGAGGGGGACGAGCCAGCCTTCACGCAGCCCTCGGTTTATCAGGCGGTCAGCGCGCACCCGACCGTCCGCGAGCAGTACGTGCGCGCGCTGGTCGAGGCGGGACAACTTTCGCAGGATCGCGCTGACGAGATGGTGCGCGAGCGGATGACCGCCCTCGAGCAGGCGTATGCGGCGGTCGAACCGGAGCATGACTACATTCCGCCCGTGCCGGCAGTGCCGCCGAGCGGCGCGGCCACCAAGGTGAAGACGGCAGTGCCGCTCGCCCGCCTCGACGAGCTCAATTCCGCCCTGCTGCAGCTGCCCGGGGGCTTCACCGTGCACCGCAAGCTTGAACGCGGACGCGAGCGTCGCAAGGCGATGTTCGCCAACGCCGGCGATCGATCGATCGACTGGGCAACCGCGGAAGAACTGGCCCTGGCCTCGGTCCTGGCCGATGGCATTGCGGTTCGATTTACCGGCGAAGATGTCGAGCGCGGCACCTTCAGCCACCGCCACGCGGTGTACCACGACGCGGTCACTGGTGAAGAGCACGTGCCGTTGCAGCGCATCGCCCAGGCCACGGCGGCCTTCGAAATTTGCAACAGCCCGCTGTCCGAATACGCCTGCGTCGGCTTCGAGCTCGGCTACAACTTGCAGGAGCCCGGCCGGCTCGTCTTGTGGGAAGCGCAGTACGGCGACTTCATCAACGGCGCGCAGATCATCCTCGACGAGTACCTGACGTCGAGCCGCGCCAAGTGGGGCATGTCGCCCTCGCTGGTGTTGCTGCTGCCCCACGGCTACGAAGGACAGGGCCCCGACCACTCGAGCGCCCGGCTCGAACGCTTCCTGAACGCCGCCGCTGACACCAACATCCGCGTGGTGAACTGCACCACGGCGGCCCAATATTTCCACGTCTTGAGGCGGCAAGCGTTGCTACTCGAGACCGATCCGCTACCGCTGATCGTGATGACACCCAAGAGCCTGCTCCGCCACGGCTTTACGGCATCGACCCCGGCCGAACTGGCCGACGGCAAGTTTCAGCAGGTTATCGATGACGACATGACCGCGGCGCAAGCAGGGAAAGTGCGTCGGCTGGTGCTGTGCAGTGGCAAGGTTGCCGTTGACCTGTTGACGAGCGAACCGCGCAAGCTCAACCCGAACGTCGCGATTGCACGCCTGGAACAGATTTATCCGTTTCCGGAAGCGGCCGTCCGCGACGCCATGGCGCGCTATCCGAAACTGCGCGAGGTGTGCTGGGTGCAGGAAGAACCGGAAAACATGGGCGCGTGGGAATTCGTTCGTCCGCTCCTGGAGCAATTGATCGACAAGCGCTGGCCGCTGCGCTACATCGGTCGCGTCCGCAACTCGAGCCCGTCAGAGGGCTCGTCGAGCTGGCACGCCGTCAACCAGCGGGCCATTGTTGAACAGGCCTTCGAAGGTAAGACTGAAACCAAAGACCTCGATCGTGTTCTGTCCAAGCAGGTTTAGCGAAAATGGCTACCAATATTGTGGTTCCGGAACTGGGCGAGTCGGTCGTCGAAGCCCGCGTCGCGAAGTGGTTGAAGAAAAAAGGCGACAGCGTGGTGGCCGGCGATGCGCTGGTGGAACTCGAGACTGAAAAGATCGATCTCGAGGTAAGCGCGGACCGAGCCGGGGTCCTCGGTGCGATCAAGCACGAAGAAGGCGCGGATGTGAAGGTTGGCGAAGTGCTCGCCGTCCTGGAGGAGGCCGCGGCCGGCACGGCACCGCCCGAAGTGCCAAAGGTGCCAGAGGTGCCTAAAGTGCCTCAGGTGCAGGAGCCAACAGCGGCCGAGAAGAAGGCGACGCCGACTGCCAAGAATGTCGCCCGCGCGCACGATGTAAAGCTGGATTCGGTGGAAGCCGCAGGCGCCCGAGTCACCAAGCAGGATGTACTGAAGGCGGCTGCACCCCAGGCACCTAAGGCCCCCGCGGCGCCTCAGGCACCTGTGGCCGTAAAGGCACCTTCAGGCTCGCGCAGCGAAACCCGCGAGCGCATGAGCAAACGCCGCGCCACGATCGCCAGGCGGCTGGTCGAAGCGCAGCAGACAGCGGCCATGCTCACCACCTTCAACGAAGTGGACATGAGCGAGTTGATGGCCCTGCGCGAGCGCCGCAAGGACGCGTTCACCAAGAAGCATGGCGTCGGCGTCGGCATTGCGTCGTTCTTTGTCCAGGCCGCGATCGGCGCACTCAAGGCGTTCCCGCAGATCAACGCCGAGATCCAGGGCGACGAGATCGTCTTCAAGCATTACTACGACATCGGCATGGCGGTGGGCGCCGAAGGCGGATTGGTGGTCCCGGTGCTGCGCGACGCCGACCGCATGGGTTTTGCCGGCATCGAGCAGGCGATTCGCGGCTTCGCGGCCCGCGCGAAAGACGGTTCGCTGACACTCGAAGACCTCAAGGGCGGTACCTTCACCATCACCAACGGCGGCGTCTTCGGCTCGTTGATGAGCACCCCGATCCTCAACCCGCCGCAGGTGGGCATTCTCGGACTGCACAAGATCGCCGACCGCGCGGTCCCGGTGAACGGCCAAGTCGTCATCAGGCCGATGATGTACGTCGCCCTCACCTACGATCACCGGCTGGTCGATGGCCGCGAGGCGGTGCAGTTCCTCGTCAAGATCAAGGAATACATCGAAGACCCGGCGTGGATGCTGCTCGACGCATAGGTCCCGTCCGGCATCGTGCCGGGTTACTACTGGCTGGCGGCGGCACAGCCGGCTGGCCGCGTCGTCCCCAACGCCTTGGCGACCTCGCACCGAACGTAGCCGACCCGCACCGGCGCGAAGCCCAACATCGTGTCGCGCGCGGTGGCGTGTTCGGCGTTGCTGTAGGGCTTCAAGCTGTCTTCCTGCATGGCAGGAGCGATCATCGTCAACTGCCGCTGCATTTCCGCCTGCATCCAGTCGCTGGCCAACGTCGCGGCCTCCTGCAGCACGTTGTGATACTGCACGCTCAACGCCGGCAGTTGCATCGTGTTCCGGGTCAGGATGTTGTCGTCGAAACGGGTCGTGAGCTGGAAGTCGGGCGCGAGAAACGCGTTGTCTTCGTCCCAGGCGATGAAGACGTGCTTGGCGCTGTTCTCGAGCCGATATAGGTAAAAATTGTTCATGCCGTCGTAGCCGTTGAAGCCGTCGTTCTGGGCGATGAAGTTCTGCACGGCGAGGTAGCGCACGAAGGCCGCGAGATCGAGCGACGCGCCAACGGTTTGCTCGAAGCTCGCCGCCGGCGTGGTATTGACTAGCCGGACCAGCTCTTCGAGCGGTCCCCAGATGGTCGAGTCACTCTTGCTCTCGTTGGTCTTGATTGCGAACCGCTGCTTGTACGCAGCGAGGTCGGCACCTTCGTATCCGAACCGCCACGGGCTGCCGATCACGTAGTTGTATTCAAACAGGTAGCCATCGTTCTGAACGTCGTCGCCAATGCTGCCGAAGACGCGGCCCATCATGGTCTTGTCGACTGACTCGACGAGCGCGTAGAGGCCGGCATAGATGCCGTTGACGTACAGCCGCGTGTGAGTCTCGCGCGGTGATGGAATACCCATCCGCGCGAAGAACCGCATGGCCACCGTTTCCTTCACACCCGAGTGGTCTTGCGTCAGGTTGTCGAGAACGAAGGACTTGAGGCCGAGAAACGTCTGGCTCGACGAGTAGCGATCGAAATCCACGCGCAGGCCGGGCTTCGTGCCGCTTCGCGAGCCGAGCCCGCGCGAGCGAATGCCGACATTACGCACCGTCTGGCCGTTCCAGGCCACGTCGGCAGGAAAGTAGGTATCTTCCTGGAACGCAGCCTTCAACTTCGACCAGTCGGAGGCGTTCAACCAGAGGTCGATGCGCTGCAGGGTTTCGGGATTGAAGAAGTCATCCGACGTTTGGGCCGCAGAGGGAACCGCGGCGCAGACGACAACCGTAACGGCGAACAGGCAAACACCCAGCCACTTCATGGAACCACCCTGTGCGTGTCAGAACACTACTTGCAACCTTAGCAGACCGGACCAGAAGCTTGCAGTGTCTGGCTGAGGAGTCCGATTGGCGTCGGCGAACTCTTCGTGGATTGCATTGGTAATTATCCGCACCCAGCGGTTGAGCATCCAGTTCACGCCGAACGTCCACACCTTGTCGGTATTCGCGAG
>JANMUX010000107.1:0-23185 GCA_031392125.1 Acidobacteriota bacterium | reverse complement strand
TGTCTCGATTACTGAGGTTTCGCCCGCTCGAGGACCAGGCCCACCGCCGTACCACGCTTGAAACCCTTCCAATAGGTGTGCGTCGCGGTCGGCTTGCCGTCGCGGTCCATCGCATACACCGCATCCTTGCCGTTGGGCACCACGTCGAAATAGGCCGGCTTGTCAGGCTCGCCCTTCAGGTGCCAGCCAAAGTAGGCCGTGGCGAAGTGATGAAAGATGTTGTTCATGCGCGCGGTGTCCCACACGGCGTCGGCGTAGTGCGAAAACGCCGGCGCAGCTGTTCCTGAGGCGCGGTAGGTCTCGAGCGGTGCCGGCATGGGAGCGGCGGCATTGTGATTGGCATTGACGAACGTGAGCAGGTAGCGCTCCGCGTTGACGGCGCCCTGGTAGATCGCCCGCGTCCCTCTTTCGTACCCCGACACATCGTCTGCGCTGCCGGCGATGAAGAGTATCGGCGTGCGAACACCCTTCAGGCCTTCGGCGTCCCAGAAGCCGCCTTGCATGCCCCAGGGCCCGATCGCGATCGCCGCCTTGATGCGCGGGTCGCGCGCCTGCTGATAGGCAGGATTCGACGCCGCGCGCTCGGCGAGCAACTTGTTCGGCGGTGCCTGTGCGCCACTGACGCTGGCGTCGCTGTAGCCGCCGCCGATCACGTTGACGACACCGTAGCCGCCCATCGAATAGCCGATGATGCCGGTGCGCGTGGCGTCAACCATGCCGCCAAGGAAGCTGCCGGAGCCGGCCTTGCCAAGACGCTCGATCTCATTGAGGACAAACAGTTGATCGAACGGTCGGTTGTAGAGCGTGCTGCCGAACGCTTTCTGGTCGTCGTAGGTGCTGTCCTTGTGATCGATGGAAACAGTGACGAACCCCTTGCTGGCGAGGTTTTCCCCGACATGGCTCATCAAATACCGGTTGCCCGGGTAGCCATGCGAGATTACGACCAGCGGATAGCCGCCTGCGCCCGGCTTGGTCGCGGCAGGCCCGGGCAGCGGCGCCGCATCGCGAACCGCCCGGCCGTGGATGGTCACGGTGATCGCCGGGTCGCGAGTGATCACCCGGTATTCGCCACCCGGCTGTTGCCCGCCCGCGAGCGCGGCGGGATACCAGACTTCGAGCGTGAGCGTCCGGTCGTAACGCGCCACCGGCGAGCCGTCCTTGGTGTTCAGGATGTCTGGGCGGTTCTTGTCGGTGACTTGAATGGTTCGCACGCCGATATTGAGCGGGCCTGGTGCTGCCAGTTCTGGCGCGCTCGGCGTCACCACGTCGATGCGGTTCTGTTGGGCGGCCAGCGTGGCCGACGCCAGGACCAGGACGAGGCCGATCGTTACTCGACGCATGTGCTTTTCTCCGTCACTTGTCACGTTGCAGGTGAATCCGGGCGACGTCGTGCATGTAGCCGCCGGCGCTGGCGAAACGCTCCTGTGCGGCCACCGCGATGTGCTCGCGGCCCTTCGCGCGGTCGCCGGTCGCTTCCAGGTAGAGCCCGACATAGAGCCGGCCGAAAAATTGCGCCGACGGATCGGTCCCCGCCGCGGCCATCACTTGCGCGGGGGTCGCGCGGCCGAGGAACATCTGGTAGACCTCGCGCATCGGCACCCGCGCATCCGGGCCGACGGGCAGAATCTGCTTGCGGGCCGCTTCCGGCGATTCCGCGCGGGCGACACAGAGAAAATGCCAGGCGGCGTTCTCGACGTCGGCCGGATTCACGGTGCGGTGCGAGATGAACATGTCGCGGCAGTCGCGGAAGCGGCCGGCGTAATACTGCGCGATGCCTCGCTGCCAGAGCTCCGGCGCCTGGCCGGGGACGAGCCTGGCGAGCCGATCGAACCCGGCTACCGATTGCTCGATGCGGCCAGCGCGGAAGTCTTCGACGGCTTTCGTCATGACTTCCTGCGGGCTCTGAACAGCGCCGAGAAGAGCCAGCGCGGTGAGCAGATTGGTGAGCATCGGGGTGAATTATATGGCGTAGGATCTCGCTTCATGACGAATCGATTCCTGGCCGCCGTAGGTTCCGCCGTGATCCTGGCTGGCGCTCCATACGCCTTAGCGGCTCGCACGCAGTCGGCACCACCCTCGCCGGCCGCGGTCGACAGGATTTTTGCCCGCTGGAGCACGGCCACGCCCGGATGCGCGGTCGGCGTTGCCATCGGCGGCAGGACCGTGCTGACCAGGGCGTATGGCATGGCCGACCTTGAACGCGACGTGCCGAACACGGCCGACACGATTTTCGAGGCCGGCTCAGTAGCCAAGCAGTTCACGGCCATGGCGGTACTGCTGCTCGTCAAGGACGGTAAGCTGTCGCTCGACGATCCGGCACGAAAATACCTCCCCGAGTTGCCCGATTACAGCGCACCGCTCACCATCCGCCACCTGTTGAACCACACCAGCGGCCTCCGCGACTGGGGCAGCATTGCCAGCATTGCCGGCATGCCGCGAACCACACGCGAATACACCCATGCCCATGTACTCGACATCGTCAGTCGCCAGAAGTCGCTCAACTTCCCGACCGGCACCGAGTGGTCGTACAGCAATACCGGTTTCAACCTGGCCGCCATCATCGTGTCGCGGGTCAGCGGAATGCCGTTCGCGCAGTTCTCGCAGACGCGGATCTTCACCCCGCTCGGCATGACGCGCACCTCGTGGCGCGACGATCACACGCGGGTGGTCAAGGGCCGGGCCCTGGCCTACGCAAGCGCCAGCGACGGCTATCACCTCGACATGCCGTTCGAGAACGTGCATGGCAACGGCGGACTGCTCACCACCGTCGGGGACTTGCTGAAATGGAATGAGAACTTCGTCGTGCCGGTGATTGGCGATCGCGCCCTTGCGACCATGCAGATGACAGCTGGGCAGTTCAACGACGGCCGGCCGCTGGATTACGCGCTCGGCCTGTTCGTCGGCGACTACCGTGGTGAGCCGAACATTTATCACAGCGGATCGACCGCCGGCTATCGCGCGCACTTGAATCGCTTTCCCGGTCCGCAGACTTCGGTGGCTGTGCTGTGCAACGTCGCCACCGGCGATGCCACACGCTCGGCCAATCTGGTGTCGGACTTGTATCTTGCCGGGCTCACGCCGGTTACGCCGACCACGCCGGCGCCGCAGAGACCGGCGATGACACCGCCACCAACCGCCACTCAGCTTGCCGAATTCAGCGCGGCCTACTGGAGCGACGAAGCGGAAGTGAGCCTGACCGCCGCGGTCGAGAACGGCGCGCTCGTCCTCAAACGCCGGCCCGACGCGGTAATGGCGCTCACCGCCATCGACCGCGACACATTCCGCGGATCGATCGGCACGGTCACGTTCCGGCGGGACACTGCCGGCAAGATCAACGCGCTGAGCATTACGCAGGACCGCGTGTGGGACTTGCGATTCCAGCGGCAATAGGGAAAAGCCGGACTAACATCGGAACATGGCCGGTCATCGATCGCTAAGCGCGGCAGCTGTGATCGTTGCGCTAGTGACCATCGCCGATGGACAAGCGCTGCCGGTGTTTCCACCCCCGGGCACCACACCGGAATCCGTGGCCGACAACCAGGACTTTCCCTTCATCCCGGCTCTCCCCGGCGCGCGGCTGACCTCGACCAGGCGCATCGCCGAAGCGCTCGAACTGCGCGCGGCCACGGCCGACAACGAAGCCGTTCTCGCCGGCATGTCATACGTCCAGAAGACCTACGACCGGCCGGGCAGCCTCACTCCGGTCGTCTTCCTCTCGACGCTCAGGGATGCACTGTTCGCGGCGGGCTGGAAGCTGATCGACGTGACGAAGCTGGAGGAGATTGCGATCCAGCCGGAAACGGTGAATGTGGCCGCGCACTATTCGGCCGACGGCCGCGTCATTTACGCGCGCATGACGCAGGAGCCGGGCGGGCCGTATCAAGTCAACCTCGCTGATGTTGGTGCCGAAGACTGGGCAACGGTCTTGGCGACGGAATGCCGCCTGCGGCCTTACAGCATCCAGTTCGACCTCGATCGCCCGACGTTCCGGCCGGAGGCGATCCCGACGCTCGAGAAGCTCGCGGCTCTGCTGAAGTCGCGAGCGGGACCAACGGTGGAGATCCAGGGACACGCAGACAACATCGGCGCCGCGGGTGATGCCGCGCGGCAACTCCTCTCGGAGGCGCGCGCAAAGGCCGTGTCCGCATGGCTGGCCGAGCACGGCGTGCCGAAAGCAAAGCTCTCGTCGAAGGGGTACGGAAAAACGCGGCCGATCGCCGCCAACGACAGCGACCTGGGCCGCGCGATGAATCGCCGGATCGAAATCGTCAGGCCAGGTTGTTCGCGCTAGCGTATTCCTCGTAGGCGCCCTTGAAGTCGGTCACCACGCCGTGGTCGAAGTGCCACACCCGCGTGCCGACTTCTTCCATCAGGTCCTGGTCGTGCGTCACGAGCAGCACGGTGCCCTCGAACTTCTGCAGCGAGATGTTCAGGGCATTGATGGCTTCGAGGTCCAGGTGATTGGTGGGTTCGTCGAGCACCAGCACGTTGGGCTTCTGCAGCATGATGCGGCAGAACAGCAGCCGCGCGGTCTCACCACCTGACAGGGCCTCGGTGGGCTTCAGGCCTTCTTCGCCGGTGAACAGCATCTGCCCGAGCAGGCCGTGGATGTCCTGGCGCGACGCGTCGGGGTCGAACTGATGGAGCCACGCGGCGGCGGTCATGCCCTTCTGGATCTCACCGGTGTGGTCCTGCGGGAAGTAGCCGATCGAAACCTCGTGACCCCACTTCATCTTGCCGGCGTCGAGATCGCCTGGCGATGGCGCCAGGCCGGGGGCGTCCGACAGCAAGGCCTTCAGCATGGTGGTCTTGCCGGTGCCGTTGCGCCCGACCAGCACGATCTTCTCCCCGCGATTGATAATGCCGGTGAAGTCTGAGATTACATCCAGCGAGCCGTGCGACTTCGAGATGCCCTCGAATTCGAGCGCGGTGCGGCCCGATGGCCGCAGGCTGGTGAACTTGATATATGGCCGTTGAATGTTGGAGCGCGCCAGCTCGGTGGTCTGCAGGCGCTCCACTTCTTTGCGCCGCGACTGCACCTGGCTGGAACGCGTGCCGGCCGAGAAGCGCTGGATGAAGTCGGTCAGCTGGGCAATCTTCTTGTCGCGCTGCTCGTTCTGCGACTCCAGGCGCGAGCGAATCTGGGTCTTCGCCATCACCATGTCGTCGTAGCCGCCGGTGTAGGTGATGATGGTCTGGTAGTCGATGTCGGCGGTGTGCGTGCACACCGCGTTCAAGAAGTGGCGATCGTGTGAAATCACGATCAGCGTGCCGTCGTAGCGGACCAGGAAGTCGCGCAACCAGTGGATCGAGTCAAGGTCCAGGTGGTTGGTCGGTTCGTCGAGCAGCAGCGCCTGGGGATTGCCGAACAGCGCCTGTGCCAGCAGCACGCGCACCTTCTGGCCGCCCTGCAGTTCGCTCATCAAACGCGAGTGCAGCGCATCGGGAATGTCGAGGCCCTGCAGCAGGATGGCGGCGTTACTCTCGGCCTCGTAGCCGTCTTCTTCACCGACCACGCCTTCCAGTTCGCCCAGCCGCATGCCGTCGGCTTCAGTCATCTCGGCCTTCGCGTAGAGCAGTTCGCGCTCTTCGAGCGCGCCCCACAACCGGGCATTGCCCATGATCACGGTGTCAATCACGCGCAGCTTGTCGAAGGCAAACTGGTCCTGCCGCAGCACGCCCAGTTTCTTGGGGCGCAACACGTCGCCATTCTGAGGCTGCGACTCGACGGTCAGCAGCTTCATGAAGGTGGACTTGCCCGAGCCATTGGGCCCGCTCAGGCCATAGCGACGGCCCGCAAGGAAGGTGGTGGTGACCTCGTCGAAGAGCACCTTCGAGCCGAAGCGCATGGAGACGTTATTAACGGAAATCACAACCGCTGATTGTACCACTCGGAGGGCACGGGGCTACCCACCGGGCCGTCCGCCGTAGCCTTGGCGAAGGTGGGCTCGGCGCTACCGGCAGACTGCGCCGGCGCGGCGAATCACTGCCGCGCTGCCAAACTCGGCCATAACCTCAACCCGGCTGCGTACTTCCGCGGGTAAGAGGTCCAGGTCGACCACCGCGTGGCCCTGTCCGAGTCCGGCGACCCAACGGCCGATTTCGGCGCGGCTGTCGTAGCGATCGACCTCCGCCGTGCGGGCGGAGCTGCGTGGATTCCCAAGCACGGCCAGGTGCAGCCAGTACGCAGTGGTGGCATTGTCCACGAGGTAATCGGCGCACCCCGCTCCTACGTTCGCTCGTTGCCAACGTCCGGCATCGTAGAGGTCGATTGACACGACCGGAACCTCGCGCGGGGCATTGATGGCCGGCCGCACCGAGGTAAGCATCAGGATCGCGGCCACGATCCAGCCCCCCGCCGACTGCACCGCAACGGCCGATCGCGAAACCGCTGCGTGCAGGGCGAGCGCCCCGAAGATAGCCAGCGGGTAGATGGCGAGATAACCCATCTTGAATGCCATGTACGGGGTCTCTGCGCCGATTGCCTTCGACATGAACCACAACGTGATTGCCTGCGCCACGATTGCGAGCAGGAATGCAAGGGTGACGCGGGCGCGGCTGGTGGCGATCGCAATGACGAGACCGAGCGCGGCCAGCACGGGAAACAACCAGCCGACCACGGCCAGCGACGGTTGCAGCACCGCGCCACTCGTACGAACGAGCAGGGCCCAGCCAAGGCGTCCGGCGGCGTGAACTGCCGCAACCAACGCGAGCGGTGCCAGCGCGATCATTCCGTGCTGTATCCGCCAGCCCAGGGACACATGCCGGCGCAGCAACAACGCCAGGAACACGAGCACGGGTGGTCCGACCCACACCGGCCAACTCAAGAACAGTGCGGTGGTAAATAAGCCGAAGACAAAGGCCATTGCCGTGCCCGGACGCTCTTCCCACGTCACCAACGCCCACCATGCGGCCACGCTGAAACACGCGCACACCGCTTGAGCCAGGAAAGCGTCGTGGGTGAAAGCGCCGACAAAGTAGTCGTAAGGCAGCAGCAGCAACATCACCGCCGCGAGCGCGAACGGCACCGGCAAGCGCAGCCGGCGGGCAATCAAGAACACGAAGCCGGCGGTGAGTGCGGCGCAGACCGCGATGACTGGATAGAAGGCGCGGAAACCGTCGGTGCCGGTCCACGTACCGGCAAGCACCGCCATCAGGTGGGCACCAGGCGTATAGTGCGCCATTTCTCCCATCGCGCCTTCGAGGGCGCGATCGTGCACGAGATGGCCGGCCCGCTCGATATAGTCAACGAGCAACAGGTGATGGGTGAGGTCAGACCCGCCGCCCGGAGGCAACCACGACGGCCAGGTAATGCGCAGCAGCCACGCGGTGACCAGGCCGACCACGCCTGCCCAACCAGCCACATCCGCCCACCCGGGCCTGGCCTGCCTTCGTAATGACAGGGCAACCGCCAGCGCGATCATCAGCGATGCCAACAACACAGCCGCCGGCATCAAGCCGGCGCCTGCCGCGTCCATCAGGTACGCCACTATCGGCACCGACGCCAGCAAAGCGGTGACGCCAGCGGCGATGATCTCCGCCCGACTCATGCGATGCGTTCGGGCTCCATCACCTTCTCGACGGCCTTCCCGCCCTCAACGCTGACGTAGTACACCTTGGCCCCCACGCGCGTCGAGACGACGCGCTTCACCGTGTTGTCTTCGAAGTAGATTCCCGCGTCGTTGTCGCACGCGTATCCCGGCTTCATCTGCCCAGAGCCGATCAGCTTCTGGTAGAGGGGACGGCGGCCCGGTTCCGCGTCGTAATGCGGCGAGTGGCTGCCCTTCAGGAAACCGAGGCCCTGCACCGTTGACAACTCCTTCGGCCGCGAATCGGTGGTGCCCTCTTCGAACCAGCACAGCGAACCGGCGCTGGCGCCACCAAGCACGATGCCGCGATCCCACGCCTGCCGCAGGATGACGTCAATGCCGTGTGCCTTCCAAATGACCTGCTGGTTGAGCGTGTTGCCGCCGGAGCACACGATGCCGTCAACCGACAGCAGCACCTCTTCCCAACTGCGGGTCTGCCTGACGCTGGCGATGAAGCTGATCTGATGGGAAGCCTCGACGTTGAGCGGAGCGCAGCTCTGATACCAGGAAATGATTCCGGCCGGCGAATCACCGTTCGCCGTTGGCAGATACAGCAGCTTGGGTCGCGGCTTGCCGGTGATCTCCGCCATGTAGCGGATGTAGGCGGTGTTGAATCCGCCGCCGGCGATCAGGATTCTTCGGGTTGATGCAGGCTGAGCCTGCCCGCCGGTGTCGGCCGCAGCGAGGCTCGCAGCCACGGGAACCACCAAGGAGGACGTGATGAAGTCTCGACGTTTCATGCACCGTATGTATATGCGATCCAGACGAACGGCGGTCACGTCTTTTTCGGCTACGCTGGAAGTGAATGTCTACGAACGAACCGGTCGCAGCTCCCGGAACCGCCATCGACTGGCTGGAACGGATGGCCAGCGACCGGCATCTGCTTGATTTACTTTCGATCGAAGATCGACAACGCCTGCATCGCGCCATCGCGGCGCTGACGGCCATCGATCCGCAGGCCAAGCGGAAGCGGCAGAAGGCGATGAAGGCCGAGGGCGTCAAGAAGGCCGAGGCGGTCTTGAACGACACCGGCATACGCGCGCTGCGTCGCCGGCCCATCGTCACCACGCCGAACGTGTTTCCGCCGGCGAACCCCGGGCCGTCAACGGCTCCACTTCCACCGGTGGACCGCGTCTGCTACGTCTGCAAGCAGTCCTACTCACAGCTGCACCACTTCTACGATCAGCTGTGTCCTGCGTGCGCCGAAACGAACTTTGCCGCGCGCTCGGAGCTCGCCGACCTGCGCGGCCGGGTCGCGCTGCTGACCGGCGGGCGCGTGAAGATTGGCTACCAGGCCGGGCTGAAGTTGCTCCGCTGCGGGGCGCACTTGATAGTGACCACGCGGTTCCCGCGCAATTCGGCCGAACGGTACGCACAAGAGCCGGACTTCGCTGATTGGGCCCACCGGCTGGAGATTTACGGGCTCGACCTCCGCCACATTCCGAGTGTAGAAGCGTTCTGCCGCGACATGAATGCCACCCGCGAGCGGCTCGATTTCATCATCAACAACGCGTGCCAGACGGTCAGGCGTCCGCCCGAGTTCTACACTCACATGATGGCGGCCGAACTGGCGGCCTCGCGTGATCAACCGGAACACGTTCGCCGGCTGCTGGGAGAGGGCTCGATGCCTGCAGCGCAGGCCGAACTGTCAGCGACCGGGGTCGTCGCCGCGCAGCTGTCGCAAGTGCCGCTGCTCGACGAAGAACTCGTGGCGCGGTCGAGTCTCTTCCCCGCCGGCAGGCTCGATAACGACCTGCAGCAGGTTGACCTGCGCGACATGAACTCGTGGCGCATGCTGCTGGCCGATGTGCCGACGGTCGAGATGCTCGAAGTTCAGTTCGTCAACGCGATGGCGCCGTTCCTGTTCAATGCCCGCCTGAAGCCGTTGATGCTCCGCACCCCAGAACGCGACAAGCACATCGTCAACGTGTCAGCGGTCGAAGGACAGTTCTATCGTGCCTTCAAGACGACCAGGCATCCGCACACCAACATGGCGAAGGCGGCGCTCAACATGATGACGCGCACGGCGGCGACCGATTACTTCAACGACGGCATCCACATGAACAGCGTGGACACGGGCTGGGTGACCGACGAAGACCCCGTCGAGATCGCGACCCGCAAGACCGCTGAACACCGATTTCATCCGCCGCTCGATGCCATCGACGGCGGCGCGCGCATCGTCGCGCCCATGATCACGGGCTTCAATACGGGAAGGCACGTGTGGGGTCAGTTCCTGAAGGACTACAAGACGACACCCTGGTAGCCAGCATGCGCGCGACCGCAACGGCAGTGATGGACGAGATCGCGGCACCGCACCAGAACGCCCAAAAGTAAGACGGCTCGGCAGCGGCCGTCTTGAGCACTTCTCCTGGCAGTGCGTCGAGAGCCGACCCTGCGTGGGGCCTCCACACCTGCGCGCGCAGTATTAACTGCATCGCCGCGAACCAGGCACCCAGCAAGACCGGCACTGCGGTTGCCAGCGAAAATCTCGCGCGACGCCACCAGGCGTCGAGCCGGACGGCGCCGGCCAGTGCAAGCCACAGGACCGGCAGGATGATCAATCGCGTGGTCACGCGTTCGGAGACAAAGCCGGGCAGCCGAAACAGCGTGTGCTGATAGACATTGCCTAGCGAGAGGATCAGTAAGAGCGCCGTGGGCAGCAGAAGCACGTTCATGAAGCGCGTCGCCGGCTCGCGAAACGGAATCGCACCGAGGCAAAGCAGCAGGAAGCCGCCGAACCCGACAAAGGCATCAAGCTCCCACGGCTCGAGCCTCGCGTCGCGAATTGGACTGGTCACAAGCGCGGCCAGCATGCTGACGACGGTCGGGTATCCGGAGATGAAGGTGTTGGCGCCCGTGCCGAAGGTGGCCACCGCTGGTGCCAATCGTGCTGCCGCCAGCAGCGCGGTGATCACACCGATCCACAGCAGCGCGCTGATTCGTTGTCTCGAGAGCAGGCACGAAAAAGCCATGAAGAGCAGCGACCACACGAAAACATGCCACCCGCCGATCAGAATCATGGCGCCGAACGTCGCGGCGCAGATCAGCACCATTCGCCATGACCGATCGCCTCGTGCGGTTCGGATCGCCGATAGCAGCATCCAGGGAATCAGGAAGTACGCGGCCCAGGGCAAATGGCCGACCGACAAGTGCGAGACGATATGCCCGTTAAGCGTGAAGACGAGCAGGAACACCGTCCACGGCAACAACCGAAGCCCGAGCTCGCGCCTGAGCGCGACAGCGCCCATGAATCCGACGGCGAAGACGAAGGCCAGGTGGAAGAGGACGAAGCCGCTGACGTCGACGAACCTGAGCGCGATGACGTAGGGCATCAACGGTGTTTGCAGGTTGGCCAGGTAGCGTTCGGTACCCTGCATGGCCGCGGCCAGGTGATAGGGCAGGCCACCAGATCGCAAGGCCTGTTTCCAAGCTACGAAGAACGTCCACTCCTCGCGCCAGTCGCCTTCGGTCCATGGAAATTGGCCGAGGTGGAACAGCCATGCAAGGATCCCGAGGCCGAAAAGACCTGCGGCCAGTTCAACGGTGCGCGGCCCGCGGTGGCCGGGCTGCTCGCGGCGATCCTGCCACCAGGCAAAGGCAAGCAAAAGTACAGCCGCGAGGGCGGGTGCCCAGGCCGCAGGTGTTTCGGCCAGCAAGCGCAGAGTAACGAGCGGCCCGCGCAAAGCCGCACGCGTCACGGCGAGGACGGCATCGATCGAGCCAATGTTCAAGAGGTGTCCTGAGAGGTGGAGGGGCTCAGTCTACACTCGCGGGTGATTTTCGCTAAGATTGCGGCATGGTAAAGACACGCGTTCTGCTGGTGGCCGGCCTTGCGGCGGTCCTTGGGGTCTCGCTACACGCCTCAAGCAATTGGACGCGCTTCCGCGGCCCGAACGGGCTGGGTGTGTCGGACGCCACCAACCTGCCGGTCGACTTCGGGCCGGCAAAGAACGTGAAGTGGAAGACGGCGCTGCCGCCCGGCCACTCGTCGCCGGTGCTGACCGACTCGCACATCTTCCTGACGGCCCACTCCGCCGAGAAAGATGCCTACAAGCTGTTCGTACTCGCACTCGACCGCAAGAGCGGCAAGCAGCTGTGGCAGCACGAAGTGCCGCGCGTCCAACCAGGCCGCCGCGAGAACGTGAACGGTCCGGCGTCGCCCAGCCCGGTTACCGACGGCACCAACGTCTATGCGTTCTTCCAGGACTTCGGCCTCATCAGCTACGCCGCCGACGGCAAAGAGCGCTGGCGCCTGCCGCTCGGGCCGTTCAACATGTTCTACGGCTTCGGCGCGTCGCCAATTCTCGAAGACGGCCTGATCATCTTGCCCGTCGATCAAGACACCGACCCGTACCTGCTTGCAGTGGATGCGAAGACGGGCAAGCCACGCTGGAAGGTGGCGCGCCCGCACGTCATCTCCGGTTACTCAACGCCGACGATCTGGCGGCCGAAGACCGGCCCCGCCCAGATCCTGGTCCCTGAGTCTTTCCAGCTGACCGCGTATTCGATGACCGACGGCAAGAAGCTGTGGTGGGTGCGCGGACTCGCGTGTGAAATGAAGTCGGTGGCCAGCATCGACGGCGACACCCTTTACGTGAACGGTTGGGGCTTTGGTCAGAACCAGGCCGGCACCCAGATTCCAACGGTCGACTTTGCAACCGGGCTGAAGCGGTTCGACAAGAATGCCGACGGCTTCGTCGGTCGAGACGAAGTCATTGACCCGGCAAGCACGGACCGCATGGACCGCATGCTGCGCCCCGAAGCCGGTTTCGATGCGTTCGACGGCAACCGCGACGGCAAGCTCGATGCGAAAGACTGGGACGTGTTCCGCGCGATGCTCGCCGCGGAGAACGGCCTGATGGCAATTACGCTCGGCGGTTCCGGCGACATGACAGCCACGGCCGTCAAGTGGAAGTACCTGCGGCCCGTGCCACAAGTGCCGTCCACCGTCCTTTACCAGGGCGTGCTCTACATGGTGAACGACAGCGGCATTCTGCTCTCGTTCGATCCCAAGACCGGCGACGTGCTGAAACAAGGACGCCTCAAGGGCGCCATCGACAAATACTTTGCCTCGCCAATTGGCGCCGACGGCAAGATCTGGCTGGCCAGCCAGGACGGCACCATCTCGATCGTCACCGCCAAAGGCGACTGGGAAATGGTGCAGGTCAATACCCTGGACGACGAGGTGTTTGCGACGCCCGTGCCCGCCGATGGCGAGCTGTTCGTGCGGACGCGCAGCGCGCTATACAACTTCATCTCCGGCCACTGAGCTCGATGGCCTCGCGCGGCGTGAGCGCAGCGGGGCCGCCACTACATCCTCAATCGCGGTCAAAGCCTCGTCGAGGTCTGCCCGCGTGTGGGCTGCGGAAAGTGAGATCCGGAAGCGCACCGCATCTTCGGGCACAGCCGGGTAATCAATCGGCACGACGTAGACGCCGCGATCCCGCAGCCGCAGCCCAGACTCATAGAGAAACGCGCGATCCCTAAGAATGATGGGGACCACGTGCGTCGTCGAGACGCCAGTGTCGAGTCCCAGGTCCTGCAGCGATTTGCGGAAGTAGCTGGCATTGGTTGCCAGCTGCTCGCGTAGCGCCACCGCGCCTTGAGCAATGCCCACGGCGGCGAGGATGCCCGCGGCGTAGGCCGGCGGTAGAGCGGCGGAGAACCCAAACGGGTGCGCGTATAAGCGGGCGTAATCCAGCAGCCCGGCCTCGCCAGACGCGAAGCCACCGAGCATGCTGAGGCCCTTTGAAAAGGTGCCGAACAGCAGCCGCACGCGTTTCTGCACGCCCTGCTGTTCGGTGACGCCACCACCCGTCGCGCCGAGGGCGAAGATGCTGTGCGCTTCGTCCACGACCAACCCGACGCCATGCGCATCGCAGATATCGAGAATCGCCGGCAGGTCGGGCACGTCGCCATCCATCGAGTACAGGCCGTCGACGACGACGAGCCGTCGCGCGTTCTTGTGCACTGCCAGCAGCCGGTCCAGTTCCTGAAGGTTGCCGTGCGGGAACGTCGCCAGTTGCGCGCCCGAGGTGCGAATGCCGTCCATCCAGCACATGTGTGCCTTGGCGTCGGCAATGGCAACGTCGCCGCGCCTCAGCAAGGCCAGCATCAACCCGACGCCGCCCGAGAAACCGCTCGCGAACAACATGGTGTCAGGTCGCTCGAGCAGGTCCGACACGCTGCGCTCGAGAGTGCGATGCACCTGCGCGGTTCCGGTGAGCAGGGGCACGCCGCAAGCGCCGACGCCCCATTGCTCGAGAGCAGTGGTGATCGCGGCGGCAACCGCCGGGTGCCGGTTCAGCCCCAGGTAGTCGAGAGATGCCAGATTAATCACCTGGCGGGGGGCGCCGTTTACCAGCAGGCTGGTCCGTGGCCCCGCAGAAGCGGCGAGCTGCTGCTGGAACAAACCCTGTTCGCGCGCGGTGGCAGACCGCCACTCGAGGAACTCGACTTGAGCCTGAAGAGGATCGGTGTCGTGGCCCGAGTAGAAGTCGGCGAGGTTGAGCGTCCTTGGATCGATCTGCGGCAACTAGGCTCCTTCGCGATCCGGATCTGAGAGTTGAAGTATGGGACCCGAACTCCGGTCGTTGGCGGCGCCGAGTATACCCGCAACTCGCGGATGCTGTATCTTGGCGGCGTAGCTCTGAAAGACGAAGACCCATGGCGGCGGAGTCACACTGAAGGTGAGCTGATGAGACGACTCCTGCAAGCGCTGACTGCCCTGCTTCTGCTGATGCTCCTCGTGTTGAACGAGCGCCCGGCTGCCGGTGGTGGCCGACTGGGGCAGCGGCCGATCGACCTGCGGAACAACAACTTCCGCGCCGCGTCGGAGCTGGTGACAACCGCCGTCACGGTCCGCGACGCCGACGGCCGGCTGGTCACCACCCTCGAGCAAGGCGACTTCACCATCGAGGAGGATGGTGTTCCGCAACCGATCGCGCAGTTCACAAAAGCCCGGGTGCCGATCAGCCTGTCACTCACTCTCGACATCAGCGACAGCATGCGCGGCCAACGCATGGCCGACGCGCGCGGCGCCCTTGCCAACTTTCTCGACAAGCTGCTCGCCGTCGATGACGAAGCCATGCTGCTGGGGTTCAATCATGAAGCGAAGATGCTGGCGCCCTGGACCACCGAGCGCGGCGGCATGCGCGCGAAGCTCGACGAAATCAAGCCAACCGGCGGCACCGCGCTCTACGACGCGATCGACGTGTCGCTGCCCCTCTTCGAGGCGCGCATGAATCCGCGCGCGGCGATCCTGCTGGTCTCTGACGGCGCCGACACCGCCAGCGACACCACCCCGACGGGGCTCAAGCAAAAACTCGTCCGGAGCGACGTCTTCCTCTACGCAATTGGCATCGACTCGCTCGATGCCCGCAATTCGACGCGCATCAACCCGTTCACGCTCAACGAGCTCACCAGCCAGGGTGGCGGCTACACCGAGATCATCCGCAGCGGCGCCGAGCTCGGCGCCGCGACCGAGCGCATCGCGGAGGAGCTGAATAGCCAGTACATGATCGGCTACACCCCGGCGAAGCGCGGTGATGGCAAGCTGCATACCGTGCGAGTGAAGGTGACCAACAGCAGCTACCGGGTGCGCGCGCGCCGAGGGGTCGTGCGCTAACGGCTCCATGCTAGGCTACTCGCCATGCGCGTAGCCCTGTTGACCGTCGTCCTGCTGACCACCTCGCTCGGGGCGCAAACCCCGGCACAACCCGACTGGGCCAAGGTGGATGAAGAAACCCTTCGCCACTTCCTCGCCATCATCAAGATGGACACCACCGACCCGCCGGGCGGCGAGAAACCCGTGGTCGACTACCTCAAGCAGGTGCTCGAAGCTGAAGGCATCCCGGTCCAGACGTTTGCCCTGGAACCGAACCGGCCCAACCTGGTGGCACGCATCAAGGGCAGCGGCAAGCAGCGTCCGCTGCTGCTGATGGGTCACAGCGACACCGTCAACGTCGACCCCAAGAAGTGGACCCACCCGCCGTTCGGCGGCGTGCGCGACGGCGGTTACATCTACGGCCGCGGCACCGTCGACGACAAGGACAACGTCGTCGCCCACGTCATGACCATGCTGATGTTGAAGCGGATGAACGTGAAGCTGGATCGCGATGTCATTTTGCTGGTCGAGGCTGGTGAAGAAGGCTCGACGCGAGTCGGCATCCAGTTCATGGTGAACCAGCACTACGCCGAAATCGACGCCGAGTTCTGCTATGCCGAGGGCGGCAGCCTGACCCGGACCGGCGGAGTGGTGAAGTACGCGCGGGTGCAGACCGTGGAGAAAATTCCGCGGGCGATCACCGTTACCTCGAAGGGCGTGGCCGGGCACGGCTCGGTGCCGCTCGAAACCAATGCCCTGGCCCATCTTGGCGAAGCCGTCGGCGCGATCGCGGCCTGGACGCCGCCCATGCGCATCAACGAAACCACGGCCGCCTACTTCAAGCGGCTGGCGACCGTGTCGACGCCCGAGGAAGCCGCCCGCTACCGCGACCTGCTGAGCCCGGATCCCAAGGTGTCGGGTCCGGCCGATGCCTACCTGCGCAAGAACGAGCCGAGCCACTGGTCCATGCTTCGCACCTCGCTGTCGCCGACGATGATCACCGGCGGCTATCGCACCAACGTGATTCCGTCCGAGGGCACGGCCAACATCGATACGCGGCTGGCGCCTGACGAGGACCCGATGAAGTTTCTCGAGCTGGTGAAGCAGGTGGTCAACGATCCGCAGGTCGAGGTGAGCTACGGGGCGCGCGATACGCGGCCGCCGACGCCCACCGCCAAGCTCGATTCCGAGGCGTTCAAGGTAATCGAGTCGAACATCACGAAGCATTACAAGACCATCACCCTGCCCACCATGAGCACGGGCGCCACCGACATGTCATACCTGCGCCAGAAGGGCGTGCAGTGTTACGGCATGGGACCGGCCCTCGACAGTGAAGACGGCCCGAAGGGCTACGGCGCCCACAGCGACCAGGAGCGCATCGTCGAAAGCGAGCTGTACCGTTTCGTCCGCTTCAACTGGGACGCGGTGGTCGATCTGGCTCGCGCCAAATAGGCGATGCCGTCGTATCCGCCCTCTCGCCAGGGCGACGTTGTCGATGACTACGGGGGGACTCGGGTTACCGATCCCTACCGGTGGATGGAAGACCTCGAATCGCTGGAGGTCGCCGCCTGGGTGGCCGCGCAAAACGCGGTCACGCGCGCGCACCTCGATGCCTTGCCTCACCGCGCGTTGCTCGCCGCTCGCCTGAGCGAGCTGTGGAACTACTCCCGTACCAGCGTGCCGGTAACCGAGAACGGTGCGCTGTTCTATTCGCGTAACAGCGGTTTGCAGCGGCAAGCTCCGGTCTACGTGCGGCACGCCGTTGCCGGCGAGGCCGTGATGGTGCTGGATCCGAATGCGCTGTCACCCGACGGCTCGATTTCACTCGCCCAGTACACGCCGTCGCCGGACGCTGCGCTGGTCGCTTATGCCAGTGCCGAAGGCGGCGCCGATTGGGAGACCATCCGGGTTCGTGACATCGCGACTGGCGTGGACCGGGCCGATGAAGTGCGGTGGGTGCGGTTCTCAGACATTTCCTGGACGCACGACTCGCGTGGCTTCTTCTATTCGCGTTATCCGGAACCACCCGCACATAAGGTCCTCGAGGCCGCGCTTTCGGGCCAGGCCATCTACCTTCATCGCCTCGGCACGCCGCAGAGCGAGGACGAGCTGATCTACCAGCGGCTCGATCATCCCGCGTGGCTCGTGAATGGCACGGTTACCGAGAACGGCCGGTATCTGCTCATCCGCACTTATCGCGGTGCCGACAATAACAATCAGCTCCACTACCTGGCACTTGGCGACGGGCCCGGGCCGGTCGCTGGACCAATCATCCCGGTGATCGAGACCGGAGACGCCGAGTACTCGCCGATCGGCGCTGAGGGCTCGCGCCTCTATTTGCGCAGCGACAAGGACGCACCTAACCGGTGCGTGATTGCGATCGACCTCGACCATCCTGAACCGTCGTCGTGGACAGTCGTGGTTCCCGAGCAGGCGCAAGCCATCGAACATGCGACGCTTGCTGGTGGCCGCATCGTCGTTCACTACCTGGCGGATGTCCGTAGCCGCATTGGCATTTTTGGCCTGGACGGCAAGTACGAGGGTGATGTCGCGCTGCCCGGTGTCGGCACCGTCTCGGGGCTCGAGGGTCGCGCGGACGGTGCGGCGGTGTGGTTTGGCTTCAGTTCCCCGCTGGTGCCTGGCACCACCTATCGATACGATCTCGGCGCTCGCAGCCTCACGCCGTTCGAACCGCCGACGCCGCCAATAGATGCCAGCCAGTACGAAACGCGAGCGTTGTTCGCCACGTCGAAAGACGGCACGCGCGTCCCGTTCTTCCTGACCGCGCGCAAGGGCATCGGTCTCGACGGCTCACACCCGACGATGATGTATGGATACGGCGGGTTCTCGATCAGCGTGTTGCCGGCCTACCGGCCGGATGTGCCGGCCTGGCTCGAATTGGGCGGCATCTTCGTGTCGGTAAACATGCGCGGCGGTGCCGAATACGGCGAGTCATGGCACAAGGCCGGCTATCTCGACAAAAAGCAGAACGTGTTCGACGATTTCATCGCGGTGGCCGAGCACTTGATACGCGAGGGCTACACGAATCCGTCACGGCTTGGGATGATGGGCGGCTCGAACGGCGGCCTGCTGGTCGGCGCGGTGATGGAACAGCGTCCCGACCTGTTCGCGGTGGCCATGCCGGCGGTCGGCGTCATGGACATGCTGCGCTACGATCGGTTCACGGGCGGGCGCCTGTGGGCAACCGAGTACGGCTCCGCCCTGGATCCGATGCAGTTCCCCTACCTGATCAAATATTCGCCGCTGCACAACCTGAGGGCGGGCACCTGCTATCCCGCGACGCTCGTGACGACCGCCGACCACGACGATCGCGTCGTGCCGAGCCACTCGTTCAAGTTCACGGCTGCACTGCAAGCGGCGCAGGGCTGCGACCGGCCGGCGCTGATTCGGGTGGAGCTGCAGGGTTCGCATGGCTATCGGCCGACCGACAAGCTGATCGAGGAGAAGGCCGATCAGTGGGCTTTCGCCGCCGCCCACCTTCAAGTGGGGACAAACCTTTAGGTTTGTCCGGGGGGCTCAGGACACACCGGAAGGAGTGTCCCTACGTGCGAAGCGCTGCCATGGTCTGGAACAAATCGATGTGGGTTTCGACGATCCGCTTGCGCTCCTCTTCGTTCACGGTCAGCGACCAATCGTCGCGAATCGAGGTACCGCCGAGCACGATACCGTCTGACCGCGGCATCATGTGAATAAATCCGGCTTCCGGCGTCACCGGAGCGCGGGCGCCTCCGCTGGTGGAGTAAGTGATCTCGGACTGCGGGACCAATATCGTCAACTGGCCTTTTAGCGGCACCAGCTCGGGATCATTGAACAGCGCCTTTGAGCCGAGACCCGTGCAGTTAACGATCAGGTTCTCGCCGAGCGTGGTGACGTCGCGCGGCGTCTCGAACTTGCGAATCACCACCTTGCCGCCCCACAGCAGAAAATCGTCCATCAGAGCGTCAAGATAAATCGACGGCTCAATCCGCATCTCGGGACGCTCGATGGCGTACTTGGTCGTGAACGGATGCTCTCCTGGCTGCAACAGCACGCGCGGGTTGGCAATGTCGTCAGGCATCAGCACGTTGCCGCCGCGCGCCGCCATTTCGTTGTCGGTCGGCGCGTAGTTCATGATCCACGTGATGCCGTATTTTGGACCGGTCAGCAACTGCAGACGGCGGTACGCCAGGCGAACCGCCTCGTGAAACTGCGCGTCCCACTCCGGCGACCGGCTCTTGAAATCGACCAGGCCCGAGGTCGGCGTCCAGCCGGCCAACGACATGTTCGAGGTGGTGTCGGGCGGCACCGTCGCCGCGTAGATCGTTACCGCAAAACCGCGTCGTTGCAGTTCGCGCGCCGAGGTCAAGCCGACCACGCCCGAGCCCATGACCGCCGCCCGCCGCTCGGTATGCGCGACGGCCATGTCTGACGCCATCGAAGCCGTGCCCCACGACAACGACATGCCCGAGCCGCCGTGACCGAAGTTGTGGATGATGGTCTTGCCGTCCAGTGTCGCGGCCTTCAGCACGAATCCTGACGGCCGATGCGGGCGCAATCCAATCGTCGTACGGATCACGCGATCCCACGCCGCATTCACGCGCGGCAGCCGCACCGGCGGCCGCAGCGGCGCGATGACAATCGGTTTGGCCGCGCTCCTCGGCGCACACGCCTGGGCCGCGAGTCCGAGAGCGGCCATGCTTCCAACCTTGAGAAGTGCGCGACGGTTCATCGCCGACATGATACTGCGGCGGTAGGGCTCGGCGCTTCGCGCCTCCGTCGGGGTCGCTCGCTTCGCTCGTGGGGAAGGCACTCCCCTACGAGCGCCAAAGGCGCGAGCCCCACGATGGGCGCGGAGCGCCCGAGCCCGACGGAGCGCCGAAGGCGCGAGCCCCACGCGGCCCCGCGAAAGCGGGCCGCGCCTAGTCGTCCCTCAGTACCACATTCGGGTCGACCCGCGACGCCCGCCAGGCCGGAATCCAGCACGCCACCGCCGCCACCAGCGTGATGGTTGCCACCACCGCGACCATCGTTGCCGGGTCGGTGGGTTGCACGCCGAACAGCAGCGAGGCAATCAAGCGATTGAGGGCGAACGCGCCGGCCAGACCGGCGACGATGCCGATGGTGGTGAGCGTGAGGCCCTGCTTCATCACCTGCCGCATCACCGTGGACTGATCGGCGCCGAGCGCCATGCGGATGCCAATTTCGCGGCGGCGCTCGGCCACCATGTAAGACAGCACGCCGTAGGTTCCGATCGCGGCCAGCAACAGCGCCAGGCCGGCAAAAGCTCCGAGCAACTGCGCCAGCAGCCGCGGGCGGCGGATCGATTCCTCGAACACCGCGTTCATCTCTCGCAGACGCACGACCGGCACCGTGCGGTCGGCTTCACGGACGACACCCTCGATGTTCTGCGACAAGGTCTCCGGCGGCAGCGTCGTGCGCAGCACCATGTTCAGGGTCCCCGGCACGAAGTTGAACGGCGGGCCCGCTGTCGCAGCCTGATCGACAAGCGCGTAAAACTCGTGGCCGGTCTTCTGATCCACGCCGCCCTGTTTCACGTCCTTCGCGACACCGACAACGGTGAACCAGGGGGCCTTGTCGCCGAGAGCCGAACTGGGCCGCAGCCGCTGGCCGATCGGATTCTGGCCTTTCCAGAACGTGTTGACCAGCGTCTCGTTCACGACTGCGACCAGGCCCGCCGAGGCGGCGTCGCTCGGCTCGAATCCGCGTCCTGCCACGATCGGTATGCCCATGGTCTCGAAGTAGTTGCTCATCACCTGCTGGTAGTAGTCGATGTTCTCGAACGGTCCCTCGGGCGGTGCCGTGTAGTTATCGATGTCGGTGTCGTTGGCGTTGAGCGGGCGGTTGGGCGGTAATCCCGACATGCCGCTCGCGCCTTGCACGCCGGGCACCGCGCGCAGCTTGTCGAGAATGCGTTGGTACATCTGGCCGCGCGCTTGCGGCTGGGGATAGTTGGCAGTCGGCAAGGTCAGTGAAAACGTGACGAGCCGCGAGCGATCGAATCCGGAGTCAACGTTGGCGAGGTTGTAGACGGTGCGCAGCAAGAGGCCCGCGCCGATCACCAGCATCACCGCCAGCGCCACTTCCACCATCACCAGTCCGCGCCGGACGTGATGGCGCGTCCCGCCAGTGGCGCCCTTGGCGCCGCCTTCCTTTAGCGCCGTGACCAGGCCCTTGACCCGCGTGTGCATGATCGGCGCGAGCCCGAACACCAGCCCGGTGGCAATCGAGACGCCCAGCGTGAACAGCAACACGAGCGGATCGACCGTGACCTCGCTCGTTCTGGGCAGGCTGGCGGGATACGCGCGGAGCAGCGCCGCCACACCGAGCTGCGCGAACAGCAGGCCGAGCGCGCCGCCGACAATGGACAGCAACACGCCCTCGGTCATGAACTGCCGCAACAGCCGGCCCCGGCCGGCACCAAGCGCAGTGCGCACGGCGAACTCACGATGCCGGGTCTCGGCTCGCGCGAGCAGCAGGTTGGCGAGGTTCGCGCACGCAATCAGCAGCACGAAACCGACCGCCGCCTGCAGGACCCAGATCGAACGGCTCGCGCTGCCGATCACTTCTTCCTGCACCGGCTTCATCTGCAAGATGTGGCCGAAATTGGTCTTCCGCTCTTCGGCGGTCTTTGGCAGCGGCGCAAACACGTGGTTCTTCACGCCCACGCGCTCACCCCAGTTCTGGATCAGGGCCGCGAGTTCGGTCTGCGCGGCTTGGGGTGTCACGCCGTCCTTCAAGCGGCCGATCAAATAAAGGAAGTGGCTGCCGCGGTTCTGGCGATTCCCGGGATTGAGGCCGAGCGGCATCCAGATTTCGGTGCGGTTATCCATCACATCGGCGCCAGGCGGCATGATGCCGATCACCTCGCGACGCAACCCGTTCACTTCAATCAGCTGGCCGATCATCGGCTGGCCACCGAAGGCCGACTGCCAGAGGTCGTGCGAGAGCAGTAACACCGGAGGCAGCTGTTGCGGCGGTGCGCCCGGCGACGGCGGCGGACCGGTGAGGTCGGTCTCGCCCTTTGCGAACAGGCGGCCCTGTGCCGGCTGCACGGCCAGCGCCGCCAGCAGCTGATCGTCCACGGATGCCGACCGGACACGCAGCGGCCGGTCGCCGGCGGTCAGGTTCACTTCGCCGGTCGTGAAGGCGCCGACGGCCGAGAACGACTGGTTGATGTCGCGAAACTCAAAATATTCCGGTGGCGAAACCCAGAACTGCAGGAAGCCGAATGCCGGAAACTGCGTGGTGAGATACATCAACTGCTGTGGTTGAGGATAGCCAAGCGGCCGCAGGATCACGCCGTTGACGATCGAGAAAATAGCTGTATTCGCGCCAATCCCAAGAGCCAGGGTCAGAATCGTGATGATGGTGAAGGCCGGGGCCCGCAGCAGGCTGCGCACCGAGTGGCGAAGATCCTGGCGAAGATTGTCCATGCTCATGCGGGCTTTGACGGGCGGGAACGCCGCAGGGTTGAAGTATAAGTGGGGCTTGAGTCGTCTTCTTCTGGCTGCGCTGGTGCTGTCGGGCTTCTGGCGCGCACAGATTCCGGGTGTGGCCGACGTCACGACACCGGTCCCTGGCTTTTTTGATCTGGCGGTAACGGGCGGCACCGCCACATACCACGCCCTGGGGCTGGCGCCAGAGGAACGCGGCGTTGCACTCGCGATTCTCGCCCGCGAGTTGCACGGCCAGGGCACCGACCGCAGCAGCGTCGCCCGCATGCTGGAGTCGACCTTGCCCCCGGGTGGCGCTCCACCAGAACTGCCTGTGGGCTCGCAACCGATCACCATCGCTGCGCCCTTGACCGCCGACCATTGGCGCGATGTCCTGGAGCTGCGCGGCCGGGCCGAGCTGTTTCCCGCTTTGCTGGCAAATCGGCCGGCGCTGCTGGTGTGCGCCGCGACCTTGTCGGCCGACGCATCGCTGCGGCGACTGCTCGAACGCGATCGTGGGCTCCTGCGGTGGCTGG
>JANMUX010000104.1:0-9132 GCA_031392125.1 Acidobacteriota bacterium | reverse complement strand
CGGAGGTCGTCGAGGTACCCCAGGTGCGCCGGCGTCTTGAGCACCCAGCCGCCGGCGGTGTTCCACATCCTCAAGGCCGTGGCCGACGAAGACCGGCACGGCTACGCCATCATTCAGGAAGTGCTGTCGCGCACATCGGGCGAGGTCCGCCTCAGTGCCGGCACGCTCTATCGCTCGATCCAGCGCATGCTCGACGACGACCTGATCGTGGAAAAACATGATCGGCCCGCGCCCGAACTGGACGACGAACGACGGCGATACTACGGCATCACCAGATTCGGCCAGGCCGTGGCCGAAGCGGAAGCCGCCCGGCTCACTGAGCTCGTCAAGCTGGCCCGCGCCAGCGGATTCGTGCCGAGGAGGGCGTGATGGCCTTCTACCGCATGCTGCTGTGGCTTTACCCTCGATCGTTTCGTGAGGAGTATGGCGACGAGATGTGCGGGGTGTTCGCAGGTGAGTTCAAGGTCGCCACCGGCACGGCCCGGTTGGCCCTCATGATCCGGGCAGTCGTCGACACGGTGTCCAACGCCTCGCGCGTGCATGCCGACTTCACTCGCCAGGACCTGCGCTATGCGTTTCGGTCGCTCCGTCGCACGCCGGGGTTCACGATCACTGCAATCGTCGTTGCCGCCCTCGGCATAGGCGCGACGACGGCAACGTTCTCGATCGCCGATCATGTGCTGTTGCGGCCGCTGGCGTTTCCCGAGCCAGAACGACTGGTGAAACTGTGGCAGACGCAGGCCTCGCGTGGATATTCCCGTCTTGAACCGTCACCGCCCAACTACCTCGATTGGAAACGGCTGGCGACGTCGTTTGAACGGGTCGAAGCCTATAGCGGCACCGCGGCGACGTTGATCGGCAGCGGCGCACCCGAGCGCATTTCGGGCCAACGCGTTACCGGCGGGGCTTTTTCGGAGCTCGGCCGTCCCGCCGCCCTTGGCCGCACTTTGGTCGAGTCAGACATCACGTCCGACCAGAGCCCGATCGTGATCAGCGATCGGCTGTGGCGCGCGCGCTTCGCCGCCGATCCAAATGTGTTGGGACGAACGTTGGCTCTCGATGATGCGACGTCGGTCATCGTCGGCGTGATGCCTCCGGACTTCATCTTTCCCGATCGCGAGACCGACTATTGGCGGCCATTTCGCTTCAGCCCCGAATCGGGCGACGGCGATCGCAACAACAATTACCTGGCCGTCATTGCCCGCCTCAGGCCGGGCGTTAGTTTCGAACAGGCGCAGACGGAGATGCAACTGATCGCCGGCCAGTTGCAGCAGCAGTATCCGAAGGAACTCGCCGACCACAGCGCCAACGCTTTTCGCTGGCGAGATGAGGTGAGGGGACAGTCGCGCATGTTGCTGACCGCGCTTGTTGCAGCCGCCCTGTGCGTGCTGTTGATCGCGTGCACCAACCTGGCCAACCTGCTGATGTCGCGGGCACTCGCGCGGCGGACCGAGTTTGCAGTGCGAACCGCCGTTGGTGCCAGCGTCGATCGGCTGGTTCGACAGATGCTCACTGACAGCCTGCTGCTCGCAGGTGCGGGCGGCGTCCTGGGGGTGCTGCTGGCCGTTGTCTCGTCGCCGCTCGTCGTCCGCATGGTTCCGTCGTCGCTGCCAATCGCCGAGGTACCGCCCGTAGACCTGCGTATGCTGTTCGGCGCGACCTTGCTCACGCTACTCACCGGCATCGCGTTTGGTGTGCTCCCCGCGCTCAAGGTCTGCCGCAGGACCGACGGATCGGCGCTGAAGGAGGGCGCTCGTGGCGGCACCGGCCGAGGCACCGAGCGCCTGCGTTCGGCGCTGGTGATCGCGGAGATCGTGGCATCAGTAGTGCTGCTGGTGTCTGCAGGACTGCTGATCCAGGCGCTGTTAAGGGTGCAAGCAATCGATCCAGGGTTCACGACGGCCAACGTGCTCACATTGCGGACGTCGCTGCCCACGCCGAAGTACGAACTCACCACCACCCGCGAGCAGTTTTTCGCGCGAGTCGTCGACGGCGTCCAAGCACTGCCGGGCGTAACCAAGGCGGCCTACATCAGCTTCTTGCCGATGACCATGCGTGGTGGAATCTGGCCGATCCTCACCACTGCGGCGGACCCCGATAGCCCTGGCGGTTTCGTGGCGCCGGATCCTCGCGATCAACGCAGCGCCAGCTTGCGCTTCGTGACCCCAGGCTTCTTCGAAGCTATCGGCACGCCGATTCTGCAAGGCCGAGACGTGGCCACCGGCGACACGCTCGACACCCAGAGGGTGGCGGTCGTGAGCCGCTCGTTTGCCCGTGATCATTTTCCCGGGCAGGACCCGATCGGCCGGCAATTCGCGGTGGCCTTTGCCGTCAGGACCATCGTGGGCGTGGTCGGCGACATTCGCGTGCGCGGTCTCGAACGCGAAAGCGAACCGCAGGTCTACATGCCCGCAGCCCAACAGCTGAACGGCCAGCTGGCGTTCTATGCACCCAAGGACCTGGTCGTCCGCTCTACCGTCCCCTCGAGCACGCTGATTCCGGCAGTGCGAGCAATCATCAGCCAGGCCGACCCGCAACAACCGGTTGCCGACGTGAAGACGCTCGAAGAAGTGGTGTCGCTCGAAACAGCGCCGCGCGTCGTGCAGCTCCGCGTGCTGGGTGCGTTTGCAGCGGCGGCCTTCCTGCTGGCGGCCATCGGCATTCACGGCCTGCTCGCCTTCACGGTATCGGCGCGATCTCGAGAGATTGGCGTGCGAATCGCGCTTGGTGCCAAGCCGCGCGACATCCTGGGTATGGTCCTTGGCCGTAGCGCCGTGCTGGCAGTGATCGGCGTGGGCATCGGTACGGTCGTCGCGTACGCCGCCGCTCGATCCATGCAGTCGCTGCTGGCCGGCGTCGAGCCCGCCAACGTCACGGTCTTTGCCGGCGCATCGGCGCTGGCGCTGCTGATGACAATAGCCGGCAGCGTGTTACCGGCGTGGCGCGCGGTGCGAGTCGATCCGCTGGCCGCCACTCGCGCGGATTGAGGCTCGCGGCGACGGATCCGGTTATTCTTACGGGCTATGAACCCTCGATTTGTCGCTGCCACCATGGTCGCCGCCGTCACTATTGGCGCGACGCTCACCGGGCAAGCCGTGACCGCCCAACTCGGCATTACTGAAGGCCGGGCCAAAGAGGCGGTCTTCGACTCGTTCGTGGCGGGGGCAGTCTCGCTGGCCGGCAAGGCCGAGGTCTTCACCGCCGCTTCCCCGCAGGCGCGAGCGGCCATGGTGGCTGCGGCTACGGCGTTGGCGCGGACGTTTGTCGAAAGCGACGAGTTCAAGCGTCGATACGCCGATCATCGCGAAGCGAACGGACCCGATCCGCTCCCGGACGAACAGACCGCTGAGCAGGTGCTCGCCAAGCAGCGCGCTGGCTTCGAGCAACAGGTTGACGCGCTCCGCAAGCAGTTCGTGGTCGATGCCATCACGCCGGAACAGAAGGCGACCCTCGAGGAAGGCTTCGAGGCGATGCGGGCGCGCTTTACCGAGATGGAAAAGGGGCCGCAGCGCGTCGAGATGGAGTCGATGCTCAAGACCCAGCGTGCGCAGCAGGTCACCGCGCATGCAGCGGCAGCCAGGCAGTTCGAGTCCCTCTACCCTGCCGACCCCCGTGCATTGACGGCGATGCGCCTGCGCCGGTTTCTCGAGGCGACGAGCGACGTCGACTTTACGGCCAAGCTGGTTGAGCGCGATGGGAAGCTCAAGTTCGCCGATGCCGCCCTGGAGGGCAAGCCCAGCGAGTGGAAAATGGCCTTCCGCGCGGGCAAACCAGCCACTGACGCCGCCCGGGAGTTTGCCCGTAAGTGGGTCGCCGACCTGCAGGCGCAAGGGGTGAAATAGGGTTGAACCTCACGGCCGATGGGTCTATCGTCTGCGAGGGAGATCACCATGGACATTGATCGCAGAGCCTTCATCGCCAGCCTCGGTGGCACCGCAGCCGTGAGCCTGATGGACTCGGAAGCCAAGGCCGATGCCCTCGAGCACTGGATGGAAGACCAGCTCGACGAACAGGCCGCCGGCCAGGGCGGACAGGAGAAGTTCCCGACCGTCGCCGAGCTCGAAGCGCAGATCGAAACCCGCAACTATCGCCGCGGCACCGGCAATGTCTTCGTCAACACCCGCGGCAACGTCAAGAAGCTGGCGCCGATGCCGAAGAATGCCACGCTCCAGGATTTCTTCCGTCTTCGGTTCGCGCCGGCCAATCACGTGCTGCAAAGCGCCACGCGCGCGCTCAAAACCGGAATGTCGGAAGAAATCATCCTTGCGTGCCTGCTGCACGACTGCGCACAGGCGCTGATGAAGTCCGACCACGGGTGGTGGGGCGCGCAACTGTTCGAGCCCTACATTCCCGAGAAATCGACGTTCGGTATTCGTTACCACCAGGCGCTGCGCTTCTATGCCGATGCCGATGCCGGCTACGAGTATCCGGACCTCTACTACCGAATCTTTGGCCAGGACTACACGCCGCCGCCGCACATCGAGGCAACCTACAAGATGCTGCGCAACCACAAGTGGTACATGGAGCCGCGCCTGGTCACGGTAAACGACCTCTACGCGTTCGATCCGAACGCCAAGGTGTCGATCGATCCGTTCGAAGACATCATTGGCCGCCACTTCAAGACGCCAAAAGAGGGCCTGGGCAACGACAACAGCCCGAGCGCCCACATGTGGCGAACGCTCGCGAACCCGGACGCGCCGCTGTAGATGAAATTCGCGGTCGCTGCCATTCTCGGCCTGTCCACCATCTCGTCCGCCGTCGCCTTGGCGAAGGTGGATGTTGGCCTGGCTTTGCAGCCAGGCCAGCCCACAAACTATAAAGGTCTCGAGATCACGGCATTGGGGGTTGAGCGCGCCCAGAACGTCGCCCTGCTGGATTGTCCGCCCGGCACCAACACCCAGCGGGGCAACGCCCGACCTGGTGAGGAGTTTGCGGTCATCACGCTCGCGTTCAAGGTCACGCCCGCCTTCAAGGAGGCAATCATCAAGAAGCCGGTGATGACCGATGTCTCCGGCAAGGTTTACAACACGTCGGTTGCCATTATCGATCCCGCGTCATTGCCCGATTACAAGTGCTCGTTCCCCTTCCGCGTTCCTAGCGGCACGAAGGTCGCTTCGGTGCAGATCGACACCGCTTCGATCAATGTCGCGTCGCTCGACAAGTGAATCCCGAGTTCGCGGAATACGTTGCCGAGACCCTCGACATCGGTCCGGGTACCGAGGTCTTCGAGGTCGCCTGCGGCAATGGTGAGTTCCTGCTGCCACTGCACGACAACGGCTTCATCGTCGGCGGCCTGGACTTCAACCCAGCGCTCGTCGCCCAGGCCAGGGAGTCGATGCCGGACGGGCGATTCACGTCGGGACCATTGACTGAACTGAACCCCACCGAGCCGTGGCAGGTGGTGATCTGCAGGACGTTTGGCTCGTTTCCAGACGACAACTACGCGCGCGGGGTGCTCGCTCGCATGTCGGCAAAGGCCACGCACGCGGTGGCGCTCCTGGGTATCCCGGAAGCCCGCTACGACAGGCGGTGGATTCTGCACGCGTTCGCCGAGATAGGCGTCTCAGCGCTGCAAATGGAAGAGATGAAAGTGGAGGGCGTTGAAACGAACGAGGCGCGCTACCACGTGTTCGCGCGCCTCTGACGGTCGCCCTGGCCCGGGCCGGGGCAGAACTTTCGGTCCCTAGCTGAGTGGCGGCAGCATGGGCGTCAGCGCCTTCGAGCCGTAATCCACCAGGAACAGTCCAAGCAAAATGGCCAGGAAGAACAAGCCGGTTGCGACCGTGAGCTTGGTCAGGTTGCTCGCGTACTTCACGTGCATGAAATACCAAATAACAAGCGACGCCTTGAAGCCGGCGATGATCATGGCGACCAGGAAGTTGAACTGGCCGAGGTCGACAAACGCCGCGCCCACGGTGGCGGCGGTCAGGACCATCAGCGCCATGAAAATGGTGATGTAGAGGCTGACCGGCGAAACGTGTCCAGACATTAAACGTGCCTCTCGACGAGATAGAGCAGTGGAAACAGGAAGATCCACACGATGTCGACGAAGTGCCAATACAGGCCGGCCATCTCGACGGGCGTGTAGTACTGCTCGTCGAACCTGCCCTTCCACGCCATCCACGTAATGACCAGCATGATGCCGATGCCGATGATCATGTGCAGGGCATGCAGCCCGGTCATGGTGAAGTAGAGGCTAAAGTAGATCTGTGTCGTCAGCTGCAGTTGATCGGCGTTGAGCGACAACTCGCGGTGGCCTTCAGCCACGGCAACTTCGGCTGACGGTGCGTGCTCGGCGCCGGCCACGGGCGCCTCGTGCGCCTCCGCCCACTGGAAGTTGTAGCCGGGCACATGGTGGTGCTCGAACTTGTCGGCGTATTCGATAACCTTGACGCCCAGGAACACGGTGCCGAGAATCATGGTCAGCACCAGCCAGTTGACCGTGGCTATGCGCTTATTGGTCTGCGCGCAGCGAACGGCCATGGCCATGGTCAGCGAGCTGCCGATCAGCACGGCCGTGTTGAGACCGCCCCAGAACAGGCTGAGCGAACGGCTGGCTTCGGCGAACGCATCGAAGTACCAGATGCGGTAAACCATGTAAGCCGCAAACAGGCCGCCGAAGAACAGGATTTCGGTGAGCAGGAACACCCACATTCCGACCACGGCAGCTTCTTTCTGCTGCCCCATCGTGTCGAAATGGTGCTGCAGCGCCGGGTGCTCTGCGTGCGCGTGACCGTGCCCGCCAGCGTGCACTACCGCGTTAGACAAGATGCTTCTCCTTGGCGACGACGTGCTCGTACTCGTAGGGTTCGTGATCGACGACCGGCACCTCGAGGAAGTTCTCGGTTAATGGCGGCGACTGCGTCTGCCACTCGAGGCCGGACGCGCCCCACGGGTTGGGGCCGGCCACCGCGCCCTTCTTCAGGGAGTAGATCAAGTAGAAGAGCGGCAGCGCGTAGCCGAGGCCGAGCACGCTGGCGCCGGCCGACGACATCACGTTCAGCACCTGCATCTCGTCCGGATACGCGTGATAGCGGCGCGGCATGCCGAGGTAGCCGACGACGAACTGCGGCAAGAAGGTCAGGTTGAAACCGACGAACACCAGGATGGCGGCGATCCGCGAGAAGAATTCGGAATACATCCGGCCCGTCATCTTCGGCCACCAGAAGTGCAGGCCGCCGAGGTAACCCATGATCGCGCCGCCGACCATGATGTAGTGGAAGTGCGCGACCACGAAGTAGGTGTCGTGCAGGTGGATGTCCATGCCGAGCGTCGCCAGGAACAGCCCGGTCAGGCCGCCAATGGCGAACAGGCCCATGAAGCCGTAGGCGTAAAGCATCGGCGTCTCGAACGAGATGGCGCCCTTGAAAAGGGTCGCCGTCCAGTTGAAGACCTTGACCGCCGATGGAATCGCGACCGAGAAGCTGAGGAACGAGAACACCATCGCCGCGTAGGTCGAAATGCCTGACACGAACATGTGGTGCGCCCACACGATGAACCCGAACACGGCGATGGCCAGCGACGAGAAGGCCACGAAGCTGTAGCCGAAGATGGTCTTCTTCGAGAAGGTCGAGATCAGCTCGCTCTGCACGCCCAGGGCGGGCAGGATCATGATGTAGACCGCCGGGTGCGAGTAGAACCAGAACAAGTGCTGGAAGAGCACCGGGTCACCGCCCCGGGCCGGGTCGAAGATGCCGAAGCCGAGCCCGCGTTCCACGCCGAGCATCACGATCGTGATGGCGATTACCGGCGTGCCGAGCACCTGCACCAGGCTGGTGGCGTAGTGAGCCCACACAAACAGCGGCAGGCGGAACCACGTCATGCCGGGTGCGCGCATGCGGTGAATGGTGACGATGAAGTTAAGGCCGGTGAGAATTGACGAGAAGCCTGCGATGAAGATGCCGAGCGCCGTTGGCACCACGTTGGTGTTCGAACCGGTCGCACTATACGGCGTGTAGAACGTCCAGCCGGTATCGACGCCGCCAGAGATCATGGCGTACAGCGTGAACACGCCGCCAATCCAGTAGATGTAGAGGCTCAGCAGGTTGATGCGCGGGAATGCCAGGTCCTTGGCGCCGATCATCGGCGGGATCAGGAAGTTGCCGAGCACGGCCGGAATCGACGGGATCAGGAAGAAGAACACCATGATCACGCCGTGCATGGTGAAGAACTTGTTGTAAGTGTCGGCGCTGACGAAGTCGCCTTGCGGCGTCGCCAGCTCGAGGCGAATGCCGACGGCGAACAGGCCGCCCAGGAAGAACATCACCGAGATCGAGATCAGATACATGATCGCGATCCGCTTGTGGTCCTTGGTCAGCAGCCACGACGCCAGGCCGTGGCCGTTGTTCAGGTAGTTCCGCTCGGGAATCTTGAGCTTGTCCAACATGGCTTATTTCTTTTCAGCCGCAGCGGCGGCCGGGCTCTGCGTGGGGGCAGCCGCGCTCGTCGCGGGCGTTGCCGTCGTCGCATTGGGCGACATGGACTTGACGTGTTCGATCAGCGCGACCAGGTTCTCTTCGCTGACCAACCCCTGGAAGGTCGGCATCAGCGGCTGGAACCCCTTCACGATCTTCGCCTGCGAATTCAGGATCGACTCGCGCAGGTAACCTTCATCCACCAACACCGACGATCCGTCCTGCAGTTCCACCGTCTTGCCGACGATGTCCTTCAGGGAGGGCCCGCGGCCCTGGCCGGTGTCGAGGTGGCAGGTTGAACAGGCGAGGTCGTTGAACAGCTTGGCGCCGCGCTGGGCCAGCGAGCCTTCGTTGCCGCCGCCCTGTAGCCACACCTGGTAAGCCGACGGCTCGAGCACCGTCACGGTGCCGATCATGCCGGAATGGTTGGTGCCGCAGTACTCGGTGCAGAAGATGTGATACGAACCCGGCGTCTGTGCCTCGAACCACAGCTGCGTGTAGCGGCCGGGAATCGCGTCGATCTTGGTGCGGAAGGCCGGGAAGAACAGGCTGTGCAGCACGTCCTCGGAGCTGACCGTAATCTTTATCGGCCGACCGGCAGGGATGTGCAGCTCGTTGATCTCGCGCTGCCCCTCGAGGTGCTGGAACTTCCACATCCACTGCTTGCCGACCGCGTAGATGTGCATCGCCTCGGCGGGCGGGCGGCGCAGGTGATAGA
>JANMUX010000079.1:0-8074 GCA_031392125.1 Acidobacteriota bacterium | reverse complement strand
CTGACCTTCGGCCTTATTGCCGGGGCCATGCTGGCCGCAATGATGGTCCTCTCGATGCGGTTTCAGGACCAAATCGGTTTCGACCGCGGTGTCTTCGTCGGCTACACCTCGATGGTCCTGGCGTTCCTGATGGTGTTCTTCGGCGTCAGGTCGTACCGCGACAACGTGGCCGGCGGACACGTGACGTTCGGACAGGCGTTCAAGGTGGGCCTGCTCATCACCCTGGTCGCGACCGCCTGCTACGTAGTGACCTGGCAGATTGTCTATTACGGGTTCATGCCCGACTTCCTGGATAAATACACGGCTTATGCCATTGAGCAGGCCCGGCAGTCAGGCGCGACCGAGGCCGAATTGACGCGCCAGGCGAAAGAAATGGCGGAGTTCGCCGAGATGTACCAGAACCCGCTGGTGAACATGGCGTTCACCGCGATTGAACCGTTGCCGGTCGGCTTGGTGTTTACCCTGGTGTCGGCCGGGGTGTTCGGCCGGAAGCGGCCCTCTGGAGCTGGCGGCGTTCCCGCCTAGGCTCGCGTGGTCGCATGAGGCCAGAGACGTCAGTGACCGGCGCCCAAGCCGTCCGGCCTCAATGCCACTCGTTCTTTTGGACCACCGGCATCTGCAGCGCGCGCTCGCGGTCGAGATCGAGCGAGCCGACGTGCAGCGACAGGGGAGACTGCACCCACTTGTAGATCGACTGTGAGAAGAGCACGGTGAAGCGCGTGGCGCACTTGTCGAGGGCGGCTGCATCCATCTGAGGAAACAGCGCCTTCAGCGCCTCGCTCACTTCCCCTGGCGACATCTTCTCTCCCGCATAAAGGTGCAGGCACGCGTCAAGCACAGGGAACGGCATCAGTTCGTGCTCGGCCACTTGCGCATCGGCGAGTTCCGGACCGGGATCGGTCTGCAAGGTGGCGGTCACGCCCTTCAAGCCAAAGCGGCGTTCCAGGCGTTCGAGCAAGGCAACGACGACGGTCTTGGGGACGTTGGCGATGACCGAGAGCGCGCCTTCGAGATCGCCGCCGATGGTGGTGTAGCCGACGGCCTTCTCGCTCATGTCGCCGGTCTGCAGAAACAGCGCGCCCGATGAGTTCGCCCAGTTCCACATCCGCTGGCCGCGCACGCGCGCCTGGATGTTCTGGCGCGTCAACTCGGTCACCGGCTGCCCGCCGAGCATCTCGGTAGCGGCTGCCACCTCGCGATCGGTCGCCTCGTCGATTGGGCTGGTCTTGAGCGACACGCCCAACTCGTCGGCGAGTTGTTGAGCGGCCTGCCTGGTTTCGGGCTGCGAGTGCCGGCTCGGCAGGTAAAACGCAGAGATGGTCGCGCCGCCGTCGATCAACTGCGAGGCGCGCCAGGCGACCAGCAGCGTCAGCATGGAATCGCGCCCGCCCGACAGCGCGATACCGAGCGATGTAAAGGCGCCGGTCTTCTCGTAATAGCTCTTCACGCCGACCGCCAGCGCCTCGAACAGGTCGTCGAGCGCGCGTTCACGCGGATCCGCTGCGGGCCCACGGCTGGCGGGCAGGAAAAAGCTGCCACCGTCCGGCGACGGATAAACCAGCTGTGACCGATCGGCGGTGGGCGAGGTGACACGCACGGCGGGCACAGTTTCACGCTGCAGGCGAAACGCTTCGCAGTCGCTCCGCCAGGTGGTGTTCTCCATGCGCAGGCGGCGCGTGCGGTCGAGATCGACCACCGACGACCACCAGCCGCGCTCGAAGCGCGGAGCTTCGAACACCAGCCGGCCGTTCTGGAAGATGAACCCGCCGCCGTCGTAGATCAACCCGTCCTGGCCGCCCACGGCGTTGGCGTAGAGCAGCACGGCCTGGTTGTCGGCCGCGCGCGTCGCCAGCATCTCGCGGCGAGTGGAATCGATGCCCATCCGGTAGGGAGAGCTCGACACGTTCACCACGATCTCTGCGCCCGAGTAACAGCGCCGGCGCATGGGGCCATCTGGCGACCACGCGTCTTCGCACACCTCGACCGCGACATCGCCGAAATCGAAGCTGAATAGGTAATCGCCCAACGGCACGCCGCCGGCATCGAGAGCCAGTCCCGGTCCGCCGCGCGAGAAGGTGCGGCCTTCGTAGAACACGTTGTAGGTCGGCAGCTTTTCTTTTGGGACCAGGCCGACGATCACGCCGCGATGCACGACTGCGGCGGAGTTGAAGAGTTGACCACCGACCGAAACGGCAAGCCCGACCACGAAGACGGTGTTGTAGCCAGAGGTGTCGGACGCAAAGCGCTCGAGCTCCCGGCGTTGGCCGTCAAGGAAGCCCCGCCATTGCACCAGGTCCTCGGGCGGGTAGCCGCCAATGGCTTGTTCCGGGAACGCCCCGATCGTGACGTCGGCCTCGCCCATGGCTCGCGCGACTTCAATGAGGCGGTCGACGTTCGAGATGACCGCCCCCACCGTGGGGCTGACGCTGGCTACCGCCAGTTTGGCCAGACGCATATCTGGTTCAGCTTAACAGGGTTGGGACCCCGGCCGCCGCAGCAGGCGTCATAGTGAGCAACCATGGAACTCGCCAAACAATGGGGCCTCGGCCTGGTCGTCTTCCTCCTGATGGATGGGGTGTGGCTTGGCTTCGTCGCCAACGGCTTCTACAAGCGTGAACTGGGTCCGTTGCTGCGGCAGCATGCCAACGGCAACCTTGACCCGCGGATCCTCCCTGCCGCATTGCTCTACGCACTGATAGTGCTTGGCCTGGCCGTGTTCGCGCTGCCGCGGGCCCGGGTCGGCGCAATCGGCGAAGCGGCACTCTGGTCGGCGTTGTTTGGCGTCATTGCCTACAGCGTGTACGACCTGACCAACTACTCGACCCTGCAGGGGTATTCCCTCAAGGTGACGGCGATCGACATGGTGTGGGGCGGCGTGATCTGCGCCGCGACCGGGGCTGCGATGCACGCCTTCGGCAGGGCCTGACTTCTTACTTCACCATCATCTTCTCACCCAGCCACCGGGACGCCCGCGGCGCCTTGCGCCGTGTCAGGCCGAAGTGCTCGACCGCATGCTTCTCGAGGTGGGCGATCGCATCAGGCAGCGAGTCGGTGACCAGCATCAGGTCGAGGTCCCCGGCCGAGACGGTACCGGCTTCGACCATGGTGCGGACCATGGCGAGGAACGGCGCCCAATAGTCGCGGCCCATCAGCACGATGGGAAACTGCAAGATCTTGCGGGTCTGGATCAGCGTCAGCGCCTCGGTCAGTTCGTCGAGTGTGCCCAGGCCTCCTGGCATGACCACGAACGCGTACGAATACTTCAGCAGCAGCACCTTGCGTACGAAGAAGTAGTGGCAGGTGACCCAGCAATCGAGATAGGGATTGTGCCCTTGCTCCATCGGCAACTTGATGTTGCACCCCACCGAGCGCCCGCCGGCTTCACGCGCGCCGCGATTCGCCGCTTCCATCACCCCCGGGCCGCCGCCCGTCATCACGGTGAACCCCATCTTCGCCAGCGCGCCACCCATTTCGCGCGCCATGGCGTAGTAGCGATGGTGCTCGTCGAAGCGGGCTGAGCCGAAGACGGTGACGCAGGGACCAACGAAGTGGAGCACACGGAAACCGCGGACGAAATCGCGCACCGCCCGCATCAAGAGCAGGAAGTCCCTCAGGCGGGAATGGGGGCCGTCGAGTAGGACGCGGTCGGGCTCAGGCATGAGAGGGAATAGTGTAGAGTTTACCTTCTATGAACCGACAGGTTAGCTTTGTCCTCGCCGGCCTGGTGTCGGCATGGCTCGCGGCGCCGGCCCCCGCGTTTTCCCAGACTATCCCACCTCCGAACACGCAGCCTGCAGGCACCACGACGCGCGGTAGCGTCGTCGACATTTCCGGTGCGGTCATTCCCGACGCCGAAGTGGTGGTCCGCACTCGCGACGGCCGGTCGTTGACCGTACGAACTGATGGCGATGGCAACTTCGACGCCGGCACCCTGGCCGCCCAGGTGCGGGTCACCTCAGAAGGATTCGAGCCGGCCGAGTTGGCCGTGAGCGGCAGCGGCCGGGTTGATGTCGTGCTGCGTCCCCTGAACTTCGCCGACTCGGTTGTCGTCACCGCCACCCGCGGAGCCGAGCGCCTGCCAAGCGCCGCGAGCGCGACGGTGATCACCTCTGCCGAGTTGAACAACATGGCCGCCGGCGCCCTCGATGACGCCCTGCGATCGACACCGGGCTTCACCCTGTTTCGCCGCAGCTCGTCCCGAGTGGCGAACCCGACGACTCAAGGTGTCACGCTGCGCGGCGTATCGGGGTCGGGCGCAAGTCGTACGCTGGTGCTTGCGGACGGCGTGCCGCTGAACGATCCGTTCGGCAGCTGGGTGTACTGGAACCGCGTGCCGCAAGCGGCGGTCGACCGCGTGGAAGTGGTGCGCGGCGCGACCGGCGATTTGTATGGTGCCGGTGCGTTGGGCGGTGTGGTGCAGGTGCTGACCGTACAGCCCAGCCGAACCCGCGCGCGGGTACGTTCGACGGCGGCTCACACGACACGTTCCGGGGGTCACTGTTTGCCGCGGCCGAACGCGACGGCTGGTCGGCTGCGGGCGCCTACGAAGGTGTGCGCACGGACGGCGCGTTTATCGTCGGGTCGGAAGTGCGCGGCGTGGTCGACAGGAAGGCCGACAGCGACTACCAGACCGGCTTTGTGACCATCGGCCGCCGGCGCGATAACTGGCATGTCAGCTTGCGCGGGGCCGGGTACACCGAAGAGCGCGGCAACGGCACACCGATTCAGCTGAACACCACCGACTGGCGGCAGTACTCGCTCGAAGCAGGAGGGCTCGTCGGCGGCGGCGTGCTGCAGGTGCAGACCGCGGCCAGCAACCAGGACTACTACCAGACGTTCTCGTTCGTCGCCGGCGGCCGTGCCACCGAACGGCTGACGTTTGCGCAGACCATTGATACCTCGCACGCGTTGGCCAACGGCCAGTGGACGCGTCCGCTCGGTCGCGTCACGATGATTGTCGGTGCCGACTATCGCCGTACCAAATCCGCGCAGGACGAGCTTCGCTACGCACTGGTTAGCGGTGTCAACACGGCAAGTGGTCCGTTCGCCTCGGGTGGCACCGAAACGGTGGGCGCTGTCTATGCCCGCGCCAATGTCAGCGCCACCGATGCGCTCACGTTCGAGATCGGCGCTCGCGCCGACCGCTGGAACTCGGATCCGCTGAACCCCGCCGATGCGACCAAGAAGGTGAACTTCGTCAGCCCGCGTGGCGCCGTCGCCTGGCGCCGCGGCCGCTACCAGCTGCAGGCATCGGCGTACTATGCCAATCGCACGCCGAGCCTGAACGAGCTGCATCGCCGGTTCGCGGCCGGCACCGCAATCACCAACGCCAACCCGCTGCTCGAGCCAGAGACGCTGACCGGCGTCGAGGGCGGGGTGCTGACCCAGTTCTCGCGCACCTCGGTTCGCGCGACGGCCTTCTTCAACGATCTGGACGGCGCCATCGCCAACGTCACCCTGACACAGACACCCGCCCAGACCATTCGCCAGCGCCAGAACTCCGACAGCATCCGCGCCAAGGGCGTGGAGATTGAACTCGATACGCGTCTCACGTCCTCGCTCAGCTTCAACAGTCAGGTGGTGCTGACCTCGAGCCACTTCCGAGGCTCGGTGGCGACGCCGGCGCTGGCCGGTAACGACGTGCCGCAGGTGCCGGCCTTCCAGGGCGGCTTCGGCCTGACCTTTTCTGAACCGCGCTGGTTCACGGCGGCGACGCAGTTCCGCTTCAGCGGGGAACAGTTCGATGACGACCTGAACACGGCGTCGTTCAAGCTCGACGCCTACTCGGTGTGGGATGCCAGCCTGAGCCGCGCGATCGTGCGGGGTCTCAACGCGTTCGTCGCCGTTGAAAACATTCTCGACAAGGAATTCGACACCGCGCGCACGCCGCTGCGCTCCATCGGCTGGCCGCGGACGGTGCGCGTCGGCGCGCGTGTCAGCTGGCAGTAGGCACCGACAAACGCAGCCTACACTGGACCCAGTCAGTCACGGATTCTGGCGCAAGCCTTTAACCTACGACCCTAGGCCCCTAGGCCCCTAGGCCCCTAAGACCCTAAGACCCTAAGCCTCAAGACACAGGAGTCACACATGCGGGCCGCAATTGTAATTGCCGTTCTCTTCACGCAAGCGCCCGCGCTGGCTCAGCAGATTGAGCGCATCAATCCGCCCGGGCTGAGCACTCCGACCACCTATTCGCACATCGTCAAGGTCGGCTCCATTCTCTACATTGCCGGACAGGTCGGCGCCGACGCGCAGGGCAAGGTGGTTGGCCCCGGCATGGTCGAGCAGGTGGAGCAGGTGCTCAAGAACCTGCAGATCGCGCTCAAGTCCCAAGGCGCCGATTTTTCGCACGTGACCAAGATCACCATCTACACAACCGACGTTGACGCGTTTCGAGGGCCCGATGCCGCGGCCGTGCGCGCCAGGTACTTCGGCGCAAGCCGGCCGGCGAGCACGCTGGTTGGCGTGACGCGGCTGGCGAGCCCGGACTACAAGGTCGAGATCGAAGCTACGGCTCACCTGCCTGGTGGCGTGCGCCTGCTCAAGCAATAACCGGGTTCGGCGCTACAATCGGAGTAGTGTCTGCGACCATCCTGTTCGACGGTGAGTGTGCCTTCTGTGAGGGAGCCGTGCGCTTCATTGCCATGCGCGACGGCGGCCGGTTTCGCTTCGGCGCGTCGCAGTCGCCCCAGGCGGCGGAGTTGCTGGCCACTTTCGGGGTCACGCGCGAGGCCGCGCGCAGCATCATTTTGATCGAAGACGGGAAAATCTACCTACGCTCGACCGCGACCCTCAGGATTGCCAGCCAGTTGACGGCGCCGTGGCGCTGGGCGGCTGTGCTGTTGCGGGTGCCGCGGCCGATCCGTGATGCCGCCTACAACATGGTGGCCGCGGTCCGGAGGCGTATTGCCGGCGTCTCGAACGCCTGCGAGATACCGCCGCCGGAAATCCGCGCGCGGATGATCTGACGCCGGGCTGAAGTGGGGCTACGATGGCGGACGGAATGCTGAAACGATCGGTGTTCTTCCTGCTTGTCTCGATCACGGTGTCTGCCTGCACCTCTGACCAGTCACCGACCGCACCGAGCGGCGTCGCGGCGACGCCGCCCCCGCCGATCGTTGTGCCGTTGCCAACCACCGTCCCCGGTGTGCTCAATCTGGTGATGCCGATCGAACCGGGAGATCTCGCGAACACCGCATTTGGCCTCGCACCATTCGGCTATCACGGCGCCGATCACGCGGAAGACGGCCACTCCGGTTGGGACATCGAGTACCGTCTCGGCGGTACTGTTCGAGCCGCTGCCGCTGGCACCGTGCAGGGAGTGTTCGCCGACTCGTCGCAGCCTGGCCGCAGCACCGTCCAGATCGAGCACGTGGTCGGCACGCACTTTTATCGCACCGTCTACACCAACCTGGCCCTGGTGAGTCCGGAGATCGTTCCGGCGGCGGCCGTCCGATCTGGCCAGGCGCTAGGCATTGCCGGCACCGTGTCGCAAACCGTTGGCACGACGCCAATTACTTATGCGATGACGCACTTTCAACTCGATGACTTCGAGTACTACCGCGACATCCCCAATCCGAACGCCGTGACGCCCGAACCCTTCCTCTTGATGGAGGCGAAGTTGTTCTTCGACCGCATCTGGAGCACGGCCGTCTCGAGCACCGAGCTGGTGGAGCCGTACGCGTCGAACCCGCGCGACCTGCGTTTTCCGGCCGCGCGCACGTGGACGCGCATCAGCGGTGACGGCCCGGCCGGCATCCGATTCACGCGGGGTGCAGCGCGCAACCCGAACTACGACTACGCCCTGCTGACCGAATCAGGCACCGCAATCGAGGTCGGCACCGTGACACTGGCGCTGACAGCGCGGCCATTTCCCACCATCGACCTGGTGTCGGCAACCGGCCGGCGAGTGGGACTCTACGATGTGGTCTCGGATCAGATGCGGTTGTTGCTGGCCAGCCCGGGCGCCAGCCGCCCGACCGACTTGGGCGCGGCGAGCACCTACCGCACGGCTCGTTAGTCCATTAGCCACAGAGGACACAGAGGACGCAGAGCAAATTTTTCGGTTTCAAAG
>JANMUX010000002.1:0-2702 GCA_031392125.1 Acidobacteriota bacterium | reverse complement strand
CGACGGATTGCTGCCGAAGGCGCGCTCCCAGTAGCGATGGGTGATGAGCACCACATCGGGCCCGGTCGGCAGGTCGTCTTCCTTCGTAAGCCCCCGGCCGAGGGCGGGGCGAACGCCGAGCACGCCGAGCGTGCCGTCGGTGACGTAGAGGACTTCAACCTGTTCGGGCTCGCCGCGGCCGGTGATGGTGGCCGACCCGTTGCTCCACAAGCCAATGTCTTCGAACACTTGCGCGCTGTCGCGATACATGAAGTAGGTAGCGGCCGACTGCTGCAGCGGTCCTGGCATCACACCAGGCGCCACGTGCCAGACCCCGACCAGCTCGGCAGGCCGGGGGTAGGGCAGCGGCTTGAGGACAATGCCGTTGACGACGCTGAAGATCAGCGCGTTGGCGCCGATGGCGGCCCCGACCGTCATGATCGCGGTGAGGGCAAAGGCCGGGCTCTTGAACAGGCGTCGCAGGGCAAGCTTCACGCTTGGTGAGACGTTGGCGCCGCCACCGAAGTTCTGCGACAGGGGTCTGACCCCTGGCCGTCATGGCGCACGGGGCGGGGCGTTTGCTCCCCAAGGGGTCAGACCCCTAGACTGGGAGGATGCTGCCGAGCTTTTTCGAGTCCGTGGTCGCCCTGATTGTCAAGACCTCCACGGACCTGCCGCCCGACGTGCGGGCCGCCATGAAACATGCCCTCGACACCGAAGACGAAGGGACCCGCGCCCGCCAGGCGCTGAATATCATCGGCCAGAACATCGACCAGGCCGCAGAGGTGGAAGGGGCCATTTGCCAGGACACCGGCATGCCGACGTTTGAAGTGAAGACCCCGGTCGGGGTGAACCAGATCCTGCTCAAGAAACAGATCAAAGAGGCAATTGCCGAGGCCACCAAGCGCGGCAAGCTGCGACCCAATTCCGTGGATTCGCTGACCGGAGAGAACAGCGGCAACAACCTCGGCCCCGGCACGCCGGTGATTCACTTCGAGCAATGGGACCGCGACGACATTGAAGTGAAGCTACTGCTGAAGGGTGGCGGTTGCGAAAACATGAACGCGCAGTACTCGCTGCCGGCCGAGTTGCCGCACCTCGGCCGCGCCGACCGCACCATGGAGGGTGTCCGCAAGTGCATCCTGCACGCGGTCTGGAATGCGCAGGGCAAGGGATGCGCGCCCGGCGCCATCGGCGTGTGCATTGGCGGCGATCGCACCAGCGGCTATGTCGAAGCCAAGCAGCAACTGTTCCGCAGCCTCGATGACCTCAATCCCGATTCGCGCCTGGCAGATCTCGAAGCCGAGATCATGCGCACGGTCAACACGCTCGGCGTCGGCACCATGGGCTTTGGCGGGCGCACCTCGTTGATAGGCTGCAAAGTCGGCGCGCAGAATCGCCTGCCCGCAAGCTTCTTCGTGTCGGTGGCCTACGACTGCTGGGCCTATCGGCGGCTGGGTGTGATGCTCGATGGCACGACCGGCGCCATCAAAGAGTGGATCTACCGCGATCCGTCGGTGCCAACGACGCCGATGATGGACCAGGCCGGCTTCAAGCGCACGGGCCGTGAAGTCGTGCTGCGCGCGCCGATAGACGAGGCGACCGTTCGGTCGCTGAGGGTCGGCGACGTAGTCCTAATCAGCGGCCCCGCGTATACCGGCCGCGACGCCGTGCACCACCACCTCGCCACGCACGCGCCGCCGGTCGATCTGAGCGGCGGCGTGATTTACCACTGCGGGCCCGTCGTGGCAAAGCAGGACGATGGCTCGTGGAAGGTCACCGCGGCCGGCCCGACCACCAGCATTCGCGAGGAGCCTTACCAGGCCGACATCATCGGCAAGTACGGGATTCGAGTCGTGATGGGCAAGGGCGGCATGGGAGGCAAGACGCTGGCCGGGTTGCAGCAGCACGGCGCGGTTTACCTCAACGCGATTGGCGGCGCCGCCCAGTTTTACGCCCGCTGCATCGACCGGGTGGACGGCGTCTCGCTGCTCGAGTTTGGAACTCCTGAGGCGATGTGGCATCTACAGCTTAGGGACTTTCCCGCCATCGTGACCATGGACGCCCACGGCAACAGCCTGCACAAAGACCTGGAGCAGGAATCGGCGGCCCAGCTGGCAGAGCTGGCAGAAGCACGGTTTTAGGGCCAGAAACACGGTTTTGAGGGGCCGAAGAACCTGATAAACTAGGAGTCAATCATGAACACTGAAACGCACACCATCACCCCGGAAATGCCCGTGATGACCGACCCGATGATTACCGTCACCGAATCGGCAGCCGGCAAGATCCGTGAGCTGCTGTCGGAAGAAGGCAAGCTCGAAAGCGGCCTGCGCGTCTTCGTGCAGGGCGGTGGCTGCTCGGGCTTTCAGTACGGCCTGATGATAGAAGAAGGCGGCGGCGTCGGCGACCAGCTGTTCCAGTCAAACGGCGTGCGGTTGTTCGTTGACCCGGTGAGCATCAGCTACCTGAAGGGCGCCGAAGTGGACTTCGTCGACACCATCACGGGCGGTGGCTTCACCATCAAGAACCCCAACGCCACGTCGACCTGCGGCTGCGGCTCGTCCTTCACTGCCTAAGAGGCTGCCCATGGCCACGACGGCGGCCATTCCGGATCTCGATCGGCTGCGGCCGGCCGGTACCAAGCGTTCGAGCAAGCGCGACCTGATCGTCAACGTGTTCCTCAAGCAGGAGGGACACCTGAGTGCCGACGATCTGGTCGTGCT
>JANMUX010000521.1:0-55567 GCA_031392125.1 Acidobacteriota bacterium | reverse complement strand
GGATGCGAGACCGGATGGGGCGCAACGGCAAGGAATACGTCAAGCGGAACTACCGTTGGGATGTGATCCTGTCGAAGTATGACCGCCTGATCGGATCGCTCGGCCGATGATTGGAGTGCTGCTTGCCATCGCGGTGGTCTTGCAGTTGGGCCAGCGGGCGCCGTTGACGCCGGCAGAGACATTGCTGGAGTCGGTCATCCTCCGTTCGTTCATTGACGTGGAACCGGCGGCGGGGCCATCCATCGAGGCGATCGCAGGTTCCGACGCCACGGCTGGCGAAATCATCGTCAGTTGTGCGGCTGGCGGTTGCGGGGCAGCCAGCCAGGTGGCGCAGAAGCTCAAGACCCTGATCGACGTCCACCAGCTGCCCCAACCAGCGCGTACCATCCGTTTCGTCCCGGCAGGCGCAGCATCGGCGGTGACCAGCAATCGCGTGCGAGCAGCCATCCACCTCGACATGGCACCGGCCAGCCAGGCGATGGAGATCGTGCGGTCGCCATGGTCAACGGCAAGCATCGCCGACGAAGTGGCAGAGGTGTTCTCGCTACAGCCGCCATACCGAGCGGCAATCGTCGCACCCTATCGGAACATTGGTCAGCCTGAGTGGGACGCTTTCGGCGTGCCTACGGTGTCGCTGGTAGGCGCGGGCGCTGACGCGAATGGCGCAAAGCAGATCGTGTTCGTCTCGACTGCCACGGCCTATTTCCTTGCCACCTTGCCCAACTCGGGCGCCGAAGCACTGCTGTCGCACCTGATGGTCGGCGCGCACGCGCGCCTGGCTGAAGACGGCCGCCGCGCCGTGGCGCAGATGGGTCCCACCCAACGGGCGAGCGCCGACGTGTTGATTCTGATGGGACAGGCGATCGATCGCGAGCAACGGCGCATTCGGTCGATAGCGCGATTCATGCCCGCGCCGCTCGACGCCACCCTCGCCGGCCGGCTGACCGACATGGAACGAGGTGTCGCATCGGTGTGGACCAGCCTCGGCATTACCAGTTCGCCGTTTGTGCCGCCGGCAGAGCGCATCCGCGGTCGTGGCGGCGATGACCGGCGCGTGCCCTCTCGAACTGCTGTCGTTGCTGCAGCGCCCGACGTGTCGGCGCTGAAGGTAACCGTCAGCCGAGACGTGGCTTATGAAATTGTCAACTTCAGCGACGGCAAGCGGTCAATCAGCGACATTCGTGACGCCGTCATGGCGCAGTTCGGCCCGGTGCCACTGCCTGCCGTCGTGGAGTATGTCGAGGCGCTCGCCAGGGCTGGCGTGCTGGTGATCAAGTAGCGTCGAGTAAAAGCCGCCGGACTACTCGGGCTCGCCTACGGTCTCTAGCTGGTCGCCGTTCTCGGTTGCACCCGCTTCGGGTTCCGGCCCGGCGGCCGAGGCTTTCTTGCGCCGCGGACGAATGTCGTAGCGCTTGATCATCTCGTTGAGCGTGGTCGGCTTGATCCGCAACAGCTCCGCGGCGCGCTTCTGCACGCCACCAGCGGCCTCGAGCGCCGACTCGATCCACTGACGCTCGTAGGCGACCGTCACTTCCTTCAGCGAAACGCCCTCGACCGGCATGACCACGTGCGGAATCTGGAACGACGGGCTCTTGCGCACCTGGTCGGGAATCAGCTCGGTGCCGATGCGCTGGCCGGTAGCGAGCACCACGGCGCGCTCGATCACATTCTCGAGCTCGCGGACGTTGCCGGGCCAGTCATATTCCATCAACAGGTCGAGTGCCTCGGGCGCCACCTCGATGTTCTTGCGGCCGTTCTCTTCGCCGTATTTCTCGAGGAAGTGCTGCACCAGCAGCGGAATATCGTCGCGACGTTCGCGCAGCGACGGCAGGTGAATGCTGATCACGTGCAACCGGTAATAGAGGTCTTCGCGAAAGCGGCCCTCCTCCATCTCGTGCTTCAGGTCGACGTTGGTGGCGGCGACGATGCGGACGTCGACCCTGATGGTTTCCATCCCGCCCAGCCGCATGAACTCACGCTCCTGCATCACGCGCAACAGCTTGGCCTGCGTCTCAATCGGGATGTTGCCGATCTCGTCGAAGAAAATGGTGCCCTTGTCGGCCATGTCGAACAGGCCTTTCTTCGGATACACGGCTCCGGTGAAGGCGCCCTTGACGTGACCGAACAAGGTGGACTCGAGGAGATCCGGCGGCAGGTTTCCCGAGTTCACCGTCACGAACGCGCGTTCGCTGCGCGCCGAGTTCTGGTGAATGGCGCGGGCCACCAGCTCCTTGCCGGTTCCGCTCTCGCCCGTGATCAGGATGGTCGAGCGGCTCGGCGCTGCCTGGATGATCAGGTCGAACACCTGCTTCATCCGGCTGCTCTTTCCGATGATTCCCGAAAACTTGTGGTAGCGCGACTGCAGGTTCTGCTTGAGCGCCACGTTCTCGGCCACCAGCTGGCGGCGTTCCACGGCGTTGCGCAGCACGACCAGCACTTCGTCGTTCTTGAACGGCTTGGTGATGTAGTCGAACGCGCCCTTCTTCATGGCCGCGATCGCGCTTTCCATCGACGCGTACGCCGTCACCATCACCACCGGCAGGTCGTCGTCGTACTTCTTGAGCTCGTCGAGCACCTGCATGCCGTCAATGCCGGGCATCATAACGTCGACGATCACGGCATCGAAGGGCAGGCTCTTGGCCAGCTCCAGGCCTTCCTGGCCGCCCGAGGCCAGCCGCACGCTGTAGCCGTCGCGCTCGAGCAGCGTGCCGAGAATGTCGCGCATGACTTCTTCGTCGTCGATGACGAGCACTGAAGCGTTACGTCGCATGGTCACTGTCCTGCTCGCTGCTGCAGAGGGGGAGCCGCGGCGGTCGTACCGTCGGGCACCGACGCAAACCGGATCTCGAAGCGCGTGCCGGTCCCCGGTGTGCTGTCACATTGAATGGTCGCTTCGTGCTCGCGCACGATGCCATAGGTGATCGACAACCCGAGTCCCGTGCCCTGGCCTATGGCCTTGGTCGTGAAGAACGGATCGTAGATGCGCGCCAGGTGCTCGGGATTGATGCCGTTGCCGGTATCGGCCACCTCGGCCACCACTTCGCGGCCATCGGCGCGGGTCGAAATGGTCAGCCAGCCGCCGCTGTTCATCGCGTCGCGGGCGTTGAGGAAGAGGTTCAGGAACACCTGCTGCAGCTTGAACTCGAACCCGATCACGCGGACCGGCTCGGCATGCAGCTCGCGGCGCACCTTGATGCTGCCCTTCTCGAACTGGTGCTCGAGCAGCGACAGCACGTCGGCAATGACCACATTGAGATCGACGACCGTCCGCTCGGATTGTTCCGCGGCGTTGGGCCGCGACAAGTTGAGCAGGCCGTTCACGATGCGGGCGGCGCGGAAGGTCTGCTTCTCGATCTTCTCCAGCACGGGCGTGCGCGGATCCGCCGGATCGGCGTTCTCGAGCAGCATCTGCGTGTAGCTCGAGATGCCGGTGAGCGGCGTGTTCACTTCGTGGGCCACACCCGCTGCCAGCAAACCGAGCGACGCCATCTTTTCCGAGATGCGCAGCTGCTCTTCCATTTGCGAGCGTTCGGTGATGTCTTCGAAAATAACGATGGTGCCCGCCTGTGAGCCGCCGGCGACGGTCTGCAGGGGGACGGTTGTCAGGTTCACCAGCAAGCGCGCGCCGTCCTGGCCCGTGCGGGCGATCACCGGCACCCTGAACAGCGTGGTGCCGTCGGGGTGGTCGCGGCGAGCGGTGCTCAGCATGTCGACCACGTGCTCGTCGAAGAGTCGACCGATGTGCTGGCCAAGCACCGACGAACGCTTGGGACCATACACCCGCTCGAGAGCCGCGTTCCAACGTACTACGTGGTCCGTCGGTCCCAGCACGAGCAGCCCATCGTCCAGTGACTCGAGAATGTTCTCGTTGAAGGCGTGGAGTCGGTCGAGCTCCGAGGCCTTGAGATGCAACTGGCGGTAGAGCCGGCCGTTCTCGATGGCGGTTGCCGCCTGCGCCGCCACCGCGGTGACCAAAGCCGTATCTTCGCTGCTGAGCGGTTCGCCGCTGGCGCGGCGGCCGAGCGCGAGCACCGCAATTGCCGAGTTCTTGGTCACGCACGGCACCAGATAGAAGATGCCGGCATCACGCCAGAACTCAACTTCTTCGGCCGTAAAACGCGTCGCCGCCAGCGGATCGTCGAGACGCACGGTGTGCCCGTTGTTGAGGCGCGAGCCGACGCCCGACGCACCCGCCAGGCGGGCCGGCGGCTGGTCGAACCCCTCGTGGCTGATGACCTCGAAGTCACCCGCGTCATTGGCCAACAGGAACGCCATGCGATCGAGCTCGATCGTTTCGCGCACGCGGGTGACCAGGCGGTCGGCCAGCCGGTTGAGATCGAGATCGCTGTTCAACTCGCCGGCGAAGCTCACGAGCGCTCGGCGATAGTCGTAGCGGTCGCGATAGAAAGCGCGGTCAATCGCCTTCTGCAATCCGTCCTTCACCGGCTTGGCGAGCAGAATCACAACCACCGTCGCGAGGAAGGCGATGATCCATCGGTGCTGCGCCTCGCCGTCGAGCATGTCGTTGCCGGACGCGCGCAGGATCAGCACGTAGATAGCAACAATCGCGGCAACCGCAGAGGTGTAGACCAGCAGGCGTTTGAGGATGATCTCGACGTCCATCAAGCGATAGCGAATGATGGCCGACGCGAAGGCAAGCGGAATGAAGCCAAGCGGAATCGCCGATAGCTCCATGGGAATCGACGCGTCCACACCTAGCGCGAACGGAATGGCGTAGGCCAACGCGAACGGCACCGCGCCGAGCGCGGTGCCCCACACGATCCATCGCAGCTGGCGCTTCACGGTCACCGAGCGCGCGCGCGACAACGCGCGCAACAACACGGCCAGGCCGGCCGCGCCGAACGCGACGAGGTAGACGTATTCGAGGCGATCGAGCAGCGTGACGACGCGGATGAAATATTCGGGGTCGGCACTCGAGCGCAACACGGCGAGCGCGCGGGTGGAGCCGAGCACGGCGCCGGGCAGGTAAATCGCCGGCAACCAGCGCGCGAGCACAGCCGAGTAGCCGGGCATGTGCGGCCGCTCCGGGAAGACCAGTGCGAAATGCAGGAAGAGCGGCGGCAGCACGCTCACCGCGATGACGTCACCCCAGTAGAAGACCCAGTCCACTCGGTCAAGGCGCCCGCTGAACGAAAACGTGAAGACGCCGAAAAAGGCGACCGAGAGCCAGAAGAAATGCAGGGTGGCTTGATCGGTCGGCCGTCGCGCGCGGACGGCGGCGCCAATCAACAGCGTGAAAATGCCGACCGCGGCGAGCACGTAGTAGAACAATCCGGTGCCACTCGGCATCGGCGCGAGCGAGACGGTCGAAATTTGCTGCGTGCCCAGCCTCAGTAACGAGTACGAGTGGCGCTCGCCCGCATTCGCGCCGTGCTGAAGGTTGAGGACGTCCTGGCGCCCGTCAACGGGCTGATTGTCGATGGCCAGCAGGATGTCGCCCGGCCGGACGCCGGCGCGGCTTGCGGCCGACGGTGAAGCCACCTCGGCCGCCACCAGGCCGATGGCGCGCTCAACCCAAAGCACACCGTCTTCGACCTCGCTGGAAGTGGCACGGGCAACGACGTTGGTCAACCCGAGCGCCAGCAGCCCGAGCGTCACCGCAACCGGCAAGGCTGTTTGCCGCCACTCACGCCACCAGGATCCCGGGTCGGAAACCGACATACCCGCCGTTGGTTCAGTGTTGCCTGACAAGACCGATCAATCCGACTGAGAGAGAGCAAACACCATACCACGAGCTCTGCCGAGAAAGGCCGTCTAAAGCGTTGCTAAATAGGCGCTTATCGGCATGTGACCCGTGCGACCGCTCGATTTATCCAATCAGCCGGTGGAATGATCCAAAACTTAGTATGTGCGAATTTTGGCGGAAATATCGAACTGTCGTTCAGAGGGCCGACGGCGGACCTTCAGGCCCTGCGAGCGCGTGAGCGCGAGCATCGAGGGCCCCAGACCCGAGGCCTCTCCTGTTACCATCCGCCCGTGTTCCTCCTGTACGGCGCCACCGGCTTCGTCGGCGAGGTGATGGCCGGCGAAGCAATGGCCGCGGGCCTGCGACCGATTCTTGGCGGACGTAATCAGGAACCACTCGCGCGCCTGGCGGCCGCGCTGAACCTGGAACATCGCGCCTTCGGCCTGGACGACGCGCAGGCGGTCGACCGCGCCTTCAACGGCGTGACCGTGGTGCTCAATTGCGCCGGACCGTTCATGCACACCTTCGAACCCATGGCGAGCGCCTGCGTGCGAGCGGGCGCTCATTACCTGGATATCACCGGCGAGATCCCGGTCTACGAGGGACTCGCATCGATGGACGCCGATGCTTTGGCGCGCGGCGTGATGCTGCTGCCAGGCGTCGGCTTCGACGTCGTGCCGACCGATTGCCTGGCGGTGCACCTGAAGCAACGACTGCCCTCTGCCACGCACCTGACGCTCGCCTTTCGAACTGAGGGTCCTGGTGGCCTGCCGCCGGGCACGCAGCGCACGATGATCGAACTGATCCCGTACGGCAACCGTGTGCGGCGTGGTGGCCTGCTCGTGGTTCCCGAGCGGGGCGTGAAGACCCGCGCGATCGATTTCGGGCAGGGTCCCATGATCGCTACGCGCCTGACGTGGGGCGACGTGTTCATGGCGTACTACTCGACCGGTATTCCCAACATCGAAGACTACGTGGTCGTCCCGGAAGCAACACGGCGCCAACTCGCGAAGATGGACTACCTGCGACCGCTCTTCAGGTTGCCGTTCATGCGCGGCCTCTTGAAGCGCGGCGTCAAACCCGGTCCCGGTGCAGATCGGCGGGCAAAGACGACGACTCACGTTTGGGGCGAGGTCACCGATGATCAGGGGCACCGGGCCTGCGCCCGCCTTCACGGTCCCGAGGCCGGCGTCGTCTGGACCACGCAAACCGCGCTGGCCGCGGTGCGGAAAGTCTTGAGCGGCGATTTCAGCCCCGGCTTTCAAACCCCGGCCCGGGCCTACGGCGCTGATTTCGTGTTGGAGGGTGAGGGTGTGACCCGTGAGGATCTTTAGAACTTGACGGTGAGGCCGCCGACAATCCGCTTGGGCGGGCGCACGACGAGAATCTCGTCGTAAGCGGAGGCGTTGGCGAGCGATTCGTGGAACAGGCTGCGGACGCCGACCAGCATCTCCCACTGCGAGGTGCGGAAGTTCATGAACGGCAGCGCCTGGTTCACCTGCAAGTCGAAGCGCGCGTCGAAACCGGGGCCCTGGTCCCTGGCAGCTGACGCAAAGCCGGTATTCAACTTGTAGAGCACGACCACGCGCGTCGCGGTCAGGGGAATCTCGGTCTGTAATGACGTGGTCACGTCGTGTATGCGTTCGTTGTTACGAACGGCTGACGGGATCCAGCGCGTCAACACGGCGTACTCTACCGGCGTGCTGCGCGCCAGCCAGTTGGCGTTGGACACCGAATAATCCACTGAGCCGCGGACGTTGTCGAACAAGGCATGCGTCAGCGTGACACCAACGCCGCGAACATCCACGTCACCGGCCGCACCGACGTAATAGTGACCGAGCGCCGCGGCCACGCTATCGCTCTTCCGCAGGCCGAACGCGGTCACCGTCTGATCGTCAATCCGCTGCTCGAAGGCGCGCACGCCAATGGTGGCGCCGTTGAACACCCGATCGACGCCGACTTCGTAATTCTGGAACTTCTGCGTGCGAATGCCGGCCTGTGAAATCGGCGAGAAGGTGCGCTGCGGCGGCAGGTAAGCCGCGGTAGTCGGCGGCAGGAACTCTTCGGCGCCCGGCGCGCTGACCTCGCGCGACGCCGCGAAACGCAGGCGCAGGCTCTTCGTGGGAGAAAGAGTGGCCGACAGGCGCGGGCTGAACAGCGACGGCCCTTCCTGCAGGTAGTCGTAATGAGCGTAGGTGGCGCCGTAACCGACCGACAGGTAGCGCGACACTTGCCATTCGTCGAACGCGAACACCGAACCGACGTTGCGCGCGGTGTCGGCCAGCGCCATCATCGCCGCGGTGTTGCCGCCTTCGTAGCGTTGCAGGCTGTATGACATGCCCACCTGGTAACGGTGCGGCACCTGCGCGGTGACCACGTAGCTGCCGGCGAGCATCCAGGAACTGAGGTCATTCTGGTTCATCGCCGCGCGCACGGCCCAATCGCCATGCGTGCCCACGGGCGCGCCGAGCGAGAAGAACGCAACGCTGCTGGTGCGCTCGAGTTGCAGCAACTGGAGCGGATTGTCGAACGCTCCGGTGGTGAGCAGGTTGACCTGGCCGCCGAGCGACAAGTCGGAGAACAGCGCCGTAGCGGCCTTGGCCGACGTCCCCACCGCGCGGCCGAGGAACTGTACCGAGTCGGTGATGAACCAGTCATCGTCTTGCGCGATGCCTGCGCGCATCTCGGCCTCGCGCAGCACGCCGCGCTTCAGGTGACGCAGCCGCCAGGCAAAATCGCTTTCGCCGCGGCCTTCTTTCTTCGCGCCGGCTTCGGCTGGTGCGTCGATGGTGGTGGTCGCCACCGAGGCGTCGGTCAGGCGCGGCGCGCCGGCCGTGCCTTCGCGGCGCAACGTGAAGGTCGATGCGCTGCGCACGGCGGGCCGCACGTTGATCATCGTGCTGCGCGGCGCGTGGAACCCTTGCAAGTGCGCGCGGAGCAGGTAAGCGCCCGGTGGCAGTTGGCGAAGTGTGAACTGGCCGGCCTTATCGGACACCGCGAACGCCGTCGTGCTGCCAAGCGCGGAAATTACCACGCCGTCCAGCGGCTTGCCGGCTTCGTCCGTCACTGAACCTTCGATGTGGCCCGTGGTGGCGTTGGCGAGATTGGTAACGCGATCGAACTGCGTGGATTGGGCCGAGACAGGGGTCGAGTGCAATGCCAGCAGGCAGAGCATTGAAACCGGGGCGAGCAGGCGACGGGGGGTGCCCATCTGAAGTTGCCGCCCGCCCCCGGTTAGGGGGCGGGCAGTCTGAATATTCTACGCCTTCGCCGGACGCCTGTATAGGCGTTCGTCCCTACCCTTTGACGGTGAACTTGATGTCGCGGGTAATGGTCTTGTTGGCGGCCTTATCGGTGATCTTGATTCCCAGCCGATACTGGCCTTCACCAAACGACGCCAGCGGGACCGTAATGCCGCCGGGAACCGGGAACTTGGCAGGGTCGAACTGCGGCGGCAGCATTGACGCGTTGACAACCTGCGGATTGGTCTTGTTGAAGAACTTCTCGGCGCCCGCTTCGGTCTTGTGGAACTCGTATTCCAGGGTCAGATCCGGCTTGCCGCCGGCATCGAGACCGGAGTTGTAGACCTGGAAGAAAATCGACAGTTCGTCAGCCTTCTTGAATTCCATGTCTGGCGCGGGCAGCAGTTCCTGCGTGCCGAACACGAAGGGACGCTCGCGCGCCTCATCCGGGTTGGGCGGCGCCGACAGCATGTTGACCTTGTCTGCCACCAGGATGGTGCTGGTGTTGAGCTCGGCGTTGTAGAAGTCGGGCACCGTGATCTGCGTCTTCAGCACGCCGGTCTTGGCCAGGGTGTTCTTCGGCGCCTTCTCGGGCACGCGTTCCTTGTATGCGATGTAGACGTCGTAGGTGCCGGCCGTCGCCATGAACACACGATTCAGCTTGGGCGCGTCGCCGGCGACCTGCGCGGCTGGCACGAAGTGAATGTCATCCCAGGGGTATTCGACCTTCTTGGCCTTCGGGTCGGGCACGGCCGACGGGTTGACCACGCGAATGTAAAGCGCGGCGTCCGTCTTGGGCGCGTTGTTCACGCTCAGCACGAAGGGCACGAACGTGCGTGCTTCCTGCGACTTCATGAAGAAGGGTTCGATCGACATCGTGATGTCGCCGGGCGCAGGCTGGCCGGCCATCACGCCGTCCACGAGCTTCACGATCTGCTCGATCTCCTGCTGCTCCTGCTTACTGCGCTTCTTCTCGTCCTTCTTCGGAGCCGTCTGTGCCACGGCAAAAGTTGCCGACACTACCAGCGCGACTGCCACGGCCGTTGCACGCCGAAATACCATCATCAGTTCCCCCTCAAAACGGGCGCGCCAAAGCACGTCCCAAGACTTCCGATCCACAAATGATAGGAGGGCCGCCGCCGCCAAGTCAACCACGCTAAAGCGTTGTTACAGTAGAGGTTTAGCGCCAATTCGGAGACATCCGGTGATATGGTGCAGAAACTGCCACCATGCTGCGTGACGACGTCCTCGTAATTGTGCTCGCAGGCGGAGCCGGTGAACGCCTGGCTCCGTTGACGAAGGATCGGGCCAAGCCCGCGGTGTACTTCGGCGGCCCTTACCGCATCATCGACTTTGTCCTGAGCAATTGCATCAACTCGGGACTGCGCCACGTCTTCATCGCCACACAGTACAAGTCCCTGTCACTCAACCGCCACATTCGACAGGGGTGGACCGTGGTGTCGGAAGAGCTGGGCGAATTCATCGAGATCCTGCCGCCGCAGAAACGGGTCGGCGAGCAGTGGTACCAAGGCACCGCCGACGCCGTCTACCAGAACCTGTACTCCATCATTCGCGAGACGCCCAAGTACGTCGTGGTCTTGGCTGGCGATCACGTTTACAAGATGGATTATCAGAAGATGTTGCGGTTCCATCAGGACATGGGGGCCGAGGTCACCTTGGCGGCAATTGAGGTGCCGATCGACGACGGTAAGCGCTTTGGCATTGTCGCCGTTGACGAGCAGGACAAGGTCACCGGCTTTCTCGAGAAGCCGCTGAATCCACCGGGCATGCCCGGGCAACCCGACATGGCGCTCGCCTCGAAGGGCATCTACGTCTTCACAAGCGACGTGCTGATTCAGGCGCTCAAGGAAGATGCTGCGAAACCGGCCAGCAGCCACGATTTCGGCAAAGACATAATTCCGGCGCTGATTGGCCACGGCCGCACCTTTGCCTATCCCTTCTACGACGAAAACAAGAAGGCGGCGAAGTACTGGCGCGACATCGGGACGCTCGACGCGTATTACGAAGCCCAGATGGACTTGTGTCACGTCAATCCCGAGTTCAACATGTATGACCCCGAGTGGCCGCTGCGCACCTACATGCCGCAGGCGCCGCCGGCGAAGTTCGTGTTCGCCGAAGACTGGCGGCGGGGCGAGGCGCAAGACTCCCTGATCTCGCAAGGCTGCATCGTCTCGGGCAGCCGCATTCACGGCAGCATCCTGTGCCCCAACGTGCGCGTGCATAGCTTCTGCAGCATCGAGCAGTCGATTTTGATGCCGGGCGTGCGGGTTGGACGGCATGCCCAGATCCGCCGGGCCATCATCGACCGCGATGTCGACATTCCGCGCGGCGCCACCATCGGCTACAACCCTGAAGAAGATCGTAGGCGCCACACCGTATCGGAAGGCGGCGTGGTCGTGGTTGCGCCAGGTGAGGAGCCGTATGTCGGGCCAATCACCGAAGAGGCCCTGCGACTTGAAGCAGAAGCCGACCGACGCGGCTGAACGAACGTTAGCCTCAGAGGACGCAGAGAACACAGAGCCATTCTTGGAAAAGGCTACCGTTGAATCCCAGTAACCAAAATAGCTACTCTGTGTCTTCTGTGTCCTGTGGCTTCCTTTAGGCACCTATGAAAATTGCTGATGTTCGTGGCCGCGAGATTCTCGACTCGCGCGGCAACCCAACCGTCGAAGTAGACGTCGCGCTCGAGGGCGGCACGCGGGGGCGCGCATCGGTACCGTCGGGCGCCTCGACCGGTGAGCGTGAGGCGCTCGAGCTGCGCGACGGCGACCCGTCGCGCTATCTCGGCAAGGGTGTTCGCAAAGCGGTTGCGAACATCAACACCGAGATCCTGGCGGCCCTCAAGGGCAAGGACTTCACACAGCGCGGGCTCGACGAAGCCATGATTGCGCTCGACGGCACGGCGACCAAGAGCCGGTTGGGGGCCAACGCGTTGCTTGGCGTGTCGATGGCGGCGCTCAAGGCCGACGCCGCCCGCAGCGGCCGCCCGCTCTACGCCCACATCGCCGACCTTGCTGGAAATGCCGCGGGCTACACGCTGCCCGTGCCGATGATGAACATCCTGAACGGCGGCGCCCATGCCGACTCGAACGTGGACTTCCAGGAGTTCATGGTCATGCCAGTCGGATTCTCATCGTTCAGCGAGGGCCTGCGCGTCGGCACGGAAATTTTTCACGCGCTGCGCTCGATCCTGAAGGGCAGGGGACTGGCCACCGGCGTTGGCGACGAGGGCGGTTTCGCCCCGAGCCTCAAGTCGAACCGCGAGGCGCTGGAGCTGGTTCTCGAGGCGGTCGGCAAGGCCGGCGCGAAGGCGGGCGACAACGTCTACCTTGCACTCGATGTCGCCGCCAGCGAGTTCTGGTTATCTTCGGCAACTGGCGGGCGCTACGAGTTCAAGAAGTCGGGCGAAGCCGCGCGCGATCCGCAGGGCATGGTCGATCTGTACGTCGACTGGTGCCGGCAGTACCCGATCATCTCGATTGAAGACGGCTGCGCCGAGCAGGACTGGCACGGCTGGAAGCTGCTGACCCAGGCGCTCGGCGACAAGATTCAGTTGGTGGGCGACGACGTGTTCGTCACCAACCCGGCGATTTTAAAGAAGGGCATTGCCGAAGGCGTAGGTAACGCACTGCTGGTCAAGGTCAATCAGATCGGCACCGTCACAGAAACGCTGGATGCCATGGCAATTGCCGCTGCGGCCGGTTATCGCTGTGTGGCATCGCATCGCTCGGGCGAAACCGAAGACTCGACGATCGCCGACCTGGCAGTCGGCACGGCCGCCGGCCAGATCAAGACCGGATCGGCGTCACGCAGCGACCGCGTGGCGAAATATAACCAGCTGATCAGAATCGAAGAAGAGCTCGGCAGCGCTGCGAAGTACGCCGGCCGGGCCGCGATCAAGCAGCTCAAGGACTAGATACGAAGTGAGCTTCGTGTTTTGAGTCTTCTTATGCACAAGCTTGTTCTCATCAGGCACGGCGAATCGACCTGGAACAAAGAGGGCCGCTTCACGGGGTGGACCGACGTTGACCTGAGCGACAAGGGTCGCGAAGAAGCGCGCGCCGCCGGTCAGCTGTTGAAGCACGAAGGGTACGGCTTTGACCTGGTCTTCACATCGCTGCTGAAGCGCGCCATTCGGACCAGCAACCTCGTGCTCGACGAGCTCGACCAGCTGTGGCTGCCTGTCCAGCGCAGCTGGCGGCTGAACGAGCGGCATTACGGCGCACTCCAGGGTTTGAACAAAGCGGAGACCGCCGCCAAGCATGGCGATCAGCAGGTCAAAATATGGCGACGGGCCTACGACATTCCGCCGCCGCCGCTCACCGCAGACGACCCGCGACACCCGTCACGCGATCCGCGCTACCAAAGCCTGGCCGCGTCAGACCTGCCACTCGCAGAATCGCTCAAAGACACCGTGGATCGCTTTCTGCCGTACTGGCACGAATCGATTGCACCCGCCATCGCCGCGGGCCAACGCGTGATCATTGTCGCGCACGGCAACTCGTTGCGCGCACTCGTGAAGTACCTGGACGGGGTCTCGGACGCCGCGATTGTCGAGCTCAACATCCCGACCGGCGTTCCACTGGTTTACGAATTGGATTCGGCCCTGAAGCCGCTGAAAAGTTATTACCTGGGCGATGCCGATGCCATCACGAAAGCGGCTGCCGCGGTCGCCGCCCAGGGGACGGCGATTAAGTAGCAGGGACCAGGGCAACCCTGATCCCTGATCCCCGATCAGTTCGTCTCTTCGACCTTGACCTCTTCCGCTGCGATCCGCAGCGATCGCAGGAAGCGGCGGTCATTGACCGTCATGTCGAGCGGCTTGCGCGGGACAAGCGCCTTAGAAGTGGACGTTATCGCCGCGGGAACGGCTGCGCCCACGCCCTGCGGTTGCCCGCGATTCACGAAGCCCACAACCGCCTCGAGATTCACTTTCATCTCGTAACCGGCCGCGCGCGCCCGCTCGCGGCACGCTTCAACTTCTGCACTTTCGGAAACAGCTGCGGCAATGGAGTCGGCCAGCTCTCGCGCGAACCGGTTTACCACGTCATCCATAGGACGGCTCCCTTCCGTGGGGCAAACCTCCGGGTTCACCCGCATTTCGCCAATCGGCTGGGACCGTCGGCAGTTGCCGATGCAAAACCCACCGGGCGGCGGGCGGACATCGGCGAAAAGTCGTCATTGTGGTGGGACGATTCAGTTGGGAAATTCCCGGACATTCTATGAAGGGGTTGGGGTCGTGTCAAGGGGAGAACACCATAAGTTGTGTTTTTACTGTGACTTGGGCGGATGACCGCGGGAGCGCGTAAAATGCCTGCGATGCGCTTTCACGCTACCGAAGACGACCTGACCGGATTCGACCCGGAACGCGATCTCGCCTACCCCGGCGAGTTCCCGTTCACCCGAGGCATTCAACCGACGATGTACCGCGGTCGATTGTGGACGATGCGCCAATACGCGGGGTTTGGGACCGCCGCAGAGTCGAATCAACGCTATCGCTACTTGTTGTCGCAAGGCGTCAACGGCTTGAGCGTCGCCTTCGATCTGCCCACCCAGATCGGCTACGACTCGGATCATCCGCTCGCGGCCGGCGAGGTCGGCCGCGTCGGCGTGGCCATCGACTCGATCGATGACATGTCGACCCTGTTCGACGGCATCCCGCTCGACAAGGTGTCGACGTCGATGACCATCAACGCGACGTCAATCATCCTGCTCGCGCTCTATGTTGCCGTCGGCAAGCGCCAGGGCGTGGCGCCGAAGCAACTGTCGGGCACGATCCAGAACGACATCCTCAAGGAATACATCGCGCGCGGCACTTACATCTACCCGCCCCACCAATCCCTGCGCATCGTCACCGACATATTTGCGTACTGTGAGCAGAATATGCCGCAGTGGAACACGATTTCCGTCAGCGGATATCACATCCGCGAAGCGGGCTCGACGGCGGTGCAGGAAGTCGCGTTCACGTTTGCCAACGCTATTGCCTATGTGCAGGCGGCAATCGACGCCGGGCTCGACATCAACTCGTTTGGCCAGCGGCTGTCGTTTTTCTTCAACGCGCACAACGATTTTCTCGAGGAAGTCGCGAAGTTTCGCGCCGCGCGCCGGCTGTGGGCGCGCATCATGAGGGACCGATTCGGCGCCACCAATCCGCGGGCGCAGCAACTGCGGTTCCATACCCAGACCGCCGGCAGCACCCTGACCGCCCAGCAGCCCGACAACAACATTGTGCGAGTCGCGGTACAAGCGCTTTCGGCCGTGCTTGGCGGCACCCAGTCGCTGCACACCAACGGACGTGACGAGGCGCTGGCGCTGCCGACCGAGAACGCCGCGCAGATTGCGCTGCGCACCCAGCAGATTATCGGCTTCGAGTCGGGCGTCGCCAACACCGTGGACCCGTTCGCTGGTTCGTATTACATCGAGAAGCTGACCAGCGAGATCGAGAACGGCGCGCGCGAGTTGATTGCGCGCATTGAAGGAGTGGGCGGCACGCTCGCCGCAATCGAGGCCGGCTACATCCAGCGCCAGGTGCAGGATTCGGCTTACAAGGCGCAGCTCGCCATCGACGCTGGCGAGTCGATCGTCGTAGGGGTCAATCGCTACCAGACCGACGATAGGTCCAGCATTGAGGTGTTCCAGGTGAATCCGCAGCTGGAGCAGCAGCAGACCAGTCGCGTCCAGGCGCTGCGGGCGTCGCGCGATCAGGGCCGCTGGAAAGCCGCGCTCGCCGAGGTCGGCCGGGCCGCCCAATCAACTGACAACCTCGTCCCCCCGATTGTCGCCGCGGTCGAGTCGCATGCCACGGTGGGAGAAATTGCCGATACACTGCGCGCGGTGTTTGGTGAATATCGCGAAGTAAGCTTGGACTGACTTACGTAAACCGTAAAAGTGAAGCAGGTTCCTTTTCTCTCAGTCGAAAACCTGACGACGGTGTTCGACGTCGCGCCGCGGCCCGTAGTCGCGGTCAACGCCGTGTCGTTCGAGGTCCGCAAGGGCGAAACGCTCGGCCTGGTCGGCGAGTCGGGCAGCGGCAAGTCGGTGACCGCGTTCTCGATCATCGGGCTCCTGCAGCCACCCGGTCGCGTGGCATCGGGGCGCGTGATGTTCCAGGGCCGCGATCTGGCAAGCCTGCCCGAGCGCGAGATGCGCAAGGTGCGTGGCGCCGGCATCGGTTTCGTGTTCCAGGAGCCCATGGCGGCGCTCAATCCGGTGATGAGGGTCGGCGCGCACATCGCCGAGGCGTTGGTCGTGCACGGCCTGGCCTCGAAGGTCGAGGCCCGCAGCCGCGCCATCGATCTGCTGCGCGCGGTGAAGATCACTGACCCGGAAAAACGAGTGGACGATTACCCACATCAATTGTCGGGCGGACTGCGCCAGCGCGTGATGATGGCGGTCGCCTTGGCCTGCAAGCCGCCGCTGCTGATTGCCGACGAACCCACGACCGCGCTCGACGTCACCGTGCAGGCGCAGATTCTCGACCTGCTGCGCGACATGAAGAAGCAGTTCGACCTGTCTCTCCTGCTCATCACCCACGACCTCGGTGTGATCGCCGAAACCGCCGACCGCGTGGCGGTGATGTACGCCGGCCGTATCGTCGAGCAGGGAACAGTCCGGGAGATCTTCCATCAGCCGAAGCATCCGTACACCAGGGGGTTGCTCGCCTCTATCCCGGGCGGCGCCGCGGGTTCGCGGCTGCGAGCGATTGAGGGCACCGTTCCTAACCTTGCATCATTGCCGCCTGGTTGTTCGTTCGCGCCCCGTTGTGGCGACCGCATGCCCGTGTGCGACACGGCATTCCCACCGCAGACGGTGATTGGCAACGACCTGTCCGCCGTAGCGCTTGGCGCGAAGGTGGAGCACTCCGTGCGGTGTTACCTCCATGGAGGCCGGCCATGACGCCGCTGGTCGAGGTCAGGAACCTCGTCAAACACTTCGAACGCGGTGGCGGGTTCTTCCGCGCCAAGACCGTCGTCAAGGCGGTGGACGATGTGAGCTTCGTGGTGAACGAGGGCGAGACGTTCGCGCTCGTCGGCGAATCGGGAAGCGGCAAGAGCACGACCGGGCGATGCATGCTGCGACTGGTGGAACCAACTTCTGGTGCAGTGCTGTTCCGCGGGAAGAACGTGCTGGGCTACACGAGCTCGCAGATGCGCGCGGCCCGACGCGACATGCAGATGGTGTTCCAGGATCCCTACTCGTCGCTTAACCCCCGCATGCGCGCCTTCACCATCGTCGAGGAACCGCTGGTGATTCACTCGATCGGCTCGAAGCCGGAGCGGCGCGAGCGGGTCGCGGACCTGTTCAAGCTGGTGGGCCTCGACCCTGCCCATCTCGACCGCTATCCCCATGAGTTCAGCGGCGGCCAGCGGCAGCGTATTGGCCTGGCACGGGCGCTCGCGCTCAACCCGTCATTCATCATCGCGGATGAACCGGTGTCGGCGCTCGACGTCTCGATCCAGGCGCAGGTCATCAACCTGCTGATGGACCTGCAGGAACAGCTCAAGCTCACCTACCTGTTCATTGCCCACGATCTCCGCCTGGTGCGTCACATCTCGACCCGGGTCGCCGTCATGTACCTGGGTCGGATCGTCGAGATGGGCGACACTCCGGAGATTTTTGCGAACGCGCAGCACGCCTACACCAAGGCGCTGCTCTCTGCGGTGCCGGCGACCGACCCCGACGCGCCTCGTGCGCGCATCGAGCTCGATTCCGCCCAGGTAATGCACGACGCACCTCTTCGCCAGATCTCAGCGGGGCACTTCGCCGCGGTGTAGACATGAAGCTCTCCGCTGCCGCGCTCGCGCTCGTGTTTGCGGTTCAACCGCCGACCGCAGAGGATCTCGCGTCGCGGCTGCATACCTACCTTCTCGCCTATGAACCAAAGCTGAGCGAGCTCATTGCTGATGAGCGCATGCTGCAGCAGAACGAACCCCTCAGGGAGACGCAAAGGGACGAACCGCCCACCTTCCAGCGGACGCTGCAATCCGAAGTGGCGTTCGTGGCGCTGCCGGGCGCGGCCGGCTGGCTTGGGTTTCGCCATATCTTGAAGGTGGGCAACGAAGCAGTCGCCGACGCCACGGGCTCGCTGCGCGAGGTGCTGTCGAGCGGCGCCAAGGACGACTACTCGAAGGCTAAGGAGATGCTGGCCGACAGCGCGCGCTTCAACCTTGGCGAGCCGCGCACGATTAACCTGCCCAACCTGCCGCTCGAGATGTTGCACCCACGGCACCTGAAGCGGTTCTCGGTGCGGATCGCGGGTCGAGAAACCGTTCGCGGCAAACGGACGACGCGGCTGGTGTTCGTCGAAACCTTCTCACCCACCATCATCAAGGCCACCGACGGCGGCCAGATGCGCAGCATCGTGACCGCCTGGGTCGAGACCACCAACGGCCGGCTCTGGCGCGCCGACGTGGTTACCCGCGACACGCGTCCCGATGCGGCAGCGTTCGACAACGTGGTGTCGGTGAGTTTCAGGGAACACGAGAGTCTGGGACTACTGGTGCCGCAGTCGATGCGCGAGGAGTTCTTCGCGGGCAACGGCCGACGAGCGTGGGGAGAAGCCAACTACTCGAACTATAAGCGCTTTCAAACCTCCGGCCGGATACTGCCGCAGTAGCTACAGGTCGATCGCAAAGAGCCGCCGCTACACGTGTGCCGCGTGGGCGTGCGGCTCCTGGCGAATGTCTTTCGCCACTTCACCGTCACGAATGGCAATCACCCGGTGCGCGTAGGCCGCGATGTCGGGTTCGTGCGTCACGACGATGATGGTGTTGCCGGCTTCGTGCAGACGCGCGAACAAGGCCATGATCTCCACGCCGGTCTTCGAGTCGAGGTTGCCGGTCGGTTCGTCGGCCAGCAGGATCGATGGGTTGTTGACGAGCGCCCGGGCAATGGCGACGCGCTGGCGCTGTCCGCCTGACAGCTCGTTGGGCTTGTGGCTCATGCGATGCGTCAACTCGACCTTCTCGATCGCCGCCTTGGCCTGCTCGAGCCGCGCCGTCTTCGACATGCCGGCGTAAACCAGCGGTAATTCGACGTTGTGCAGGGCCGACGCGCGCGGCAGCAGGTTGAAGGTCTGAAAGACGAAGCCGATCTCTTCGTTGCGGATGCGCGCCAGCTCGTTGTCGTTCATCAGGCTGACCTCCTTGTCGTTCAGGAGGTAGGTGCCCTTGCTGGGCGTATCGAGGCAGCCAATCAAGTTCATCAGCGTCGACTTGCCCGAGCCGGACGGCCCCATGATGGCGACGTACTCGCCACGTTCGATGGAAATCGACACGCCGCGAAGGGCATGGATTTCTTCATCGCCCATCACGTATGTCTTCCACAGGTTCCGGGTTTCAATCAGGGGCATGGGTTGAGTCTATCAAGGGATACGGGAATGAGCCCCCAGCGGTTCACCTGCACACGGGCGCTGGGGCCCGGGCGATTCCATGGCCGTCAGGCGGGTGGCGCGAGCGTCCGGATCCCCTCCGGCCGGCTAGCCCAGCCGCGTAGAGGGTTTAAGTGGTCGCTCGACGCGGTCTTCGGTCTTTTCTAGACTGGCGCGGTAGCGCGCCCATGTGTCCTGCTCCCAGGCCACTGGATCCATCCCTCAACAACTGTTGGGGGTCTGCTTGTAGCCCTCCCAGATCTGGCCCAGGGCGGTCGCGACCTCGCGCAATGTCTGCTTGAGCGTACGAGCTGTGGACATGTGTCGATGTTAGTCCATTCAGTCGCGAGCCGCCTCGGCGCTACTCCTGCGACTCGTACTGCTCCTTGAGCTTCGCGACTACCGATGGGTCCGCCAGGGTCGTCGTATCGCCCAGTGCCTTGCCTTCGGCGATGTCGCGCAACAGCCGGCGCATGATCTTGCCCGAGCGGGTCTTCGGCAAATCGGCCGAGAAGATGATGTCGTCGGGCCGCGCGATGGCGCCGATCTTCTGGGCGACGTGGCGCTTCAGGTCGTCGGCCAGTGCCTCTGAATGCTGCACGCCTTCCTTGACCGTGACAAAGGCCGCAAGTGCCTGGCCCTTGATCTCGTGAGTGCGCCCCACCACCGCGGCTTCGGCCACCTTGGGATGATCGACCAGCGCGCTTTCGACTTCCATGGTGCCAATGCGATGCCCCGCCACATTGAGCACATCGTCGACCCGGCCCAACAGCCAGTAGTAGCCTTCGTCGTCCTTCTTCGCGCCATCGCCGGTGAAGTAGATGTCCTTACCCCAGCGGCTCCAATACTGCGTCTTGTAACGTTCGTGATCGCCGTAGATGGTACGGAGCATCGACGGCCACGGCTTGGTGATGGCGAGCAATCCGCCGCCGACCGGGACAGTGTCGCCCTTGTCGGTGAGAATCTCGGCGCTGATGCCGGGGAATGCGTGGGTGGCCGAGCCTGGCTTCGTCCTGGTGATGCCAGGGAGCGGCGCGATCATGATCGCGCCCGTCTCGGTCTGCCACCAGGTGTCGACGATCGGGCAGCGACTGCCGCCGATGTGCAGGTGATACCAAATCCAGGCTTCGGGATTAATCGGCTCACCGACTGAACCTAGCAGGCGCAACGACGACAGGTTGTGCCCTGCCGGCCAATCCGTGCCCCACTTCATGAACGCGCGAATCGCCGTCGGCGCGGTGTAGAAGATGGTGACGCCGAGCCGCTCGACGATCTCCCACAGGCGGTCTTTCTTCGGCCAGTCGGGCGCGCCCTCATACATGACCACCGTCGCGCCATTGGCGAGCGGGCCGTAGACGACGTAGCTGTGGCCGGTGACCCAGCCGATGTCGGCCGTGCACCAATAGACATCGTCTTCCTTGAGATCGAACACCCATTTGGTGGTCGCGTACGCTCCCACGAGATACCCGCCGGTGGTGTGAACGATGCCCTTCGGCTTGCCCGTCGTGCCCGACGTGTAGAGGATGTAGAGCATGTCCTCGGCATCCATCGGCTCAGCCGGACAATCGTACGCGGCGTCCTGCATCAGGCGGTGATACCAGTGATCGCGGCCTTCCTGGATGTGCACGGGGATGTCTGCGAAGCCGCGCTTAACGACCACCACGTGCTTGATGCTCGGCGTCCCCTCGAGCGCTTCGTCCGCAACCTGCTTGAGCGGCACGATGGTGCCGCGCCGGTAGCCGCCGTCGGCGGTGACCAGCACCGTGCAGGCCGAGTCGTTGATTCGGTCGCGGAGGGATTCCGAACTAAAGCCGCCGAACACCACTGAGTGGACCGCGCCAATGCGCGCGCACGACAGCATCGCGATGGCGAGCTCAGGAATCAAGGGCATGTAGAGCGCCACCCGGTCGCCCTTCGTCACTCCCAGCGACTTCAGCACATTGGCGAACTGGCACACTTGCTGGTAGAGGTCGAAGTAGGTCAGCGTTCGGCGATCGCCGGGCTCCCCTTCCCAGATGAACGCCGCCTTGTTGCGCCGCCACGACCGCGCATGGCGATCGAGACAATTGGCGCTGACGTTGATCTTGCCGCCGACAAACCATTTGGCATCTGGCGGATTCCAGTCGAGCACCTTCGACCACGGGGCGATCCACTCGAGCTGCATGGCGAACTCCGCCCAGAAAGCCTCGGGGTCGTTGGCGGCTCTCGCGTAGATTCCCGGATCGTTGATTGCCGCTGGCGCCGTAAACGACAGGGCCGGAGAAAAGCTGCGATCTTCTTTGAGAAGGGCTTCAATTTCAGGGGAAACCGGGTCGGCCATGGGGGAAGTATATTCCTCGCGGCGGCTCCGTCACGCGGCACTACCTTTATTGCTTACCGCATCACCGTCGACTATGCTCAGCGCGTTCCCGCTCGTCGGCGGAAGCACGTCTTCATCGAGGGCGGCTATGCGGGTCTCTGTCGAACACAACATCGAAGTCACGCCGTCTCGAGCGCGGGCCATGGGCGATCCGGCCGCGCCCAACCTCGGCTTTCTCACGAGTGACGCCGCCACCGCGTTACGGTCCTTCTTCGAGACCATCGATCGCATTTGTGCCGACAATCCGGTCGCCGTTGCCCGGCTGCAAGAGCTGGTCGGGAAGGCCCGCCTCTCGCAGCTCGACGACGCCGAAGGGCGCGAGCTACAGTCGCTGAAACTGCACGCCCTCCGCCAGGGCCGCGCGGTGGGCGCGACCGTCGGCTTCTTCCTCAAGTTCACGCCCTTCCCGATGCTGGAGGAAATCCGGCGCAAGGGCCCCGTGTTCCAGCCTCCGTTCGGGCCCGTGCTTGTCGTCGATGACGCCGCCGTGCGCGACGTGCTCGAGCGCGACCAGGAGTTCACGGTCGAGCCATACGGCGTCGAGATGATGAAGGTCATGACGCCGGCCCATAACGGCGGCTTCAGCACGTTCGTGCTGAGCACCGACGACAACTCACTCTACGAGCCGGACCGGCGCTTGCTGGCCGCAGCGTGCAGCCGGCAGGACGCCGACCGGATCACCGGATGGCTTCACGAGGATTGCATGCGGCGCGTCGGTCATGCCGTCGCCATCGCACGCGCCGCCGGCCAGTCGGTCATTGATGTCGTGCCGAGCCTCGCGCGCTACGTGCCGGTGACGATGGGCCATCGCTACCTTGGCGTGCCGGTCGCGGCCCACCCGGGATCGTTCGAGCTGACCGCCGAGATGCTCACCTACTACGGCACGCCAATCGACGGCCAGCCAGAGACGGCGTTGGGCAAGAAGGACGGAATCATCCCCGACGAGCAGCAGATGTACTTCTGGATCAAGGCCGCGTTCCAGCATTTCTTCAACAACGTGCAGAAGGACCCGACCGTGGCGATTCGCGGGTTGCGGTCATGCCGCGAGCTGCTCGCTTATCTGTTGCGCGAGGTCGGACTCGCGCGCCAGCACCTGCTCGAGGGTCTCGAGGTCGACGACACCCTGCTCACGCGCCTCGTCCGCTTCCAGTTGGGACAATCCGCGCCGGGCGCGACCCGGCCCGCCGATCTCGATCTGCGGCTGGTCAGCGACTTGCGCATCGCCGAGAACGTGATGGGGACCATGGTCGGCGCGGTCGCCGGCCAGGAGGAAGCCACCTGCCGCGTGATCGATTCGTTGATCCGCCTGCAAGAGGGAGAGTTTGCCACCTCGGGGCCCGGCGGCTACCGCTATGGCAGCTTCGCCGAGGCCAAGGCGCTTGCCCTCAACGTATTAAGCGGCGTCAAGGTGAAAGAGAGCCGCGCCGGTCTCTACAGCTATTTTCAGGAAGCGCTTCGGCTGCAGCCGCAAGGCGAGGTGCTGTTGCGCAAGTGCGCGCGGGACGGTGCGCAGATTGCGGGCGGGCGGCCGCTCGCGGCCGGGACCCTCGTCTTCGCCTCTCACGGCTCGGCCATGAGGGACGTGCCCGAACCCGATGCCTTCATCCTGGACCGGCCGCGCGAGCACTACCTGCACTACGGCTGGAGCCGGCACACCTGCCTGGGCCAGCATGTGTCGCCCGTAATCATCGTCGAGTCGATGATCGCGTTGCTGGCCTTGCAGGACCTTGGTCGCCCCGAGCCGGCCGCCGGCGAACCCTCGTTCCCGTTCGAGCGCCGTTTCGGCCGTCTCCAACTGGATGACCAGAACCTCTACACGACCACTTTCTCCCTCACGTTTGCGGACACTGGGACGACGCAACGGTTCTGGCCGTCGCCGTCCCCCGGCTGACATCGAGGTTATTTGCATGAACTTTTCGTGGAATCGCCAGCTCTGTCTTGTCGCGCTGCTGTGTGTGGCGGTGATCGGCTACCAGGTTCGCGCCGCCTCTCCGAACCCTGAGCCCACATCTTCAGCCCAACAGCCCGCCGGCGGGAGGGTCGGCCCGCTGAAGGATGACACCGGCGTGGAGATCCGGTCGTGGGTCGATGGCCAGGTCGTGACCGACTGGCCGGCGGAGGTCGTCAAGCGCGAGCGCGTCATCGCCGACTACCTGAACGACACCGACCCGACCCGCGCGGCGAGCTACGGATTCCGAAGTGGCCAGACGCCCCGCCTGGCTTGGGCCTGGTTCAACGACAACCCCGTCGGCTTCAACGGCGTGCCGTTCGTGCTCTTCAAGACCCTTCTCGATCTCGATCCGAATCATGCCGATCCCACCCTGCGCGCGATTGCCCGCATCTGGAAGCGCGAGGCACGCGTGCCGGCGGGTGCGGGATCCACGGCGTCGGCGTGGACCATGGATCACATCGGTGTCGGACCGCAGCCGTCCGACTACGTCGATGGCGTCGCGCGGCCGGCGCGCGAACGGCAGTCGCCGCTGCCGTTTGGTTTCGCGTTCGAGAACCCGCGCACCTTCGAGCCCTTGTCGGCGGCTGAAACGAAGCTGTATGACGGCCGGTTGTTGGCGCGGCGGGTGTTCCAGAACACCAGCCTCCTTGTGGCCAAGGCGAAGACCGCTGACAAGGAGGAGAACTGGGAGCGTGATCGGCCGGGCTTCGGCAGTCCGGGCGCGATGGACCGCGTGTTCTTCTCGTGCGCGGCCTGCCACGTCGGCCGCGTCATGACCGGCGGCAAGATGAAGTTCCTCCCCGGCATGCCCAACACCGAGATCGAGGCGCAGTACTTCTCGAAGTTGATGATGTTGACCGCCGCCGCGCTGGTCCGGTCTGGATTCGATCCGGCGGCGTCCACCCCGGTGAACCCCGCGGGCATCACGCCAAACACCAATGCGGTCCGGGCCCTATACCGGGAGATGCTGGACAAGGCGCGCCAGCAGCCGGAAACGCTGTACGGTTCGTCGCCTTCGCAGATCGCCCGCGGAAAGATCCAGGCGCTGGCCGTGGCCGACCAGTTCCCCAGCGTCATGCAGGATCTGATTGCCGTGGGCGTGAAGACACATTTCATTTACCACGTCGTCGCGAAGAACAACGCTTACAAGGGCCCGCTGCCCGACGTGCTCGAAGATCGGCCCGGCCAGATGGACGCGTTCGGCATTGCCTCGGGGCTGGTTGCAATCCACACCCGTCGGTCGGACAACAGCTTCCTGGAGTTTGTAAAACAGGACAATCCCAACAGTCCGTTCTTTACGGGATTTTCCATTGCCAACGGCCTGCCGGCCGACGTGCCGGGCATGACCGGACCGGTGAGCGATGCGGTGGCGGCGGGCGAGCGGGTCTTCAAGAACATCGCGGCGTGGGCGCCGCCGGTGCCCGCGCCGATTGACGTCAAGAGCGTCAACTGGGCGACCGAACGGTACCACGCCAACTGGGATGGCAATCAAGGCGCGTCGTCGCGCACGCTGGCGTCGGGCGCCTCGGCGACCGGCGACCCGCGCATGGTGAACGTGCGCATTCACGAGCCGCTCAACCCGTTCATCGATCACCTGCCGCCGCCGCCCTATCCGTTCAGCAGCGTCGACTTGGTGAGGGCGCGCGAGGGCAAGGCGTTATTCAACTCGCAGTGCGCCAGCTGCCACGCGCCGCGCAACCAGACCATCTACCCGGTGTCGTCCTTGGGGGTGGACCCCAATCGCACGTTGGTGAACACCAGCGTGTCGCGTTACGGCTTGTCCGCGCTCGTGCTCGAAGCCTGTCGCATCTACGGCCTGAACCACCAGGGGCAGCCGGGCGCCGATTGGTGCATGCCGCAGGGCGACTGGCAGGCACGGCTCGACGAGTACTTCCGCGACACGCCCCGGCGCGTGGCCGAGGGCACCGCCGGATACAAGGCCGACATGCTGCACGGGATCTGGGCACAGGCGCCGTATCTGCACAATGGATCGGTTCCCACGCTCGGCCAAGTGGTGTGCCCGGCCACGCGGCCGGTACGATTTCTTCGCGGCAACGTCTACTACGACGAAGCCCTGGTGGGCTTCGAGTGGCTGGAGCGGCCGACGGCCCGGTATTCTGCCAACGACACAATGCTGATCAAGGAATACGACACCACGGTCCCAGGAAAGAAGAATACCGGACATACGTTCGGCGCCGAACTGTGTCCCGATACGAGCGGTCTTGATCCGGTTGAGCATCGACGAGAGATTGAGCGCCGTCTGCTGGGCTCGCCAGTTGGGGCACTGCTCGCGTATCTGAAGACGCTGTAAAGGTCAGAAGGGACGCCAGAAGATGGCTGACAAGAAAACGAGCAACGAGGAAGTGATCCGAACCATCGTGGCGCATCCGTTCGCGGCACTCGCCAAACAGCATGGCTGGGATGACGCCATGCAGGCACAGTGCCGGATCCTGATCGACATGACTGTCATCAGGCTTACCGAGCAGTTGCCCTTTACAGGCGATTCGGCCACGGACGAGGCTCCTCAGGCCTCCGGGCCCACCCCGCTGACGTCTGTGCAGGTCAACCACTTGCCGCTGGTCCGGCAAGTGGCCGCCGAGCATCCCGGCCTGCTGCAGACGAACACGGCCGCGACCTGCCACGAGTTCACCAAGCTCGTTCTGGCGCGACTGAAGGCGGAAGGCTACGAAGGGTGGGGCTTCGTCGGAAAAACAAATGGCGAGGGCCAGTACCGTCCGCCGGTGGGCTTTCCTCGACAAGTCGGGCCTTACACCATTACCGGCGTGTCGCACGATGCGATTGCGAGCCCGTCGCAGCGCGTCGACGTGCTCGGGGGCGGCAATGACGGAGCAGAGCCGTTGGGCACCCCCGCCGAGCCGCAATGGCTGGACATCCCGCGCGAACACTGGCGCCCCAATAACCCGGTGCTACCGTCCGACGGCGCGGCGTTACCATCCCCGCCGCCGATCATAGGCCCTCCGTCGAAGCCGTATCCCGGCGACGCCTACTTCATCGAGCATGTCGGCACGGCGCTCGTTGCGGATTATGGGGAAGCCGGGCAGACGCTGAACGCCGGGTCGGTCATCTGGGTCTCGCGCGCAATCTGGCGCTACGTGAGCGAGAGCCTGGCGATAGAACAGATCACTGCGCAGAGTCGAAAGGAATGGCGCACAGCTTTGGGCTTGCGGCCTTGAACACGGTGCCCGCGCAGCCCTAGCGCGTCCCGTACCACCGGAACCGCTTTGGCCGCAGGCGCAGCAGTTGCAGCGCCGAGGCCGCCGAGTCAATCATGCCGGGCTCAATGCGTTTCGAACCGAGGACGGCGCCCTCCTGGAGGGCACGTTCGCACAGCAGGTTGACCAGGCGGGGAACGCCTCCCGACAGCCCGTAGATGACGTCGAGCGCGCGCGCGCTGAAAGTGACGCCGATACCACCGGCGAGGTTGAGGCGATGGTGCACGTAGCGTTCGCACTCGTCACGCTCGAGAGGCAGCAGCCGCACGCGGGTGGACAGCCGCTCGTCAAGGGCGCGTGGCAGCGTGGGACCGCCGGAGACTGGCGGCTGGCCGGCAAGCAAGATCTGCAGCACATTCGCGCGATTGGTTTCGGAAGCGGCCAGCTGCACGATCTGCTCAACCGTCGCCGACGGCAGGCTGTGCGCTTCGTCGATGATCAGCACGGCGCCATCCTGGCGCGAGCGCAGACTGACCAGGAACTCGTCGAGCAGTTGCTGTAGCTCGGCACGCGTGGCACCGACCAACCGCCCATGCAGGACATCCTCTTTCGTGATCGCGCCCAGGTCCTGCAGCAACAGCCGCAGCAAGTCTTCAGGCGACAACAACGAATTGCCCACCAGCGCCGCGCGGGTCTTGCATTCGAGCAGCGCCACAAACGTGCGGCACAGCGTCGTCTTGCCAACGCCAAGATCGCCGGTGACGAGCAGCAGGCTTTCCCGCCGGCTGATGCCAGCCGACAGGTTGTCGAAGGCGCGGCCGTGCGAACGGCTGCGAAAGTAATACTTCGGGTCTGGCGTCAGGCTGAAAGGCCGCTCAACGAAGCCAAAAAAAGCTTCGTAGCCCTGCTTGGAGGCGTCCATGGCAACACCGTTATCGGGTGCAGTGGGGTCGAGGTGCAGAGGGCACGAGTGCAGGGACGTGCAATCTGCGACGCCGCGGCCCTTACTCGGTGGGCAGAGGCGGCGGGGCCCAGTCCGTCGGTGCAGCCGGCGGAGGGGGCGGAGGCGTGTTCTTGCGGAACATCAAGGCGCCGAACAGGCCTCCCGTCATCCCGAACAGACTGCTGACGAGCAGCATGACGAAGAACGAGAACACCAGCCCAAGGCCCCCGGCCCTGCCGCCCGACATGCTTTCCAGGAACGCGCGCGCTTCGGGAGACATGCCCGAGGCATTACGCAGGGCGCGCTGCATCATCTGTTCCTGGAATGGCGCCATCATCGCGCTGATGGGTATGGAAACGAGGAGCCAGACAACCGCGCCGACAATGCCGGCGAACAAGCCAACTACCGCGCCGTCGCTTACGGCTATCGGCTCGGTGTGGTTCTGTTGCATCAGGTAGGCGGCGAGCGCGCCGCCCAACAGAATCCAGGCGCAACAGCAGTTGGCAACGTTGATCACCGGCAGCGCGGAAAGCACGCCGATCACCAGGCCGCCGAGCAGCGCCGGTTGGGTCTTAATCGTAGTCCTCGACGAGGTGAGTGACCATTTCTTCACCCATCAGGTAACGAAGCGTGTTCTTCAGCTTGATCAACTGAATGAAAAGGTCGTGCTCAGGGTAGAGATCCTTCGCATGCATCGGCGCCTTGTAATAGAACGACAGCCATTCCTGGATGCCGCCGCGGCCGGCGCGCTTCGCCAGGTCGAGGAACAACGCCGAATCGAGCACGATCGGCGCTGCGAGAATCGAATCGCGGCACAGGAAGTTGATCTTCAGCTGCATCGGGTATCCGAGCCAGCCGACGATGTCGATGTTGTCCCAGCCCTCTTTGTTGTCGCCGCGCGGCGGGTAGTAGTTGATGCGGACAACGTGCGAGATGTCCTTGTAGAGATCCGGATACAGGTGCGGCTGGAAGATGTAGTCGAGCGCCGACTTCTTGCTCTCTTCCTTGGTCTTGAACGATTCCGGATCGTCCAGCACCTCGCCGTCGCGGTTGCCGAGAATGTTGGTGGAGTACCACCCCTTCACGCCAATCAGGCGCGCCTTGAGGCCCGGCGCGATGATCGTCTTGATCAAGGTCTGACCGGTCTTCATGTCGTTGCCGCAAATCGGCGCCTTGGTCTTCGCCGCCAGTTCCAGCATGGCCGGAATGTCAGCCGTCAGGTTCGGAGCGGCGTTGGCGAACGGAATCCCTTCCTTGAGCGCGGCGTAGGCGTAGACCATGCTCGACGGAATGGTGTCGTCGCTCAGCTCGAGGCCCTTCTCGAACGCGGCCAGCGACTGGTGGACCGGGCCTTCCTTCATGAACACTTCGGTGCTGCCGGCCCACACCATCACCAGCCGCGCGCAGTTGTTCGTGTCCTTGAAGGCGCGAATGTCGGCGATCAGCTGATCGGCGAGGTCCTTCTTGTTCTTGCCCTTCTTGACATTGGGGCCCGACAGCCGCTTGACGTAGCGCTGATCGAACACCGCCGACATCGGCTTGATGGCCTCGAGTTCGGGGCGAATCGAATCGAGCAGCTGCCGATCGAGCACACCGGCCGTGCAGGCCGCGGCGTAGCAGTCTTCTTCGAAGATGTCCCAGCCACCAAAAACAATGTCGTCAAGGCCCGCGAGCGGAACAAACTCGCTGATCTTGGGGGCGCGGCCGTCGGCACGCTTGCCGAGACGGATCGTGCCCATCTGCGTGAGAGAGCCAATCGGTTTGGCGAGGCCTTTGCGGATGGCAATCACGCCGGCAATCGTGGTGGTGCTAACCGCGCCGAGACCGACGAGCAGGACGCCTAATTTGCCCTCGGCTGGAGCGATTTCCAGGGGTTGTTTCACCTTGGAAATATATCACGCTAGCCCTCGACGGTTGCCGCCTTACGCCGCTATCGCGAGGCCCACGCCTTGGTGAGGACCGGCTTCACGATCTCGGTGAACGCGACGTAGGCAGGCGGCTTGAAGTGCAGCATGTCGGGCAGGTAGAGATCGACCCTGGCCTTGCCGGCCGCGTCAAACAATGCCGGGTTCAGATCGACGAACGAGAGAAACGCGAACTCTTTGGTGAAGTCATCGCGCACGCGCGCATTCACTGCGTCAACCACGTCCCACCGCTTCTGTTTGTCTGGCGAGCGGTTGATCGACGCGAAGATCAGTTTCGTGCCGGGCAGTGACCGGCCCACGCGCGCGGCGAACTCGTGAATGCGGCCGGCAATGGCGTCGGCCGATTGTCCGGCGTTCACGTCGTTGCTGCCGCAGTAGTAGACGATGATGCGCGGCTTGTGCGGCACGACCAGCGCGTCGAAGTGCCGCAACATGTCCGGCGTCTGCGAGCCGCCAAAGGCGCGGTTGTAGACTGGCAACGGCGCCATGTCCTCGACGACCGTCGACCACAGCCGCCAGATGCTGCTGCCAATAAAAAGAATTGAGCCCTCGGCCGGCGGATGAGCCTGGTCTTCGGCCACCAGCGTGGCAACTTGCCCGGCAAACCGGTCGGGCGACTGCGCGCCGAGGGGTATGGCCACCAGGGCCAACAACAACGCGATCGCGATCGGGACGCGTGGTGCGGGCATGGGAGTCCTCCGCGGCAGAGGCTATCATGGGAGCTCATGATCGGCATCTTCATCCGCCTCCTCAAGGCCAGCCAGACGCGCGCGATGGATCCGCTGCAAGTGTCAATGACCGGCGTGCGGATGGGCGAGCGCTTTCTCCTGGTCGGTTGTCACGACCGCGCGCTGCTCTCGGGCCTGGCCGCAAAGGCCGGGTTGAGCGGCGCCGCAGCGGTCGCTTCAGCGGATCCCGCTTCGGCCAAGCGCGCGGCCGCGGTCGGCGCCAAGGTCGGCGCGCTGATCGATGTGCGGCCGATCGAAGGGCGCACGCTGCCGTTTGAGAGCGATCAGTTCGACATGATTGTGATCGACGACACTGACGGCAGCTTCGCGGCGTTCGAGAATGCCGCGCGCCTCGGCTACTTGCACGAAGCTTTTCGCATTGTCCGCATGGGCGGACGCATCGAAGTGGTGGAGGGACTCGGCGGTGGCGGCCTGTTCCGCGGTGCCGTTTCCCGCCCGCAGGGCTACGACATGTTGGGCGACCTTGCGGCCGTCGGCTTCAAGCCGTCGCGGCTGCTCGCTGAAAAAGACGGCTTCCGCTTCCTCGAAGGCCTCCGTCCCAATTCATAAGTGCGTGGTCGTCGGCGGCGAGTCACTTGCTTCGATGATGAACCAACCCTTGACGTGACCGAACTCGATTTCGTCGCCATCGGTAAGTAAGGTGGGACCGACGATCGGCTGGTTCTGCACTGAGGTGCCGTTCTTGCTGTGCAAGTCCTCAACCTGCGCCTGCCCGTCCTTGACCGTAATGCGCGCATGCGCGCGCGACACGCTCGAATCGTTCAGATGCACGGTCGATCCCGCGTCGCGGCCGATCGTATTGACGCCGTAGCCCAGGACGTAGCGACGATGGCCGACGCGCAAGCTCATGACCATGGCGGGGCCATTTTACTCGTGGCGGGAGATGCCTGCGACGCCGAGTTGGCGCCGGCGGACCCACGCGCATCTACTGCTGAGGATGACTTCAAACGAAGACACCGTCCCCAAACCACCACAACTTGCTGGGACCAGAACGCAAAGACTTCGTGAAAAGCCGCCGAAAAGAGTGATCAGGGCCCCATCGTATCCGCGGGCACGACGGCAAGACTTTTGCCATTACACGAACCGCAGCCATGCAAGGAAACCTTCCACCGGACGTCTACACGGCCCGCGACATTGCGGAAGCCGGCGGAGTGTCTGAAGCACGCGTGCTCGAGTTAGTGGCGCGGGGCGAGATCCGATCGATCGCCGCTCAGCTGCCTACCGGCGGTCGTCCTGACCTATCGACCTACGTCGCGCACGATGAAGCAGTTCGCGCGGTCCGCGCTCTCAAGACCGGCTCGGCGGTCGCCGTAACCGGTGGGCTCGGCCTGGGCCGCGAACTGTTTGCGCAAGGCGTGCGGGCGCAACGTTCGACGACCGTGCCGATGGTGGTATCGACGAGCCTGCATGGGCTGGCCGTGGCCTCCGTTCTGTTCATCGCAAGTCTCGGACTGGCGGTGGCTGACGAGCGCACCGAGCCGCTGAAGGATCCCGAACCTGTCCGGTTAGTGTTTCTCGTGTCGCCCGGACCAGGGGGCGGTGGTGGTGGCGGCGGGTTGATGCAGAAGGCCCCCCCGCCCAAGGCCATGCGCAAGGGCGTGGAGAAGATCAGCAGCCCCTTGCCGGCGCACAAGCTGCCGCCGCCCATGCGGCCGGTTCCTAGACCTCCCGAGCCGCCACCTCCGCCGCTTGAAGCGAAGGTATTGCCGCCGGTGATGGCGCCAATTGCCAGCAAGCCCGCCGAAGCGGAGAACCGCGAAGGCGTGCTCGCCAAAGTGCCGGAAACGCCGCCCAGCCAGGGACCTGGCGCAGGCGGCGGCGCGGGTAGCGGCCGCGGTACCGGTCTTGGTGAAGGTGATGGCTCTGGCGTCGGCGATGGCTCCGGCGGTGGCACCGGCGGCGGGCCGTTCCGCCCGGGCAGCGGCGTTGAGCCGCCACGGCTGCTGCGCGAAGTCAAGGCGGACTACTCGGACGAAGCGCGGCGCGCGAACATTGAAGGCGAAGTGGAGCTCGAGATCGTCGTGCGCCGCGACGGCACGGTGGGCGACGTCAAGGTGTTGCGCGGACTGCGAGGCGGGCTTAACGAGCGCGCGATCCAGGCAGTGCGCCAGTGGCGGTTTGCGCCGGGACGCATGAAGGGTGTGCCGGTGGACGTGGTCGTGCAAGTCGGCGTCGAGTTCAGGCTGCGATAGGTACAAGTGCTGAAGTGCTGGGATCCTGAAGTGCTGGAGTGCATATGGAGATAGTGCTATTGGCCGTCACCGTGGTGTCGCTCGGTGTCGCGCTCGTAATGAGCGTGACGGCCTGGCGACTGGCGCGGGACGAGAAGCGGCGCTCTGCGGCTCGCGTGGCCGCGTTGTCGATTTCCGCCTCCGACCCTGCAGCGGATCCGGGTCACGGCTGGCAGGATCTGTCGCCTGAGCACGCCACCGGTTTTCAGGCGCGTCCGGCCGTAACCGAGAAGCCCGTCGTGCGCGCCCCGTGGGCGCCAGCGCCGCTGGCTTTCGCAGCGGTGCCGAGGGTCGTCGCCGCAACGGAGCCGACCTCGTCTGAGCTTCCGCTTCAATCCGCGCCGGTGGCGCGCGAGGTGGCGCACTCGTCGGGCTTCTTGGGCGCCGCCACCCAGCCGCGAGAGACCAGCGGTGGGCAGCGCTCGCTCGCGATTGCGGCCGCGCTGTTGCTGATCGTCCTGCTCGGCGGCCTCGCCTGGATGATGGCGGACCCGCGCGGCACGACCGCGGTCGCCGTCGGTCCCAATAGCCCGCTGGAATTGGTCTCACTGCGGCATGAGCGGCAGAACCAGAAACTCGCGGTGTCGGGACTTGTCCGCAATCCGGCGGCCGGCCAGCCCGTCGAACGCCTGACGGCGGTGGTTTTCCTGTTCGATCGGCAAGGGGCGTTCATCACCAGCGCAAAAGCCGATGTCGATTTTCTCAAGCTTGGCGCCGGCGACGAATCGCCGTTCGTGGTGTCGTTGGACGCGCCGGCCTCGGTGTCGCGGTATCGCGTAAGCTTCAGGACAGACGAAGGCGTGTTGCCGCATGTCGATCGGCGCGGCGCGGCGCCGCTGGCTGCTGAGGGCGAGCAGCCGGTCAGTGTGATCTTGAAGTAATGGAGATGGACATGAAGCACGGACCTCGCGCCCTGGCAATCGTGGCGGTGCTGCTCGCGCTGGCGAGCGTCAATCCGCTCGCGCAGCAACCGGACGGCTTCCGCTTCAAGAGCGGCGTCGAGCTGATCAACGTAACGGCGACGGTCAGCGACCGGTCTGGCCGCTTTGCCGGCCGGCTGACCAAAGAGGACTTCGTCATCTACGAAGACAACAAGCTGGTCGAGGTCACGCACTTCAATGCCGACCGCACACCGGTGAGCCTGGGCATTGTTGTCGACACGAGCGGCAGCATGGTTGGTGACAAGTGGACGGCGGCCGTCAGTTCCATCGACCGGTTCTTCCGCCTGATGAACGACGAGCTCGACGAGTTCTTCCTCTACCGCTTCAGCGCCAGCGCCGACCTCGTGCTGGACTGGACCAACGACCGCAATCGTTTGGCCACTATGGTCGGGCGCATCCATCCCAACGGCGGCACTGCGATGTACGACGGCGTGATTGAAGCAGTGCCGATGGCGCAAAGCGGGCAGAACCGCAAGAAGGCGATCGTGATTATCTCGGATGGCAACGACACCAGCAGCCGTACCGAGATTGGCGACGTAAAGCGCGTGATTCGCGAGACGGAAGTAATGGTGTACGCGGTCGGGATTGATGGGCAGGGCCAGGCGACCTTTCAGCGGCCGGCGCCTCCGATTCAGCAACCGCGTCCGCGCTTGCCCATTCCGTTTCCATTCCCTGGTGGCGCCGGCCGCGGCGGCGGCGGTCGCCTGCCCATGCCGCAACCGCAGTATCCGCCCACCGGCGGCGGTAGCGGACGCGGCACCTATTCAATGGGCGGTGGCGACGAGCGCCTGAACGTTCTGGCCCTGCGAGAGATGACCGACGACAGCGGCGGCCGCACCGAGATCGTGCGCGACCCGCGCGACCTCGATCCGGCAGTCGCGAGCATTGCCGACGAACTGAGCCAGCAGTACTACCTGGGCTACCCGAGCCCGGGCTACAAGGATGGCCGCTGGCACACCATCCGCGTCGAAGTGCGCGACCCAGCTTTAATGGTGCGCGCGCGCAAAGGGTACGTCGCGACGCCGTGATTCCCTGCCAGGTGACACAACCTGCTGGCATGACCTTCGCAGTAGTGAACGGCATGTGGGGAGGTTCCACCATGAAGTCACTGATCGCATCCGCGTTCGTCTCACTCTTTGTTTTTTCAGCCGCGCCGGTTGCTGCCAACTCCGCCGACGCGTTGGCGGCCAGCCAAGCGGTCGAGCGCAAGGACCTGCAGGTGTTCAACGACATTGCCGTCCAGGTCAATCGCTACACGCAGCTCACGATCTTCGACAGCATCTCGGCTGAAGTCGTCGAGGGCAAGGTGCAGCTGACCGGCTGGGTCACCATGCCGTACAAGCGCGACGACCTCGAGAAGCGCGTCCGCAAGGTCGAAGGCATCGTGTCGGTTGACAACAAGATCGGCGTGCTGCCGGTTTCGCAGTTCGACGATGACCTGCGTTTCCGCATTGCGCGAGCCATCTACAGCCACTCGTCGTTCTGGAATTACGCGATGATGGCCAACCCGCCGATTCGCGTGGTCGTCAACCGCGGTCACGTCAGTCTCGAGGGCGTCGTCAACAGCAACGTCGAGCGGATGCTCGCGCGGTCGCTGGCATCGGGCTTCGGGGCGTTCGAGGTAAAGAACCTGTTGAAAACGGACGCCGAGGTCCGCGAGGCGCTGGAACTGAGAAAGACAAACTAGTCTGTTTTCCTGGTCTTCACGAACCAGATGGCCGCCGCGAACGTGACCGCCGCGGCGGCCATCATCATCCCGAAGAGCGCCAGCGTGCGGAACAGGATCGACTCGGTCTGCATCCGCACGGTCAGTTCGAGCGGCGTGCCTTTCTGACGCTCGGCCAGCGGTTGTTCCCAGACGATGATGTTGCCGCGCTCGATCGTGCGCGAGGGAGAGTTGTGAAACTCCACCTTGCTCGGCAGGTGCACGCGCACCGCCACCAGCTCACCGCCCTGCCATCCGACATTACCCACGTCCCTACCCGCCGCGGACTGCATCGTCTGGGTGTACTCGAACAGGCCGTCCTTATCCAGGAAGCGATATTGGGACCAGGCAAACGGCGCGGCTTCGTTCAGCTTGCGAATGTCGGTGACGTTGATCCGCAGGTGAACGTAGCGGCGGCCGTCACGACGCGAGGTCGACACGTTGGCGACCTGCGTCACCGGCGAGCTGTAGATCTCGCGGACGATCTGCCGGTCGAGACGGGCACTCGGGTCGACGGGTAACGCCGCGCCACGCAGCGCCACCAGCGCGGGAACCGAGGCGTTTACGTACACGCTCGCCGAGCCATCCAAGGCGAGAAAGATCTCTTCCTCGTATTCGTATTTCCGAGAAATCACGCTGCCGCACGCTGACGACAACAACACCGACACCAGCACCAGGCCAAAAGCAAGCCGCACAAAGGAATAATATACGGACGGTGCCTCAACCAACGCTGTTCCTGATCGACGGCAGCAACCAGATGTATCGCGCCTACCACGCGATTCGCGGGTTGACCGGGCCAGACGGCAAATCCACCAACGCGGTGTATGGCTTCATTACCATGCTCCGTAAGCTGATTGCCGACCACAACCCCGAATACATCGCGGCGTCGTTCGACGTGCGCGGGCAAACCTTTCGCTCGAAAATGTCCGCCGACTATAAAGCCAACCGTTCGGCCATGCCGGCCGATCTGGTCGAGCAGGTGCCGTGGGTGTTCGAGGCCTGCGAGGCCCTGGGGGTGCCGATCTTCACTTCTGAAGGCTTCGAGGCGGATGACGTGATCGGAACGCTGGCGAGCAAGGCCGCCGGTCACGGCTTCCAGGCGGCGATTGTGACCGGCGACAAAGATTTCTTTCAGCTCGTCAACGACAGCATCAGGGTCTACAACCCGAAGGACGAAGGCGCGTGGTTTGACGCCGAAGGAGTCGCGCAGAAGTTCGGCGTGCCGCCGTCGCAAGTGGTCGACGTGCTGGCGTTGATGGGCGACTCGAGCGACAACGTGAAGGGCGTCCCCGGAATTGGCGACAAAGGCGCGCGCGAGTTAATCGCGCAGTACGGCTCGCTTGATGCGCTGTTGCTGAACGCTGGCGAGATCAAGCAGAAGAAATACCGCGAGGGCCTGCTGGCGCACGCAGACGAGGCCCGTCAAAGCCGCGAGCTGGTGACGATCCGCACCGACGTCGAAGTGCCTTTCGACGCCGAGACGTTTCGCTATCGCGGTTCCTCGCGCGAGCGGTGCTATGCCTTGTTCTCGCAACTGGGTTTCCGCACGCTGGTCCCCGAGTTCGCGCCAACCGCGGCGTCGGTGGTCAAGGATTACTCGCTGGTGGGATCGGGCGACGAGCTGACCGCGCTGGTCGGGCAACTGCGGGCATCACAGCGTTTCAGCCTGAAGGTGATCACCGACGGCACCGCGCCGGTCCGCGCGACGCTGGTAGGCATCGCGGTTTCAACCGGGGCGGCCATGGCCCGCTACATCCCGCTCGGCCACGAGGGCTTCGGCGGAGGCTTCTCGCTGGCCACGCCGGAGGCCCTGGCGCTGCTCGCGCCGCTGCTTACCGATCCGGCGATCGAGAAGATCGGACACGACATCAAGGCCGACCTGATCGTGCTCGGCCGTCACGGCGTGGACCTGAAGAATCCCAAGGCCTTCGACACCATGCTCGCCAGCTACCTGCTGGACGCGAACCGTTCAAGCCAGGAACTCGAGCCGATCGCGCTCGAACAGCTCGGCTACAAGGCGCTGACCGAAGATGATGTGCGCGGCAAGGGCGCGAAGGCGATTCCGTTCGCGCAGGTACCGGTCGATAGCGTGCTCGACTACGCCGGCGAGCGGGCCGACCTGGCGTGGCAACTCGCCGAGCACTTCCGGCCGCTGCTCGAGCGCGACGGCCTGATGCCGGTGTATCTCGACTTCGAGTTGCCACTGGTGCCGATTCTTGCGGAGATCGAGCGCACCGGCGTGAGGGTCGATGTCGCATCGCTGGCCGCGCAGTCGACGGTTGTCGATCGCGAGATGAGCGACCTGAGCCGGCAGATTTTCACCATGGCCGGCGGCGAGTTCAACATCAACTCCCCCAAGCAGCTCGCCGAGATCCTGTTCGACAAGATGCAGTTGCCGGTGCTGAAGCGGACCGGCACGACCCGCACGCCATCGACTGCGGTTGAAGTGCTCGAAGAGCTCGCCGCCCAGCACGACATCTGCCGGCTGATCCTCGACTGGCGCGGGCTGGCCAAGCTGAAGGGCACCTACATCGACGCACTGCCGACGCTCGTGAACCCAGAGAGTGGTCGCGTGCACACGCAGATCAGCCAGGCCGTGGCCGCCACCGGCCGCTTGAGCAGCAGCGACCCCAACCTACAGAACATCCCGATCCGTACAGAGATCGGCCGCCAGATTCGCGGCGCGTTCATTGCCGAGCCAGGCCATGTCCTGATCTCGGCCGATTATTCGCAGATCGAGTTGCGCGTGCTCGCGCACTTGTCTGGTGATGAAACGCTGATTGCCGCGTTCGAACGTGGCGACGATATTCACGATCAGACCGCCAGCAAGGTGTTTGGCGCCGACAGCACGCTCGACCCGCACGAACTGCGCCGGCGCGCCAAGATCGTCAACTACGCGCTGCTCTACGGCAAGACCGCGTTCACGCTGGCCAAGGACATTGGCGTCACGCAGCAGGCGGCGCAAACCTTCATCGACGCCTACTTCGCCGGCTTTCCGCGCGTGCGCGCGTTCATCGACAAGACACTCGAGGACGCGCGCATCAGTGGCTTTGTCCAGACCATTTTCGGCCGTCGCCGGCCGGTGCCGGAACTGACCAGCCGCAACGGCATGATCCGCTCGGCGTCAGAGCGGGTCGCGGTGAACATGCCGATCCAGGGCACGGCTGCCGACATTCTCAAGAAGGCAATGATCGATGTCCATGCCGCGCTTGCCGCGAGCCACCCGCGCGCGAAGATGATTCTCACCGTCCACGATGAACTGTTGTTCGAGGCGCCGAAGGAAGAGGCTGAAGCGGTGGCGGCGGTCGTAAGAGCAAAGATGGCCGCAGCCGTCCCGCTGCGCGTGCCGCTCGATGTCGACGTCGGCATCGGCGAGAATTGGAAAATCGCGAAATCCTAAAATCGAGAAATTGCTTTCCCAAATCTCAAAATCACCAAATCACCAGACCTCCACATCCTATTTCCATCTCTCCTTGACCACCGCCCAGTCCGCGCGCAGGTCGGATTCGGCCTGGGCGCGCTTGTCGGGCGATAACAGGCGGACGCGGTCAGGGATGATTCCCTGCAACATCAGCTTGTCGAGATCCGCCCGCAAGTTGGCAGCGCGACTGGTGGCCAGGCGCGCGCGGACCCAGCCGGCGATGGCGGCATCCCACGCGGCAGCGGCATCGCCGGAGCCCCGGGTGGCGACCGCCACCCAATACGCTGCGGCAGCGGAACCAGGATTGCGGGTCAGTTCGCGAGCCATGCGGTCGCGCATGCGGCCAAATGCCGTGGCGCGCTCGTCCCGCCCCAGGCCGTCGGCGTGGCGCTCGACCGCACTGCCCCACCAATCGAGCATCGCCTCACCCGGCACCGGGCCGCTGGCAATGGCGATGTCGAGTCCGCTCTCGAACAGTTGCGCCGCAGCGCCGTAGTCGTCTTCAAAAAACAGCGCTTCGCCGAGAGCCATCAGGAAGTCGATGTTGTCGCGCGCATCGAGCACCGACGAGCGAACTGTGCCCAAGGCCACTCGGGCTGCCGACAGGTCTGCAGGGTCGGCGCGCTCGCGGTAGCGCTCGAGGTGGGCGCGAGCGAGCACCACGGTGGCGGCGTCCAGGGTGGCAGGCGTCTTCTGCGCCACGAGGGCGGCCTCGATGGCGGCGTCGAACTGCCGCTGATTGTAGAGTGCGCGCGCGCGTGCAAGGTCGGCCCGAGTCGCCGACGCCGGGCTCGAAGCCAGCAAGACGATTACCGCCGCAGACGTCAGTCTCAGGACAGCCACATAGACACAGATAGCACAAATCCAAACTCAGCCACAGATTTGGCGCAGATTCGCATAGATTCTCTGCAACCCGATTTCGGGCGCCAGGCACGATCGATTTGGAGACTCGTTTGAATCTGTGGAAATCTGCGCTTAATCTGTGCCTGTATTTGTAATCGCCACAATCTGCGGCCCATGGCCAAGTTGATCTTCTTCTGCGGCAAGATGGCCGCCGGCAAAACCACCCTTGCGAAGGAATTGGCCGCGCGCGAGCGCGCGGTCGTCTTGACCCAGGACGACCTGCTCGACCGCCTCTTCCCGGGCGAAGTCATTGACGTCCCCAGCTACCTTAAGTGCTCCGCGCGATTGAACAGCGCAATCGGACCGCACGTATGTGCGCTGCTGACCCTGGGCACCTCAGTCGTGCTCGACTTTCCCGGCAACACCCGTGCCCAGCGAGCATGGTTTCGCGAACTGTTCGAACAGGCCGGCGTTGAGCATGAACTGCACTTCATCGATGCACCCGATGCCCTGTGCAAGCGTCAGCTCGAGCAGCGCAGCAAGCATCTGCCGCCGGGCACGCCGTGGACGTCGGAAGCGGAGTTCGACATGATCATGGCCCACTTCCTGCCGCCCGCTCAGGATGAAGAGTTCAACGTCATTCGCTACCACCGCGATGCGTAAGCGGTACAAGGAGACGTGATGGGTCGTATTCACCTGCTGGCCGCTATCTCAATGCTCGGTCTCTGGACGCCCGTCGCAGGACTACAACCGACCGGTCTGCGCACACCTGACGCGGGGATCGAGCAGCGCGTCGATGCGCTGCTTACCCGAACAATACCGCCCGACGGTCCCGGCTGCGCCGTCGGGGTCTACCGGAATGGCAGCACGGTGCTGAGTCGCGGGTATGGGCTGGCAAGCATTGAGGACGGGAGGCCGATTACCGCGCGTACGGCGTTCAGCCTCGGCTCCCTCTCGAAGCCGTTCACCGCGCTTGCGGCGCTCACCCTGGAGCAGCGAGGCGCGTTGTCGTTCGACGACGACATCCGGCGCTGGGTTCCTGAGATACCTGGTTACGGTACGCCAATTCGTGTGCGTGACCTGCTGCAGCACACGAGCGGCCTTCGGGACTTCCAGGCGCTCGAAACACTGTCGGGAAGGTCTGTGGCCACGATGGCAGACTTCCTGGACCTCCTCGCGGACCAGCGGACACTCAATTTTGCGCCGGGCGCGCGACATGAGTACAGCCACAGCGACTTTGCACTGCTTGGACAGGTCATCGAGCGCGTGGTCGGCGTACCGTTCGGCGAGCATTTGGAACGCGACATTCTCGGGCCACTGGGGATGACGGGTAGTTTCGTTCACGACGCGCGCGTTCGCTCGAGCAAGCAGAGGGCCTTCGGGCACGTTCAGTCGCCGACCGGGATCCGCGTGGAGTTTCCGAGTTCGCACCTCGTTGGAGGCGACAATCTCTACGCGTCGGTCGAAGACCTCGCTCGCTGGGACCTCAACATGGACGAGCCCAAGGTCGGTGGGGCCGCGGTGATCGCCCGCATGCTGGGACGACCGCGGCTCGCCAGTGGCGACACAATTCCGTACGCCTACGGGCTTCGCCTCGGCTCGTACCGCGGGCTGCGGACCGTCTCGCGCGGCGGGCGCGACCACGGCACGCAAACGGAGATGGTTCGCTTCCTGGACCAGCGGTTGACAGTCGCGACGCTCTGCAACAGCGAGAAGATCGAGGCGTGGCGCCTGGGTCAGGCGATCGCGGACCTCTATCTCGAGACGCAGATGCAGCCGGCGCGTCCGCAGCCAGTGGCGCCAGCCGCCGTCATGGTGCCGGCCGATGCGCTCGCGCGCTTCACCGGCGTTTACCGCTCGGTCGAACAGCCATGGGACTCGCTTTCCGTAGAGGTCAGGAACGGCGTCCTCGGCGAGGTGGTGTTCGATCCGGTGGACGACGAAGTGTTCGAACCCATGACGCACTCCGGTGGAGGACGCTTCTTCGAGATCGGCACGACGGGGAACATCGGTTCGTACACCTTCCGCTCCGACGCTGCCGGGGCACCGATGCGGCTGGACATCACGTGGAGCGGCGCATTGGGTGATTTTAGTAGCTCTCTCGAAAGGCTCGCGGACGCGGCCGTCTGGACGCCGTCCAGCGCGGCGCTCGCCGACTACGCCGGCACGTGGTTCAGCCAAGAACTCGACTCGAGCTGGCAGTTGGAGCAGCGCCAAGGCAAACTCATCTTGCGACGCCGCGGCCGACCTGACCTCACGCTGCGGCCGGTTGAACGTGATTATTTTGTGCGCGGCTTCGGTGTTTCGCTGATCGGGGAACTGCAGTTCCAGCGCGATGCCGCAGGCAGGCTTGTCAATCTCAGCGTGTCAACACCGCCTGGCGAGGAGTCGGCACGCGATGTGCGCTTCACACGGGTCAGTCCGCAGTAGGTCAATGATTTCGCGCCACAAGTCTCATTGCGATGCGTGAAACCGAACTGTACGAACCCATCAAGCGCTTCCTCGAGCAGCAGGGCTACGAGGTCAAAGCCGAGATCGGCGCCGCCGACATCGTCGGCATCCGCGGCGACGAGCCGCCGCTGATTGTCGAGACCAAGACCAGCTTCTCGCTGTCGCTGTTTCACCAGGGAACGGAGCGACAGGCGATTACCGACACGGTCTACATTGCCGTTCCCGCTGGCCGCGGCATGGCGTCGAGGCGGGCGCTGCAACGCAACCTCAAGTTATGCCGACGCCTTGGACTCGGCCTCATGACCGTCAGGCCGCGCGAGCCGCGCGTGGAGGTGCATGCAGACCCGGCGCCCTATCGGCCACGCCAGTCAAAACAGAAGAGGGTCCGCTTGCTTGGGGAGTTCACGCGGCGAACCGGCGACCCCAATGTCGGTGGCGCTACGCGGACAGGCCTGGTGACCGCCTATCGGCAGGAGGCCATGCGCTGTGCCACGTTCCTGTCGGAACACGGCGCCACCAAGGCTGCTGTCGTGGCTAAAGCCAGCGGGGTGGCCCACGCCCGGCGAATCATGGCCGACAACCATTACGGCTGGTTTCAGCGGCTCGGGACCGGTATTTACGACGTCACTCCGGAATACAATCTAAGGCTGGATGACAGAGCCGGTAATTGTCCCTCGGGCTGAGCACCCGATTTCCAGGCGGGACATCGATGCAGATGCTCTCAAAGTGTTGTACCGCTTGCACGAATCGGGCTACACCGCCTACCTGGTTGGCGGCAGCGTTCGCGACCTGCTGCTCAGCCGTCGGCCCAAGGATTTCGACATCGGCACCTCGGCTCATCCCTACCAGGTCAAGAAGCTCTTTCGGAACTGTTGGATCATCGGCCGTCGCTTCCGCCTCGCCCATGTCCGGTTCGGCCTCAAGGCCATTGAAGTCGCCACCTTCCGCAAGAACATCCCGGCCGGATCCGAAGCCGAGCCGGCCGAAGCGCCACCCTCGCCCCACGCGACCGACGCGGCCGACCTCCTGATCAAGCACGACAACACGTTCGGCACGCCCGAAGAAGATGCGTTTCGACGCGACTTCACCATCAACGCGTTGTTCTACGACGTCGGCAGCTTCTCGATCATCGACTACGTAGGCGGGCTGCAGGACTTGAAGGACGGCCTGATCCGGTGCATCGGCGACCCCAACGAGCGCTTCCAGGAAGACCCGGTTCGCATGCTGCGCGCCATCGTGATGGCGTCGCGCCTTGGCTTCCGGATCGACGAGCCGGTCGTGAAAGCCATTGCCACCCACCGCAAGCTGATGGCTACCGCGTCGCCCGCGCGCATGATCGAGGAGTACTACAAGATTCTTCGTTCGGGCGCCGCGGAAGTGACCTTCCGCGCGCTGGCCGAGCATCGGCTGCTGGAGCCGGTGACGCCGGAAATTCAGCGCGGCGTGAAGAACGTGGCGCTGTGGGAGGGACTGGCGGCCCTTGACGCCTATCGCCGTAAGTTCGAATCGGCGCCGGCCACGATGCGCAACCCGATCCTGCTCGGCACCATGCTGATCCCGCTCGGGCTGATGCCGCGCAAGGCACACACCCGGTTTGATGACGACCTGGACGGGGATGACAAGGCCGGTCACGAAGCCGGCGACGCCGACGAGCCGGCCGACGGGGATTCGGGCAACGCGTTGCCGGCCCCCGTTGCCCACAAGTCGCGCTTCAAGCGGCCGCCGAAGGAACCCATTCTCAAGATCGGGTCGCTGCCGGTCGCGCGTGGCGACACCGAGCGCCTGCGCCAGATCCTGTCGCTGCAAAGCCGCATTGCCGATCTCGAGATGTCCCCGCGCGCCAAGCGCTCGCTGATGCATCGCGGGCCGTTTGAAGATGCGCTGACCTGGTTCGAGATTCACGGCAACGCGCCGGCCGTGCTTGAACACTGGAAGGGATTCATCGAGGCGCTGGGGCCCGAGGCCCTGCACCCACCCGTGCCGGAACCGGGCGCGCCGTCGCCCGAAGGCCGCGCCCCGGGCGCGAACCGGCGACGCCGGGGAAGGCGCCGCCGTGGCCGTCGCAGTTTCAACAAGCCGCCTGAATCGTAATGACGGGGCGGCACTGACGTGCCGCCCTCCTGTCAACAACTACCCGTTCTTCTTCTCGAACTCCTGCATGAAGGCGACCAGCGCATCGACGCCTTCTTCCGGAAACGCGTTGTAAATCGATGCGCGCATGCCGCCGACCGAGCGGTGGCCCTTCAGCCCGTCCAACCCCGCGGCGGTTGATTCCTTGACGAAAGTCTTCTCGAGATCCTCGTTTGGCAGCAGGAACGTGATGTTCATGCGCGAGCGGCTCGCCTTGTCGGCGGTGCCGCGGTAGAAGCCCGAGCGATCGATCTCGGCATACAACTTCGCCGCCTTGCGGGCGTTGTTCGCGCCGATGGCGTCGAGCCCGCCCTGCGCCAGGCCCCACTTCATCACCAGGCCCATCAGGTAAATGCCGAAACACGGCGGCGTGTTGTACATCGAGCCGTTCTCAGCATGCACGGCGTAGTTGAGCATGGTGTGCAGCGACTTCTGCGACCGCGCGAGCAGATCTTCGCGAACAATCACCAGCGTCACCCCCGAGGGTCCGAGGTTCTTCTGCGCGCCCGCGTAGATCAAGCCGTACTTCGAGACATCGATCGGCCGGCTGAACATGTCTGACGACGTATCGGCCACGAGCGGCGCCTCACCCACTGCCGGTTCGACCGACCACTCGGTGCCGAACAACGTGTTGTTGGTGGTCATGTGGACGTAGGCCGCTCCGGCCGTCAGCTTGATCTCATCCTGCCGGGGAATTCGCGAGAAGTTCTCGCTTTCGGTCGACGCCGCAATGTTCACGGTGCCGACACGCTGCGCTTCCTTCACGGCCTTCTGCGACCACGCACCACTGACGATGTAGTCGGCGGTGGCCCCGGGGGTGAGCAGGTTGAGGGGCACCATGGAGAACTGCATGGAGGCGCCGCCTTGCAGGAACAGCACCTTGTAGTTGGCGGGCACCTTGCCGAGGGCGCGGACGTCGGCCTCGGCCTGAGCCAGGATGGCCTCGAACGTCTTCGAGCGGTGGCTGATCTCGAGTACCGACATGCCGACGCCGGGCAGTTCGACCAGGTTGCGCTGAGCTTCTTCGAGAACGGGGACCGGCAGCACGGCCGGGCCAGCAGAGAAATTGAAGATGCGATTCATGATGTCTAATTATCCGGTTGTCCGAGTTTGACGAGTTGAAGATCGAGAATGTCGGCGTTGCCCGACTGCATGGCGTCGAGCGCGCGCGCAGACGGTGCACCATCCAGATTGATCCGGGCGACCGCGGCCTGGGCGCCTTCGAAAATAATGTTCTCGGTTTCCTGGACGTTGAGGCGCGCCACTTTGAGGTACTCGAACACATGCGCGAGCACGCCGGGCTTGTCGCGGTGGCGCACCACCAGCATATGGGTGGCCGGCGTCAGCTTGGCGAGGTTCACCACGTTGGGCACCTTACCGGTGTCCTTGAAGGTGGTGATGATGCGCACGGTCTCGGTGGCAATCGCCTCCTGCGCCTGATCGGTCGAGGCGCCGATATGGTGCGTGCCGTAGACGTTGGGCTGCGTCACCAGGGTGTCGGCGAAGTCGGCGGTCGCATCGGCCGGCTCGTTGGCGAACACGTCCAAGCCAATCCGCAGACCCTTCACTTTGGCCGCCGCCTCGAGCGCTGCATAGTCCACCACTTCACCGCGAGCGGTGTTGATGAAATAGGCGCCCGGCTTGGCGTGCGCCAGCAGTTCGGCATCGACGAAACCACGGGTCTCCTTGGTCAAGGCCAGGTGGACGCTCAGGATGTCGGCCTTCGACACCAGTTCCGCCGCGCTTGACACCACATGGATGCCAAACGCCTGTTCGGCTGAGGCCCGAGCGGCACGATCGTCGCTGAAGCGGCGGCTCCACACCAGCACGGGCATGCCAAACGCGCGCGCGCGCGTCGCCACTTCCTGGCCAATATGGCCGAAGCCGATCAGGCCGAGCGTCTGGCCCAGCAAGCCGCGCGCCTTCGAGAATTCTTTCTTGTTCCACTTGCCCGCGCGCAGCTCGGCCACGTTGTCGGGAATGCGCCGATCCACTGCGAGGATCAACCCCATGGTGAGTTCCGCCACCGCCACGGAATTCTTGCCCGGACAGTTCGATACGTAAATGCCGCGCTCCGATGCGCCGGCCACATCAATGGTGTTGACACCAGCCCCGGCCCGCACGATCAGCGACAACGCACCCGCGTCGAGCATGGGCCCGGTGACCTTGGTCGAGCGCACGACCAGCACCGGCGCGCCGGTGTCCTTGATGGCCGCGGCGAGGGTGTCGCCATTAGCGTCGGGCTGGAAGATCACGTCGCATCCGGCGGCTTTCAAACCTTCAAGGCCGGATTTCTCGAACTTATCAGCGATTAGTACCTTCATGGGGTCCTGGGGTTTTGGGGTCCTGGGGTCTTGGGCTTTTTCGGGGTGTCTTCAAGACCCCAAGTCCTCAAGACCTCAAGACCGTATGTTCCTACAGCAAGTGCGAGAGAAGGCCGTCGCGAAGCTTGGGCTCGAACCAGGTCGACTTCGGCGGCATGATGCCACCGGCGTCCGACACCCGCATCAGGTCATCGACCGATACCGGGAACATCGAAAAAGCTACCGCAAAGGCTCCGCTGGTCACTAGTTGCTCGAGCGCCGACGTACCACGAATGCCGCCGACAAAGTCGATCCGCTTGTTCGTGCGGACGTCGTCGATCCCTAGCACCGGCTCGAGGATGGTGCTTTCAAGGGCGTCGACATCAAGCGAATGCGCGGCCGCCGGCAGCGTGATGGTGTGCCACGCGCCGGCGAGGAACATCGCCACGTCGCCCTTGCGCGCCGGAGTAGCGGGGCCGCCGGCGGTGACCGTGAGCCGGCGCCTTAGCGACGCCAGGAACTCGTTGGCGGTCAGGCCGTGCAGGTCGCGAACGACGCGGTTGTAGGGCAGCACCTGCATCTGGTTGTCGGGAAAGGCCACGGCAAGAACGCGATCGTGTTCGCCGGCGCCCTTGGCCGCAAGCGACTGCCTGGTTCGCGCCGCGCTGGCGGCGCGATGGTGGCCATCGGCGATGTAGAGGCTGTCGAGCGCAGCGAAGGCAGTGACGAACGCCTGGTTCATCGCTGCCGGCACGCACCAGACCTGGTGACGGACGCCGTCGGGTGCAACGATGTCATACAGCGGCTCGCCCGTGGCTGCGGCGGCGACCGCGGCATCCACGGCGGTCGAGGAGCGATAAGTCAGGAAGACAGGCCCGGTCTGCGCGCCAATCGACAGCATGTGACGCGTCCGATCGTCTTCCTTGTCGGGCCGGGTCTTTTCGTGCTTCTTGATCAGGTCGTGCTCGTATTCATCGATCGAGAAACAGGCCGCCACGCCCGATTGCACGTGCTCGCCCATGTGAAGCCGGTAGACGTAGAAGCTGGCTGCTTCCTCCACGATCAGCGGCGCCAGGCTCTTCAGCCGCGCGAAGTTCCTTGCCGCCAGGTCGTACACCGCGGCGGCGTGCGGATCGGTCCCGGCCGGCAATTCGATCTCGGGGCGAGAGACGCGCAGAAAACTCAGTGGGTTGCCGTTCGCCAGCTCGCGGGCTTCCTCGGTGTTCACGACGTCGTAGGGCACCGAAGCCACGGCGGCGGCTGCCTTTGGCGCAGGCCGCAACGCGGTGAAAGGATAGATGGCAGACATGCTGCCTGAATTATAGGCCGCGACGGCAGGTCTCTTGCACTACAGGTGCAGCAAGGGAGGACTGCATGAGCCACTTCGTGACTCGTTCCATTACACGTCTGTCATTTTTACTCGCTACCGTGTTCTTCTTGGCCGTTCCGGCGGGGGCTCAGGACGCCGGCATTCGCGGCGGTCTGTCGGTGGATCCCGATCAGTTCTACTTTGGCGGGCACTTCGAAACCTCACCCCTCATCGACCGGCTTCACTTCCGTCCCAACGTTGAAGTGGGCTTCGGCGACGACCTTACGCTGATCTCGGCCAACATGGAGTTTGTCTATAAGTTCCCCAACCGCCGTGACTGGGGAGTCTACGCGGGCGGCGGGCCGGCGCTGAACGTCTACATGCTCGACGACGTGGATGATTCGGAAACCGATGCCGGGCTGAATCTGCTGGTAGGCGTCGAGAGCAGTCGCGGCTTGTTCTTCGAGTTCAAAATGGGGGCAATCGACTCGCCTGACTTTAAATTTGGGGTCGGCTGGACTTTCCGCTAAGAACTAACCAGCCACAGAGGGCACAGAGATGCTCCGTGCCCTCTGTGGCTAGTTGTCGTCGGCGGCGCGGGTCGCGGGCGTGGCGAACAGCAGCGACAGGTAGCGATCGCGTTCTGACGAGAATACGTTGATCAGCCCCGCCGGCACCGGATCGCCAGGTGGCATGTTGCGGTGCTCGAGGATCGGGTTCACATACCGCCCGCCCTTTTTCAGACCGTAATGGAGATGGGGACCGGTCGCAAGGCCGGTCATGCCGACGCGGCCCAGCAGCTCGCCTTGTCCGACACGCGCGCCCTGGCGCACGTTGATAGCTGACAAGTGTAGATATTCGGTTTCGTAACCATTCGGGTGGCGCACTTTCACGGTGCGGCCGCCGCCCCCGGTCCACCCCGCCATCGTCACCAAACCTGGCGCCACCGACACGACCGGCGCACCCGTGCCGGCGTGGTAGTCGACACCGTTATGCGCGCGGGCATAACCCAGGATGGGATGTTTGCGCGACGCCGAGAAGCGCGAGGTCACCCGCGGCTCGAACTTCAGCGGCGACTTCAGAAAGAATCGCTTCAGCGACCGGCCCTGGTCGTCGTAATACGCCGCTGGCCCACCCTCGGTCGTAAAGCGAATGGCGCGCATCTGGCGGCCGTCGTTCACGAACTCGGCTGCCAGAATGGGACCGTAGCCGGCCAGCTTGCCCTCGCGTGAATGCCGTTCCACCAACAAGCGGAAGCGGTCGCCCGGCTGCAGGTCCGAGTTGAAGTCAATCTCTCCCGAGAACACATCGGCCAGTCCAAGCGCCAGGTCGATGCGCTCGCCAGCCTTGCCGAGCGCCGCCGACAGCGAGTTGGTCTCACGGTCGATGGCGCCTTCCACCATTACGACCTCGCTCTGCTTGGGAATGCGTTCGATCGCGGTGTGGAAGCGAGGCGTACCTTCCAGGGAGCCGCGCGTAGCGGTCAAGCGGCGGTCTTCGTCGATCTCGTACTCGAACCGGCGCACGCGGCCGTCGAGCATGCGGTCGATGACATAAGGCTGGCCGGCGCGAATGCGGCGCAGGTCGAACGCATCGCCGATCGAGGCGACTAACACCGACCTCTCAGGACCATCGATCATGTGGTGTTCGAACACCGCGCCAATGGTCGTTCGCGTGGGAACGAACCCGCTCAAATAGTCGGCGTCGCTCGTGAGCGGCACGTCGACATCGAGCCGGCTCATCGCCACCGAATCTGCGGCCGAGACCAGCCATAGCGGTGACGAAGCGGCGCCAAAGAGAATGGCGATCGCCGGAACCAGGAATCGTTTGCGCATCAAAAGGATGGCCGATCCTAACAGAACTTGACGTGCAAAGGCATGCATAAAAACGGGTTAGCGGCGAGGCAGGGGCACGACGAGTTGAGCGGTGATGCCCGCGTCGATTCGCACCGGCTGGGTTACCTTGCGGCCGCCGCCCTCGAGCACCACCTGGTGGTCGCCCGGGGCCAGGTCGCGAATCGTCAGGGGGGTGGTCCCACGATTCTGGCCATCGATGGTCACGCGCGCGCCCGGGGGCTCGCTGCGAATATCGAGACCACCGGTCATGGCCACGTTCTGAAGTTCGATGTACTGCGCGGTTTGCACGCCGGGCCTGATGGTCAGCGGAATCACACGCGGTTCGGACTTGCCGCTTTGCACCTCGAGCACATGGGCGCCTGCCGGCAGCGGCACGGTAAGCGGCGTCACGCCGCGCTCTTCGCCGTCGATTGAAACCCGCGCTGCAACCGGACGCGACTGCACGACCAATTCACCTTCGCCCGCTCGCGGCGCGCCGGGATCGCGATTCCACAGCCACAGCACGACAAAGGACTGCGCAATCGCGAACAGGATCAAGGCCAGCACCAACGGGTTTCTCGCCGGGCCGCTGTCGCGGCCGAGGGGCGCAGCGAATATCGCTGGACCTTCGGCAGGCAGGTCGCCCGTGTCGGGCCGTAGCTCGCCAGAATCCGCGCGCGAGGGGACCGGTGGTTCGATCTCGACCACTGCCGACGCCGCCGGTTCTGCAGCAACCGGCTGTTCGATGATAGCGCCGACCCTGGTCACCCATTCGTCGAGGGCTGAAGACGAGGTGACGTAAGCGCGGTCGCTGGCAAGCACCGACTCGAACGCAACCTGAGCTTCGTGCGGCGATTGAAACGCTGTGGTGATCTCGAACTGCAACGCGCGGGTCAGCCAGCCAGACAGCGCCTTCGAAAGCGGCGTCGCCCGGCCCTCGCGGCGCTCGACGGCCGAGTCGAGCAGCGGCGCCATTTGATTCGGGTACTCGTCATCGGTCAGCAGGCGGCCCAGGACCAACGCCAGCGCCACCACGCCAATGGCGTGAGCATCAGAGCGGGCGTTGGCTCGAGGCAAGCCGGCCGACGGCGCCATGCAGACCCGGAAGTCGTGCCACAGGCGCTCGCGACCGAAATTCAACTTGTCGAGCGCGGGGCCAAACGCGTGCTCGGCAATCACGAGGCGCCCCTGCGGCGTCACGATTAGACGCTCGGTAGACAGCGCGCCAATCGCCTTATCGCGGTTGTGGCGGCCGAACAGGGCGACGGCCGGCAGCAGCTGGCGGAGCAGGCCAATGACCACGGTGATGTCGAGCGGAACCCCGGCAGTCGATGAGACCTCGAGCAGCTGAGACAGGCGCCAGCCAGGAGTGTTGTCCGACACCAACGTCAGGCGATCCGCGGAAGGCCGATCGAGTCGCCGCACGTGGACGTAGGAGGCATGACGAACGGTGGCAAACCGTGCCACCCGGTCGCCTAGCGCCGACACGAAACCGGGATGTTCGACGAGCGCGGACGACAGATCGAGGATCTCGACCTCGTCTCCGCCCTCTGGATCGATCCCGCGCGTACGACGGCCAAAACCGTCAACCGCGGCAATCATGGGTTCGCTTAACGCTGAGGGCACTCGGCTCATGGTGCAACGGCCCTTCCAGACTTAGCTGGCGAGCGTGGCTATGCTAACCCGAGGCAGGCCAGTCAGTTACGGAAAATAGGGCGCCACGGCCCGACCGTCCCCGTTACGAATTTCCACGCTCGGCGACGATTTGGTAATCGCGCTGGTGCGAAATGCGGCATCTCACTCTTGCTGCTGGAGGATCGGGTTAACATCCGAAGTGAATTGGAATTGGTCTTTGCGGTTGTTTCTGCCCTTGTCCTTGGCTTCACCGCCGGCTGGCTGCTGGCGTCCCGCACGCGGGTGTCGCAGGAAAATCAGCTGCGCGAATCGTTCAGTTCGCTCGCGGCGGCGACGCTGAAGTCGAGCACCGACGAATTTATCAAGCTCGCCGACCAGAAGATCGGCAACGTCCACAAGGAAGCGGCCATCGACCTGACCCGCCGGCAACAGGAGTTGGGCTCACTGGTTGCGCCGATCAAGGAGACGTTGATCCAGGTCGACGCCAAGCTCAAAGAGGTCGAGAAGAGCCGTGTTGACGACAGCGCGAGCATGCGGACCATGCTGAGCCTGGTCGGCCAGACCCAGCAGCAACTGCAGTTAGAGACCCAGAACCTGGTGCGGGCGCTGCGGTCACCCGGTGTTCGCGGCCGGTGGGGTGAAGTGCAGCTTCGCAAGGTCGTGGAACTGGCCGGCATGATGGAGCACTGCGACTTCGACGAGCAGCCGACCATCTTCACCGAATCGGGCCGCCTGCGCCCAGACATGATCATCAACCTGCCTGGCGGCCGATCGATCATCGTCGACGCCAAGGCGCCGCTGGAGGCGTTTCTCGATGCCCAGGGCGCCACTGATGACGGGGTCCGCAGCGGCAAGCTGGCGGACCATGTCCGCCAGGTGAAGGACCACGTGACGAAGCTCGGAGCCAAGGCCTACTGGGATCAGTTCCCGGCATCGCCCGAGATGGTCGTGTTGTTCCTGCCGGCCGAGGCCATTTACATGGCGGCGCTCGAACAGGATGCGTTGTTGATCGATTACGGCGTGACGCGCAACGTGATCATCGCCAGCCCGCTGACGTTGATTGCACTGCTGCGGGCGGCGGCTTTCGGCTGGAAGCAGGAGCGGCTGACGATCAACGCGGAAGAGATCAGCCGGCTTGGCAAGTCGCTGCACGAAAGCGTCGCCACCATGGCCGAGCACCTCGAAGACCTGCGGCGCCGCATGGATGGCACCTTCTCGACGTTCAACAAGGTGATCGGGTCGTTCGAGAACAACGTGCTCGTCAAGGCTCGCCGGTTCCGCGAGCTGGGCGCCGGCAGCGCTAAGGAGATTCCGCTAATCGATCCGCTGGAGACGGTGGCGCGCAAGCTTGATGCGCCGACCCAGCAAGGATTGCTCGATACCGAAGAAACCGAAGCCACATCAGGAGAGCGTTCATGAAACCAGTCATCTTCATCCTTGCCGTGACCCTTGCGGTCACCGCCGTCACCCTGCCCGCGCAAACCGGCAAGCCCGAAGTCATGTCGGTGGCAGGTAAGCCGTTGATGGTGCCGGCGACGATCCCGAACCGGCAGAAGCTGGAAGCCGACCTGGCGCAAGCGCAGAAAGCGTTCGCGGCCAACCCCAGCAACCCGGAGACGTTGATCTGGGTGGGCCGCCGCCTTGGTTACCTGTGGCGCTATAACGAAGGCATTGCGATGTTCACCAAGGGCATCGAGCTGCATCCGGACAACGCGAAGTTCTACCGCCATCGCGGCCACCGCTATCTTTCGGTTCGCCAGTTCGCGAAGGCGCAGGCCGACCTCGAGAAGGCCGCGGAGTTGATCAGGGGGCAGAAGGACGAGATCGAACCGGATGGCGCGCCGAACCCTGCCGGCAAGCCGAGCAGCACCCTCCAGTTCAACATTTGGTATCACCTCGGGCTCGCGTACTATCTCCAGGGTAACTACCCCAAGGCCTACGACGCGTTTGTGGAGTGCATGAAGGTCTCGAACAACGACGACTCGGTGGCTGCCACGAGCGACTGGATGTGGATGACCCTGATGAGGATGAACCGCAAGGCGGAGGCCGCCAAGCTGCTGGAGCGCATCGGGCCGAGAATGGACATTCTCGAGAACGGCTCGTATCACCGCCGGCTGCTGATGTACAAGGGCCTCGACAAGCCCGAGGCGCTGCTCGATACCGCGAAGGCCGACGACACGACCATCGCGACGCAGGGCTACGGCGTCGGCAACTACTACTACGTCACCGGCGACATGGCGAAGGCGCGCGAAGTATTCCAGAAGGTCACGGCCGGAGGCGGCTGGAACGCGTTTGGCTACATCGCAGCGGAAGCCGACCTTCATCGTATGAAGTGAGCGCCAAGAGCGCGGAACTCTCATCGCGACAGACAGAGATCGTACGCCACCGACGGTTTCGTCGCTGGCGCGGGAGCCGGCCGCGGTGCAACTGCTGTTTGCGCAACGAGATGCAATCAGGAACAGCGATTGCAGCCCACTTGGTCAGATGCCTGTCCTTGAGCGTATTGGTGTGGCCTGTCCGATTCTCGGCGAACGGGCCGCGTTCATGGACTGGTTGAGTGCCGCTGGCTACGAGCCGGCGCCCATGCTCGACCTCGACTTGCTGGGCCGCGACCTCACCACGCGGCCGGTTGAGGCGCTGATCGCCGACGTCGCGCTGGTGTCGGCCGCCGACTTGCCGAGGCTGCTCAGAATTCTCGGCGCCAATCGCCCACTAATCGTGGTCGGCGAACCTGCAAATGCGCTGGAAACGGTTCCGCGCGACGTGACGTGGATTGATCGACCGGTCACCCGCGACAACTTCCTGCTGTCAATTGCTCTCGCGCTGGCCGAAGGGCGGCCGGCCCGGCGCTCGCCCCGCAAACGCGTGCCGCGGCTGCTCTCGCAGATCGATGGCGTGTCGGCCAAGGTGATGGATGTGAGCAATGAAGGCGTGCGGCTGGAGGTGACTGGCGCGGCGCCGTCTTCGCTGCCGCCCTATTTCACGCTGAAGGTGACCGCGTTCGGCGTCTCGACGCGGGTGAAACGCGTCTGGGTTGCGGCACCCGGCCAGGGCAGCTTGTGGTGCGGTGGAGTCATCGAACGCGGGCAGCCGGCGAAGGCCGAAGCGTCGTGGAACCGCTTCATCGAAAGTGCGCCCACAACGGGCGACATCACCATGCGACCGTCCTAGGCGGCGTCTTCGGCATCGGCGGCTTTCGCCTTTGCGTCTTTCTGCTTCGGGTCGTCGTCTTTCGGGTCTTTCTCCTTGGCGTCCTTGCCTTTGTCGCCCTTGCCTTTGTCGTCTTTGCTCGTGCCCGACTCGAGCCAGTCGCTCTCGAACACTTTCAACATTCCGCGCGCCATCGCCGGGTTGGTCACGATCAGCCCCACCTCGCGGCGATTTTCGAGTTCATCCTTGCGCAGGCTCTGGCTGCCGACAAACGCCTTGGTGCCATCGCGCACGATTGCCCGCACGTGCAGTCGCATGTTGCCGAGCTTACGGGCTTCGATATCGCCGTACTTGCCCTTGATGGCGCCGAGCACGCGCACCTCGACGCCTTTTTCAGCGCGCTCGCGAAGCAGCTTCACCATTGCCGGGTCGAACAACTTGGCGTCATAGATCGCGAGTTGCTTCTTCGCACCCTTGATGAAACCGGTCAGCATCTCCCGTGAGTTCTCCGGACTGACCACCAGGTTTGACTTTGACGGCGTATACGGCTGACGGGTCAGGTCGGCTTCGAACAGTTTCACGGCGGCCTGTACTGATCGGCTGTCCTTGGTCGAAACGGCGAAGCTGCGGCTCTTGTCCATGTCGAGCTTGGTGAAGTTGAAGCCAAGCAGGTGAAGGGTCGAGTCGGCAATCATGTATTTGGCGTGATAGCGCAGCAGGTCGTCGGCGCTGCGCGACACCAGCACCCCGTGCGCCAGCAGGCGCTGTTCGAGCTTGCGCAGGTTTGCTTCGCCACCGCGGTTGGTGTGGGCGATGATCGCGCGGACCACCACGCCGCGCTGCACCGCAGCCTCCAGCGCCTTTTCGACGTCATTGCGGTCGAAACGAAAAATGAAGACGTCGATCGACTTCTTGGCGGTCTTGATCGCCTGGATGATCGGAACGACGCCGGCTTCAGGTTGAATGATCAGCTTCACGGTTACTTCGGAACCTTGTCCTTTGACTTCTCGACCCACTCGATCGCGCCCTTACCCTCGGGCTCCAATTCCATCAGGATGTTGGAGACGCGGTCGGTGCGTAACGCCCGTGGTGCAATCGCCATGTAGGATACGGCGTCTTCGGCCGAGGTGCGAAGTTCGTACTTCACCTTGAAGCGCCGCAGCACTTCCTCGAT